>WTGC01000238.1 GCA_011523705.1 Chloroflexota bacterium | reverse complement strand
TCTTCCGGCGAGTTGATGTGCAGCTGCCACCAGGCATGCGGTTGGCGCGCCCATTCCGGTATCTCGGGCGTCTTCATCCAGTTGTCACGCCAGCGCCGGTAGACATCCACCCCTTGCTGCCAGCCGCCTTGAAATGGCTGCACGGCAATCGGCGTCAGCGCGCGTGATTCGCCGGGCTGCAAATAGGGCAGATGAATGGCGGCGAAGCGCGTCGCCACCTCCAGGCCGCTGATGGATGAGGATTCCGGTACGCGAAAGTCGATCGCGCTGTCATAGCCGGGTCGCAGCTCATTGTGCCAAGCGACCAATTCCGCACTCGGCTCATTTATACCGACATACAGGCCCTCATCAGCGCTTCGCAGCAAAACATAGGGCACAGCCGGCGCGCCGCTGCGCCAGGAATCGGGACCGTATTGCACCGGATAATCGAAGCCGTAGTAGCCCAAAGTGTTATCAAAGGTAGGAAAAAGGCTGCGCCGCACCGCCTCGGCATAACCGTAGTGGAAAGACTCAAATGCTTCGGCGCCGGGCGGCCGCTGCACATCGCCGAAGTAGGGAAAATGCACAGTCTCAACCACATGTTCTGATTGGTTGTCAATCGATAAGGAGAAGACCGCCTGCTTGCCGGACAAGGTTACGGACATCGCCAACTTAATTGGATGCTCGCCGCCGTAAGCCGAGATTACGCCCTCCCAAGTAAAGGCGACGCCAAGCGCGTCTTCGGCCACTTCAACCGTAGAGACCTGTTGCTTTTCACCATACGCGGGATTGTTTCGCCGGCCCGGCAGCGGAATCAGGAGCTGAAAGGACAGCCCCAGACGAGGCCGATTGAGCACTTCCCAGCCCGTTTCCTTTGCCGTGAATCCCGTCAGCGCGCCCGTCTCGCGCGCGAACTCCAGTCGCAACTCGTTGTTTTCCAAGCTGATGATATCCATGAATGTCTCCCGTTAACCTTTGATGGAGCCCGAGGTCAGCCCCCGGATAAACCAGCGCTGCAGCAGGACGTAGACAAGGATCATCGGTATAGTGGCGATACTGAGAGTGGCGAATATAACATTCCACTCCGCCCGACCAAATTGGAGGAAGAATACCTGAATCGTCAGCGTTAGGGGGCGCAGCTCATCCGATCGAATTAATAGCAAAGGCATAAAGTACTCATTCCAGGCGCCGACAAAAGTCAAGATCGATACCGTCGCCACCGCCGGACCGGATATTGGCATGACGACGCGCAAGAAAGCGGTAAATTCGGAACAGCCGTCAATCTTCGCCGCTTCCCGCAGCTCATTCGGAATCGAGCGGAAGAAGGCTTGAAAGATGAAAATCGACAAAGGAATCGTGCCGGACGCAATCGCCAGGATGAGGCCGAGGTAACTGTCGGTCAGCTTGAGCCGCACGAACAAGACATAGAAGGGAATGATAGGCACCGGCGCCTGCATGGTGAAGACGAATACCAGCAAGATGACCGTGCTGAAACGGAACGAGAATTTAGCGAAGGCGTAGCCCGCAATCGAAGACAAGCAAACCACGACCAGGACGGCGCCAATCGATACGATGCCGCTGTTCAGCAGCGCTCGCCCGAGCTTCGCCTTTTCCCAGGCATCGGCGTAGTTTTGATAAGCCGGGTCGGCCGGCAAGCCCCAGATATTGGAAATCAACTCGCCCGGGGTCTTGAAAGAGGCCAATATCATCCACAAGACCGGATAAACGATGATGACGGTGAACAGGATCAGAATCGAATGGTTGAACAGCGTCACCAGAATGCGACGCCAATGTATGCCAGCCCCCTTTGAATCCAGCTTGTTGACCGGCGCTGCGCTCATGCGTTCCTGTCCTTCAGTCCGTATTGTCGCCGCTGGTCATCAGCTTGAGCTGGATCGCCGCGACCAGCGTGACGATGACGAGCAAGACGTATGACAAGGCGGCCGAAAAGCCGAAGCGATAGAACTTGAATCCGCGAATATAGATATGCAGCGCCATGACATTGGTGGCATTGGCCGGTCCACCCGCCGTCATGATGAAGGGAATATCAAAGACGTTGAAAGCGCCCATGACTGAAATGGTGACGTTGACGATCATCACCGGTTGCAGCATGGGCAGGGTGACGTGCCGAAATTGCTGCCAAACCGACGCGCCATCGATGCGCGCCGCTTCATAAAGTTCGTCGGGAATTGATTGCAAGCCGGCCAGGAAGATCACCATGTGGAAGCCGTACCACTTCCATATATCGACCAGGATCAGCGAGTTCAGCGCCACCGCCGCATCGCCGAGCCAGTCTTGCACCAAAAATTCCAAACCCAATCCGCGTAGGAAGCTGTTGATCAAGCCAAATTGCGGATTGAACAGCCATGACCACAAGACGCCAACGACCACAAAGGACATCACCACCGGCATGAACAGGCTGGTTCGATAAAAGGTGCGCCCCTTCAAAGCCTGGTGCAGCAGAATCGCCAGAAACAGGGACAAGACGATCTTGCCGACGACAGTCCCGACCGCATAATGCACGTTGTTCATCAGGACGTTGCCCGTCATCGGATCGCTGAAAATCTTCTCGAAATTGCGCAAGCCAATATATCGGGGATCTTCAATGCCATCCCAGCGCAGCAACGACATCTGCACGCCACTGACCAGCGGATACAGTTTGAAGACGCTATATACAGCTAATGCAGGCAACACCCACAAGTAAGGCGACAATTTGAAGAAGCGCCTCGCCAGCCCCTTAGCCGGCCTGTTCATCAGCTGTGAAGTCACAGGCACACGCCTTTAATCGTTGAGGATTCTACACGAAGGAATCAATCTTGAAGTCGGCCGCGCTGCTCGCGCAAGGCAGCCGCCGTCGCAGACAGCAAGTGAAATGGGGCAAGGGCTTGCGCCCCCAGCCCCTCATCTGTCGCTATGGAACTAAAATTCGAATTCGTAACCGTCGGCGTACAGCTCATCCAATACGCCCTGGATGTTCTCAGCCGCTTGGCTTGCGGTGACCGTCTTGGCGACGATGCCTTGCTGCTGCTCCTGGAATGCGCGAGTGATTTCCGGCGGCCAGAACCAGTCGAGATAGACGAATTGATTGGGCGCCGAGATTTCGCCATAACGAATCGACAGCGGATCATCGCTGGGTTGGACGCCAATATTGGTCGATACCGCATCGGCATAAACCGCATTGCGCAGCGCGACCATCTCATCAGTCGTCCAGAAATCCAGCATGGACCAGGCCAGCGCTTCCCGTTCCGGCGCGATCCGCGAATAGATGCCGGTCGCCCAGCCTGTGCCACCCGGCAACTGGCGCTTCACCATGTCGTCATCTACTGAGCGCAAGGGGTTGACGAAGGACAGATCCAGGTCGGGGAAGTCCCCCTGCCTGTACGATCCGACCCAACCGCCCCAGTGGTACCAGAAGGCGGCATTGCCCGAGGTGAGGGACAGCTCCGCCGCGGGCACATCCATACTGTTGACGCCATCCACGAACATGCCGTCGTCCGTGTAGGCTTGCAGGATCTCGAGACCAGCCAAATGATCGGGATCGGTAAACTTCGTGTTGCCGGTCAAGACGTCAAATGTGCCCTCGACCGGTCGGTTGCCGGAGGTCTGCGCATAAGCCCAGAACTGCCACACGGGCCACAAATAAATATTCAGCCCCGAATGCGTGAAAGGCGCATAGCCGGCCGCTTTGAGATCGTCCGCCATATCCAGCAGCTGCTGATAACTCTCCGGTTCGCCTTCAAAGCCGACCGCGTCCAGCGCCTTCTGATTGTAAAAGAAGGGGAAGCCGCTGATGCCGCCGTTTGGTATCGCCCATAGGCTGCCGCCGATGGAATAGGTCTCGAGGCCAATCGGGCGGAAGCGATCCAGATAATCCACGTCGGACAAATCCTTCAAGCGGCCGCCAACAGCATAGCGGCGCAAATCCTGCCCGTTGAGATCCATGATGTCAATCTGGTCGCCAGCGATTTCGGCCGCGGCGAAGAGCTCAGTATAGCGTTCGCTGGTCAAGCTGCGCCAGACGACCTTCACACCGGGGAATTCTTCTTCAAGTCGGGCGATGAAATCCGCCTGCTGCGAAGCCTCGCCGGCGCTCATGACGACGAAGTCGCCCTCATAGTCGCCCTGCCCCAAGACAGGTAAATGGCTGATGTTGCTGGCCGCGGCGACCGCTACCGTGCCCGCGCTGGCGGCTGCCTTCAGGAATTCGCGTCTGCTTAACTTATTGCTCATCTCAAAATCCTTTCAAGATCACCTTTTGGCTATATGTATGGCGGTAAGCTAATCTGTGATATTTCACCTCCTCACCTCGCCAAATTCGCCGATACCTGAAGTGTAACTAGACTGTCCAGAGATGTCAAAACAAGCCAAAGAAAAACCGACATCGCTGTCGGTTCGCTTGCAAGTCTGTGGGCTGTACAGGACTCGAACCTGTAACCTCCTCGACGTCAACGAGGCGCTCTGCCAGTTGAGCTAACGGCCCATTTGCGTCAAGTATAGCGCAGATGTGGACCATTCCGCAAGGTTTGGCGCCCCGGGATTTGACAAAGCGCGCGCGCCCGCCGTATCATGGAGCGGTTGAGCCGCCGATACCGAGGCGCAAAGTGCCAGCTTCAGTAGCCGAGCAGATCAAGATCCGATTTCGCGGGATCCAGGACGTCAAATTCGCCAGCACCTTGGCGCAAATGACGCTGACAGCCCGCAATCACGAGCCCGACATCGTGGTCGAAACCTGGATGAACAGTCGGCTATTTGTCTACATTTGCCAGCAGGCGCCCAAACCGCGGCTGATCAAATCCGTTCTCAAGCAGAATTCGAAGTCCAGTATCGGCTCGCTCTTCCTGGTAGACGCGGCGCTTCTACCCGATGACGGCTATTGCGGCCGGCTGCGCGATTGGCAGGACGACCTGCGCGTGATGAACGTGGGGGCCATCTTCGCCTTCGCCATCGACGAAGAAGGTTTGCGTCTCATCCAGGTCAATATGGATGAAACGACGCAGCGCAATCAATTTATCGTCTGGCACACGCTCGATTTCCCATTCGACGCTGTCGCCGTGCGCCGGCGCGAATATCAGACGAATATCCGCGGCAACTGGTATATCGGCGATATCGCCTCGGCCAGCTTCAAGCGCCGCATTAGCGATGAGCGCGCGCGCCAGCGATTTCATTATCGCACGCGGGGGACGAGTCCGCTGGAATCCGCTCAGCCGGAGCAGATCAGCGCCGCCTACCTGGCGTTGGAGATCGAGGTCGGCGCCGGGCAGGACGCGGTGAAAGAGGCTTTCCGCAACCTGGCGCGGAAATACCACCCAGATGTCAGCGAGCATAAAAAAGACGAGGCCGAGAAGCGCTTCAAGGAAGTGCAGTCGGCTTACGACCGAATCAAATCGCATCGGCGCTGGCGCTGAGCACTATTCGCGATTGAATACTGTTGAGTATCGCCCCGAGTTCTGGAACCACAGAAGAACGGTGGCGCCACTGAGAAAACTTTGCGCCCACTGTGTTCAGTCCGTGTTCTGTGTACACCAATCTCATGAACCTACAAGATTCCGACTTCAATCATAGCGAATTCTGTAGGGGCGACTCTGTGAGTCGCCCTTATCCACACCCTATCACAAGCACGGGCGTTTCGGCGAAACGCCCCTACAGTGTTCTCGTGTTCCAAGCCTGCGACCTTTAGTCCAAGCCGATCTTTGTTTTCGCGCGCCCATTCAACCACCTGCGCCGAATCAACGCCGCAAGCGATATAATCGCGGGAGACTTGCTTAATATTCTCTATGTCTTCGACTTGATTGGGCGCGCCACACCAGGCCGCGATATCGGCATCGGCGCTGGTATCGACAAAAGTCTTGCCCAACATGATGCCGCGGCCGCCCTTCGTCTGTATCACCACGCCTTTGAGCACATCGCCATCCATCACCACATCATAAGCCCAGGAATGCAGCCACAGATTGACGCCCGCTTCTTCCACCATGTCGAAGGCGATCTTCTTGGTATAGGGCGGCCAAATCTGATTCTTGGCGCCGTTGCGGGTGATGAAGGCTTGGCCGTCTTTCTCCATGCGCTGCAAGTATTCCATCGGCAGCCCGCGGATGATCAACTGGTCATGGCTGTCGCCGAACCAGCCGATGCTGGTGTTGTAGGGCGCCGTGCTGCAGCCGTCGAGATAGCCATGCCGCTCGACCAGCAGGGTGTTGGCGCCAGTGCGCGCGGCCGCCACCGACGACTACTACATCGGCCTCATCAAACACCGGTAATTTTTCGGCGGGCATTTCAATCATCTGCACTTGGGACACAGGCATCACTCCTTATTGTGCATTTGTGATAATCAATTATTCGTCAATCGCATCCAATTCCGACTTCGCGTATTCGATCGCCAGGCGCGAGCCTCCCGTTACTTCAGCCCGGTCGTGACGATGCCGCGCACGAAATAACGTTGCGTGAATATGAAAACGATCAGCGATGGAAGCAAGGAGATGACCGATGCCGCCATTAGAAGGTTCCATATCGTCCCCTCTTCTTGCCGGAAGGTCGCCAAGCCGATGGTTACGGTGAATTGCTCGGTCGATTGCAGGAAGACGAGCGGCTCAAAGAATGAATTCCAGGTGCCGATGAATGTGAAGGTCGCCAAGACCGCCGCCAGCAGCATCGCAAAGAGCTGGTCCTTGAAGGGGAAATCGAAGCGCGCAAATCCGTAGCCGGCCAAAGAACAGAAGAAGCTCTGCCCGAAGATGGAAAGAATTGAAACTTTAAAGCTGTTGAACATGAAGCGGTCGAAAGGCTGCGCTTCCCAGGCGTCTTTATCGTTCTCCCACTGCACGTTTGGCGGTATGAATTGCGGTGGGAATCTGAAGACTTCCTTGCGCGGCTTCAAGGAGGTGGACACCATCCACACAAGCGGCAATGCCAGCATCGACGCGATGGTCAGCAGGGCTATATAATGCGTGATCGTCTCGATGACCTTCACCAGGCGGATGGCTTTACGCTGGGAAGGCGCAATCGTAGCCATGTTCATACTCCGTAGAAGACCCACAACTTCGAGGCGCGCCACTGAATAAAGGTCACGAAGGCGATGACGACAAACAATCCGAAAGCCATGGCCGCCGCGTAACCGGCGCGATTGAAGGAGAAGGCCGTCTGCCAAGGGCAATAGACCCATACATCCAACGAACGCAAGCGTCCCGCGGCGCCACCGGTAAAAGTAAAGATGTAAATGATATTGAAGACTTGAAAGGACCTAATCAATGTGATGATTAGGACGAAAAAAGTCGTAGGCGATTATAGAGGTAAAGTGATATGCCAGAAGCGCGTCCTGGCGCCGCCGCCATCCGCTAGCGGGTATTAACGATCTTCTGGGAGATTATGCGGGCAAGGATGTGTCGAGAAACGATAACATCTTTGACTTCATGTGGCAAACACTGGAGAGTATATTGGAGATGGGGCTGCTGTCGGCTGTGCTATCCTGATATGGCGAGGCAGTAGTCAACAAAGCCGAGGTCGGCGCCCGCGCTACCACCGATTGCCGCGATCAATTGCCGCATCTCGGCGCGATGCAGCGTATTGTGGTTGAACACATGGAATATCGTCTGCCAGACCGGCGTCGTCATCGCCGTATCGCGGTAGACGATATCGATCTCGCGCGTAAACTGCTGGTCATCCAGTTCCGCCATATAGCGCCTCCAGCGCGCTTCCACCCGGTCCCAAGCCGCTCTCACTTGTTCGCGAGAAGGGTCATCCATCGTGACGGCTACTGTCGTATGCTTGATGCCGTGAAGACGTTCCAGGCTGGCGTGCATCACATCCACAACATGGGCGCACTCGCACTGCAAACTGCCCCAGGAATAACCGGTATCGACCTTGAAAGCGGGCTCGGGCAGCGTCATTATGGCCTTATTCCAAAGGCGTCGGTCTTCCTGAATCTGGTATTCGAAAATCATTCTGATCGTATCGGCGATCATTGGCGGAAGACCCCGCTGAGGAATTGCATCAGGCTCAAATCAAATTGAGGCGTCTCATGGACTTCCGCTGCGATACGCATGATGTCCGAACGATGCGTCGTTCCCTGATAGATGACATCAAATATCAACTGCCAGGCTTTCAGCTTGACAGCGCGATCGCCGTCAGTGAAGGCGCAGTCAGCGAAAAAGCGATCGGCGTCAAGCTCGCCCATATATGCCAACCAGCCCGCGTGGATCGCGCGCCAGCGAGCGAGCATCGCCGCTCGATCCAGCGGCAGTTCCCAGATAGGTGAAGTCTCACCGCGAAGGCGCCGTAGATTCGTCCACTCGGTTTCCATGATGTGGGCGCACTCGCGCTGAACAGAACCCAATCCGAATTGGACCGCCCGCGCAAACTGTTCATCCGTCAACGGAGCAACGGCGAGCCGCCAGACGCGCTCGTCTTCCCAGCAGCAATGTTCGATCAACTTGCGAGCGAAATCCAGGTCTGCGCTGCGGAATGGTGGGTTCAATGCCGTTCTTTAGCCTAGCTTGAAAAAAATGGATCCACCAGGACTCGAACCTGGAACCAATCGGTTATGAGCCGACTGCTCTGACCAACCCGTACTGACACCTTGGAAGGGTGGAGTGCTACCGTTACACCATACCCGCGTCTTCTCAGTCGGGGCGCCCGGATTTGAACCGGGGGCCTCACGGACCCAAACCGTGCGCGCTACCGGGCTGCGCCACGCCCCGAATGCCATCTCATAATACTCGTCTTGCGCTACATAGTAAAGTCAGAAGTGGGCGCGAAACAGACCGCATTCATCAGGCAAAGGCGTCAGTCTTATCCGTCTGATTTGCCGCCAAATGCCCGAAACAGCTCATCAATTTCTTCGTCAGACACGGTCGGATGAATCTCCTCGCCACGATTCTCGCGCACGGGCTTGGACGACTGCAAAAGCTGGGCGAATTGGATGGATGTCATGCGCTTCATGTGGCGGCCGCGGGCGTAATTCAGAACCTCGCGATCCGAGGTTACTAGCGTCCAATTGGCCGCGTCATCGATATTGTTGATTCGCCGTTTGAGCAAATCGTCGGCGCTGCTGTGGTGAGCCGCGGCAAACCGGACCTGGACGCCCCGCGTCGACAAGGCCGAATCGCCGCCTGGAAGACCATGATCAAAGACGACAACGCATTTCGATCGCGCTTTGGCGGCGAAGCCTTTCAGCTTGTTGACAAGCCGAGCTTCATCGTTTGGATCATCAAGATTGATATCGGGCAGACAAGCGATGAGATTGTGCCCGTCGATCAAATAAGGCATGAGTGACACCTGAAGCGCGCGCAGTTGGACTGGGCGAACTCAGTCTACCATGGCCGTTGGCATCAGTGCGCGCGTATCCTTATGCCGCGTTCGCTACGATCTCATATACAGGTACGCCCATCGTGAAGATGCTGCCGATATTCAACCGACTTTCCACTTCCAGAAAGCCGCCGTGCGCCTGACAGATCGCGCGCGCGACGTACAAGCCCTGCCCCAGCCCGGCCGGCGATTCGGCGCCCCGATTCGCATCTCCGCGATAAAAGCGCTCGAAGATATGCGGCAAGTCTTCCTCGCTGATGCCAAGGCCATTATCGCTGACGCTGATGAGCGCGTAATTCTTGGCGTTGCGCGCCTCCACGCGGGCGGCGAGCGCCACATAACCGCCTTCTTGGCTGTATGTTGCGCCATTGCGGATCAAATGCCCCAGCGCCCACTGCAAGCGAGCATCGTCGCCGCGCACATGAATGCCGCTCAGATCTCGCGTCATCACCAGCAATTCAATGCCGCGGCTCTTGATTTCGCTCTCGATGCCATTGACGACCGACCAAACCACATTCTCGACCCCGACCGGCTGGCGCTGAACATCAAAGGCGCCGGCATGCAACTGAGAAATATCAAGCAATTCCAGCGCTAGCTGATCAAGGACGCCGACGTTCCGCAGCAGTTTGTCAAGCAGGAGCTGGTTGACAGCGGCGTCTTCCGGCTGTCCGCTGAGCAATTCGCCCGCCAATCTGATGACGCCGACCGGCCGCTCCATTTCGCGCGCGATATGCGTGACAAAGCCGTCTTTCAGCCGTTCGGCCAAGGCGTCATAGGTGACGTCGCGCAAAATAATGACGGTGCCGATGCGCCGGCTGGCGTCATCGCCGATGGCGATCAACTGCGCGCGTACAATGCGATTGTTGAGTGGCATTTCTTCCGATTCGCCTAGCGGGGTCAACTCCGCCGCCGCCTCTTGCACTTCGCGATATCGCTCAAACAAGGTGCCGAGCGCGCTCTCCCAGAAGGCGCGTTTGCCGCCCAACATCTCTTGCGCCCCCTGGTTCACCATCGTTACTTTGCCATTCACGTCCTGTACGATGATGCCTTCGTCGAGGCTGCTCAGCACCTTGGTCAGGCGATCCAGTTCATCGCCGCGCTGCTGATGCGCGCTTTCCAGCCGATCCAGTCTTCGCCGCAGGGTCGCGCTTTCGGCGGTGTGGCGCTGCGCAATCTGCCGCTGCCGATGCAAATCCTGCTCCAGCCTTTCGCGCCGGCTCAAGCCACGATAAAGACGCCGAAAGAGCGATTCACTCGCCGCGCCAAAACGGTGAATGTCGCCTAAATCTGTATTGACTTCGCCATTCGACGCGCGCGGCGAATTTTCCATCGCGGTCCTATTCGCGCCAGCGTTTACAGCCGGCAGAAGCGCTGCAGCGCTCAAACAGAAGCGACTGTGCCAGCCGCTCTATTGCTTGATTATAGTCAAACTCCCGCAGGCTCGCGAACTGAAGGCGGCGCAGATTGCAAGCGTCCACAGATGGGCTATCATCTAAATGAGCAACGAGACAATGAGGAAGCTTGGCAGTATTCCATGCAAAACGTAGCGCCTACGAATCGCTTGAACCGACGCTCGCGCGATTTTCTGATCGCCGCCGCGGTCGTCTTTCTCCTGGGCGCGGCTTTGGCTGTCGCCGGCATCGGCTTGCATATCGTCAGCCTGGTCGTCCCCTTCAATCGCGGCTTCGCCTTTTACGACTTGACGCGCAAGGCAATGCTCTCGGGAGGCTTCGGCCTCGCCTTTGTGTCGATCCTGATGGCACTGCGCGCCGTCGCCTGGAAGACGGACAACGCCCTGGCTTGGGAGCTGGGCGAGCGGCTCGCCAAAGCGCTCGATCGGCAGTTCGTTTACATTCGCAATATCAGCAAACGCTCGCTCGGCTACATTGATGCGGCGCTGGTCAGCCAACACGGGGTTTTGGTCCTGCGCGTCACCAAGCGCAAGGGACATTTTGTCAATGATGGCGGCGAATGGCTGCGGCGCGGACGCAAAGGGACTTGGCGGCGTCTGCGCAGGAACCCCACGCGCGCTGTGGTGGCTGACGCGATGAAGGTCAAAGCCTATCTGAAGGACTACCAGCTGGCCGCCGTGCCCGTATTTGCCGCCGTCGTCTTCACGCGCGACGCGCCCGATGTGACATTCCAACTGAAGCTGCCGGCCGTTCCCGTGGTCCATGCGGCCGGCTTGATCAGCGAACTGCAGGACAGCTATTTCGCCCAGGACCGCATCGACGCGGCCACGGTTCAGCGAGTTGTAAACCTGCTCTATCACTAGGAGGGGCTCTTGGCCCACATCTTGCACCTCGCGCCCGTCGGGACAGGGAAAACCACGCGCCTGCTTGCGCTACTGCGAGAGTTCACCCAGTCCAAGCGCCACGCATTGCCCAAAATCTGGGTGCTATTGGCGACCAGGCGCCAGACTCTGAACTTCCGGCAGCGGCTGATCGAACTGGATGAAGATCTTACCGTCTATTGCAATATCGAGTTCTTCAATTTCTATTCGCTGAACGCGCGCCTGCTCAAAATTGCCGGGACGCCGGTCCGCCGCCTCAACCCCTTGACGCGCTTCGGCTTGCTGCGGCGTCTCCTGTCTCAGATGTTGGCCGACGAGCACCTGCGATATTTCCATCGCATCGCAGATACGCGCGGCTTCGTCGCGATCATGGCCGAGCTCATCGACGAGCTCAAACAGGCCAAAGTCGACGTCGATGAATTCGCCGCGGCCGCGCGAAGCCTCAAGGACAAGGAATTGGCGCTGATCTACCGGCGCTATCAAGATGCGCTAAGACGAAGCGAACTGGCCGATGTGGAAGGCGAAGGCTGGCTGGCGCTCGCCATGATGCGCGACATCGCGCTTGATGTGGACCTGCTTCTGGTCGATGGCTACGACCAATTCACAATCGTGCAGGCGCAAATGCTGGCTGCCTTATCACAGGCTATTCTTGACGTCCATATCAGCTTGACTGACATGCCAGGCGCCGGCGCCGATGCCCCGCCCCATCGAAGCGGCCGCGCTCGCCAGCGGCTCGAACAAGCCTTTGCAGAAGCGCGCATTGACCTGAGACCGGAAGTGATTCAGCCAATTGACGCTGAGAGAGCGACAGATCTCATCCATCTTAGCGAGCGCATCTTCCGCAGCCAGCCAGCGGCAACAGGCGGCGCGTCCATTAAGCTGATCGAGATGCCAAGCCCGGCTGAGGAGGTGAGGAGCGTCTTGCGGGCGATCAAGCGCCAAGTGCTGGGCGGCGCAATGCCGGACGATATGCTGGTCGCGCTGCGTGATTGGAATCGCTATGCCCCGCATTTCGCCTCGATCGGCGACGAATTTGGCTTGCCGCTGCTGCTGCAGGATGAGCGAAACTTGCATACGGCGCCGATGATCGCCCTTTTAATGAATTTGCTAGAGATGTGGCCGCGTTTTCGCCGGCGCGATCTGCTCGATATCCTGCGTTCACCTTACATTGACGCGGGCTTGGACCCGGATTCGATTGACCTGCTCGACCGGATTAGCCTGGAGCGGCAATTCCTCGGCGGCGATGCTGCGGGCTGGCTGGATTTCATCACGCTCGCCGAAATACCTGCTCGCACAGACAGCGACGCCGATGAGCTCACGGTCTTGACAGCCCAGCAGCGTGAGGGGCTCGCTTCACGGCTCTCCGCCTTTTTCAGTGGAATTAAGCCACCGGAACAAGCTGACGTCGCCGCCTATGTCGAATGGCTGGATAACTTGCTCGGCATTGATCCGCTTACTTATGAGACCGGTCGGCAGTTTCAAGATTCAGCGACCGCTTTCTCGCTCAAGTTGCTCGAGGGGGCGCTCCGGCATGAACCGGAAGCGGACCGAATCGCGCGCCAGGACATGATGGCGCTTCACGGACTGAAACGAATCCTGCACGATTTCGCGGCGAGCGATGATGTGCTTCGCGAAACTTACGGCGGGGCAGCCCAAATTGACTGGCGCCGATTCTGGTCCGATCTCAAGCAGGCATTGGAAACGACGACCATTGAGCCCGGCGATCGCTCGCGAGCTGGGCGAGTCCTGGTCACCACAGCGGCTGAGGCGCGTGGCTTGCCCCATCAGCACATTTACATACTCGGTCTATCCGAAGGCCTCTTCCCGGCCGATGTTCCCGCAGACCCACTTTATCTCGATTCCGAGCGCGAAGGTCTGCAGGCGCACGGCATTCCACTGGCGACGCAAGCGGAGCGCTTCGACGATCAAGGCTTGTTCTACGAGCTCATCAGCCTGCCGCAAGAAACGCTGACCCTTTCTCGCCCGACCTTCCAAGCGGGCAAGGTATGGATTGAGAGCCGTCTCTGGCGCGCGGTTAGGCGTGTTTATCCGCACCTTAAGCCAGTAACCGGGCAACTCGGCGCTGTCGTCCCGGCGGAAGAGGCCGCCAGTGAAACGGAGGCGCTGCTGGGCGTCGCCGCGCAGTTGAATGGAGACGACCAGAGCCAAGCCGAGTCGGCGCTGCGGATCAAGAACTGGCTGCACCGTGATGCGGGCTTCGCGGCGCAGTGGCGGCGGATTGAGACGGGCCGCCGGGTCGAGCTGGGGCGGCTTTCCTTTGCGCCATTCGACCGTTATAGCGGCATTCTTTCGCGCCCGGATCTGCTGGCGGCGGTCGCGCGACAGTTGGGCGGCGAGCGCGTCTGGAGCGCGTCCCAATTGAACGACTACGGGCATTGCGGCTTCCGATTCTTTGCCAAACGATTGCTCAAGCTGGAAGAATTCAAGGAGCCGGAGATCGGCTTTGACGCGGCGCAGCTAGGCTCGCTCAATCACCGCGTCCTGGAAGAAACCTATCGCGAGGTCGCCAAACGGAATCTGAAAATCGACGAAGAAAACCGGCATGCCGCTCTTGAAATATTTGACCGCGCGGCCCACGACATCCTCAATCGCGCGCCCGAGCTTTTTGGCTTCCGCGCCACCGCCACCTGGGAAGAGGAAAAACAGGTTCTGCGTAACCGGCTGATGGCGCTCATCAAGCAAGACTTCTCACCGGAGAGCCCGCTCGCCAAATTCGGCGAGAAGCGCTATGTGCATGATCTCGAGCTGAAATTTGCCGATGTCGAAATCGAGCTGCCAGCCGAAGATCAGCGGCTGCGCGTCGCCGGTTATATCGACCGCATCGATAAGGTCGATGGGAAGCTCGTCCTGATCGATTACAAGAGCGGCACGACCGCCATTGCGCGGCGCGAAATGGAAATCGGCCGCGACTTTCAGATGATGGTCTACGAGCTTGCGCTGCAAAGCCTGCTTGAGCGAAATGGGAAAGAGAATCAAGTGGCGGGCGGTCTCTTTTGGCATGTGCGCAGTCTGAAGGCGAGTGGCCGGTTTTCGGCCGATGACGAAGACGACATCGCCGCAATCGAGATGGCGCGGCAGCACCTGGCAAACAATGTGACGCAGGGCCGCCGTGGGCAATTCCCCGTACACGCGGCAGAACTGGAAAACGGCAAATGCTCACGCTATTGTGAATTCTCCCGTTTTTGCCGCCTGCGCGTCACCAGTCCTTACAAGTCCATCCCGCCGGCCTAAATCACTAATGAAGGCGCGCCCGATGGAGCATACTTGCGAACAGCACAAGGCCATTCACATCAGCGACAAGAATCTGATCGTCGTGGCTGGCGCCGGCTCGGGCAAGACGCGCGTGCTCGTCGAACGTTACCTGCAGCTGCTGGAAGACAACCCTAATTGGCGTCTCAACGCGCTCGTGGCGATTACCTTCACGCGGGAAGCGGCTTTTGAAATGCGGAATCGGCTGCGGGGGGAGCTAGAGCGGCGATCGCAGAAATCCGGCGCGGGGCATTGGGCGCGGCATCTCTCGCAGTTGGATAGCGCCCGCATCGACACGATTCACGGGCTATGCGCCGACCTACTGCGCGCGAACGCGGCGCAAGCGGGCGTCGATCCCCGGTTTGAGGTGCTGGATGAAAATGAATCAGCCATCATACTGGACGACATCGTTCTTGATGCGCTCGCGACGGTCGATGCGCCCCTTTCAGAGCTGTTCGCCCACTACGATTCATTCCGAATCGACGGGGCGCTGCGACAGCTCAATCTCGTCAATGCTGAGTACGCGCCCGCGCCAGACGACCCCGAAGCGCTGTTTCAGCAATGGGAGCGCGAATGGCGCGATGATGTCCTCAAGGCGCGCGACCAGGTGCTCAACAGCGCGGAGTTGTCAAACGTCGCCGCTGCGGGACCGGCGCCGGCAGAAGACAAACTAACCGAGCTAATCGCGCAGTACTGGCGCTATCTGGATCGCATCGAAAACGAGGAGGACCCCTTTCCAATCGCGCGGCTGATGCAGGAATGCCATGACGCGGGCGCCGTCGGCAATAAAGGCTCGGCAGCGGCCTGGGGCGGCAGAGGCGCGAAACGAGAAGCAGCGGATTCTTTGCGCGACCTGCGTGAGCGGATCAAAGAGGCGCTCAGTGCCATTGGCGATCCGCCGGGCGAGCTCGACCGCGCCACGGCGAAGTTGCTGCCGCATTGGCATCAGCTGCTGCGAGATGTCAGAACGACTTATCGCGAACGAAAACGGGAGTACGCCCAACTCGATTTCGATGATCTGGAGCGGCTGGCAGCGGATTTGCTTCAGGATGACGATGTGCAGCAGCGCTACCGCCAGTCCGAGTTCAAGCATCTGCTGGTCGATGAGTTTCAAGACACCAACGCGGCGCAATGGCGGATCATCAGATCTCTGGCGGACTTGCAGCGGGGCGGTTCGCTCTTCGTCGTTGGCGATCCCAAGCAGAGCATCTATCAGTTTCGCGGCGCTGATGTCAGCGTCTTCAATGACGTCCGCGATATGATTGGCAACCAGGAAGCGGGGCTCGCCCTGCCGCTGTCCACCTCGTTCCGCAGTCACCGCCCGCTGGTCAAGCAATTCAACGCGCTTTTCGCCAAAATCCTGGTTCGCGATGAAAGCAGTCCGGTCAAGAAACATGAAGTGGTCTTCGACCAGCCGATGCGTGCCGACCGCGATGAGGCGCCCGCATTGCCCGCCATCACTGTGCAGCTATTTGACTCCGGCACGCTCGACGACGGCGAGCGGTCGGGCGGACGCAGGAGCCCCGCGGACATGGCTCGGGAGTGGGAAGCCTACGAAATCGCGAGGCATATCAAGCGTATGGTCGCCGAGGAAGTTCCAGTCTACGACAAGAAGAAGAGCGAGACTCGCGCCGTGCAATTCCGCGATGTCGCCGTCCTGTTTCAATCCATGACCAGGCTTCCGCTCTACGAAGAGGTCTTCAAATCGCAGGGGATTCCTTACCTGGCGGTCGCGGGCCGCGGCTACTTTGACCGGCAAGAAGTCTGGGATCTGCTCGATCTGCTGCGCTTTCTGCATAATCCCGGCGACAACCTGGCCTTGGCGACCGTCTTGCGCTCCCCGATCTTCGCCTTCAGCGATGATCTGCTCTTCGCCCTCCGCCTCCCACGCGCTGAAGACGCGGATTCGCCGCTGCCGCTGCCGCTATGGCGGGCGCTGCAAATCGCGGCCGGAGAATCCATGCCCGGTGTCGCCGATACGGATCTGCCCCTTATCTCCCATGCCTCGAAAACGCTGGGCGAGCTGCTGCGCCTGGCGGGGCGCGTGACCATATCCGAATTGCTGCGGCGCGCCCTGGCGCATACCAACTACCCCGCCATTCTGACCGGCTTGCCCGATGGCGATCGGCGGCGCGGCAACATCGAAAAGCTGCTGGAATTGGCGGAAGACAGCGGCAAAATCACCCTGGGCAAGTTCTCGCAACATCTGGCCGATCTGTCAGCGCGAGAGGCGCGCGAAGGCGAGGTCCCGCTCGAGCCGGGGAACGCCGTCCGCCTGATGACCGTGCACGCCAGCAAAGGGCTTGAATTCCCGCTGGTGGTCTTGGCGGACGCGTCTTGGGAGCGCGGCACGGGGGGCGCGCCAACACTGCAGGTCGATTCGAAATTCGGGCTCAGTAGCAGCGCCTATAGCGCCGAATCCAACAAATACGAAAATGGATTCGCCCATCGCCGCAACCTGAAGCTGCAGGCGCTCAAGGAAGCGGCGGAACGCAAGCGCCTGCTCTATGTGGCGGCGACGCGGGCGCAAGATTATCTGCTCATCAGCGGCGCCGTCAAACAAAAAAAAGATGGCGGCTTGAATGCTCGCGGCTGGCTGAAACTTCTGCTGCCCGCTTTGGGCATCGACGATGCCTCTCGCGAGCCCGACGAATTGCGTCAATTCGCTGGCAATCCCCTACGGATACTTATGCCGCCAGCGCCACCGCCGCCGGAGAGCCTGCGGCCCTCAGCTGGCGCCGCCGAGACCCTCTGGGACATTGAGCCCAACCTGGACACCTATCCGCCGTTGATGCCGCGGCTATTGAATCCGCTGCCAGAAGCCAGCGAGCTAGGCATTCGTCATATTAGCGCGACGCAGATCGCACATCTGGGCGCCTACCGACACGAAATGGATGCCGAGGCGCGCAGTCGTTTTCGTCGTAGCTACCGCGACTTCGCGGCGACTGGCATGGCGGAGGCCGACTACGAATTGACCCTCTCGCCGCGCCGCCATTGGGAAAGACGAATTGGGCGGATCGTGCATGAACTATTGCGCCATACCGGATTCTCCGCCGAGGCCCCGATCAGCGATCAAATGATCCTCGCCATCACCTGGGAGAACGGAATGACAAGGTCGGCTGACTTGCCTTTCGCCACACGTGAGATTCGCGGCTTGCTGCGAGGGTACAGAATCAGCGAGACGCAGCGCTGGATAGAGGAGGCCCGCGCCGCCGGTCGCCCCGTATACACCGAGCTGCCCTTCATGCTGCGCACGGAGGCGCGCGTCATTCATGGCGTCATGGATGTCATGCTGCGGCGCAGCGATGATGAGTGGGTTATCATCGATTACAAAACGAGCCGGGTCGCCGAGGGCGCATTTGCCGCGCACGCCAAGCGTTTCCGCCTGCAAATGGGCATCTATGCGGCCGCCGCCAAAGAACAATTGCGCCTCACCACGCCACCGCTGACTTATATTCATTACCTCCGCGGCAACCGGCTGATTGAGCTTTCCAGCGAAGATTGTCGGCGCGAGCTGGACCGGCTCGAATCGACAATCGGCGAACTGACGAAATCTGATGCGCAAGCTTAGAACCTGGCTGCTGCCGGAATGGGCGCTACCGGATCATCCCCTGCTGCAATATGAATTGTCTCATTTCCGCAGGCATGGCGGACGGACTGGCTACATCGTTCAACTGGCCCTGCTGTCCATTCTTCTCGTGGGAGCGGCGGCTCTCTATGCGGCGATCGTGGCGCGCCCGGCCAGCGGGGCAAGCCTCACGAGCCTCTTCTGGCGGAGCGTCTATTATCCCTTGCTGGTCTTGCAACTGCTGACGTTGATCATGGCTTTGACGCTTGGCGCGTCGGCTGTTGGCGGCGAACGCAGCCGCAAGACCTGGGACAATCTGCGCGTGACCGAGTTCGGCGCTGGACTGGCGCTGCGCGCCCGTTGGGCTGGCATCCTTTATCGCCTGCGCGCGCCGATCACACTCATTCTCCTAGTCCGCCTCATGCTCATCGCCGGCATCCTTTACGATCTGACGGCATTTGGCGGTCTATATGCAGAGATTCTCGGCGCGCAGGCCAAGCCGCCCCTGCCCGATTGGCGCCTTGACCTGCTGCTGATCGCTCTCGCTGTGACGGTGAATTTCTTGCTGCCGATCATGCAAATCGCCCTTATCGCCGCATTCAGCATCCTGCTCTCGGTGGCCATCCGCGAGCGGATTTACGCCTTTTTCATTCAGATGTTCGTGGTAGCGGTCCAACTGGCCTTCGCTGCCGCCGGCGCGCTGGCGATCGCCCAGATGATACTTAGCGACGCTTCGGCAACGAGCGACTGGTCATACTTGCTCCTCTTCGGCTACAGCGCTTACGGCGACTGGGGGCTGCTTCTGGCGCAACTCGGCAGCCTGGGCGAGATCTGGCATCGCGTGCCTTTTGGCGCGACCATTAGTCTCGGGCTCATGGTTCTCGTATTGGCGCTGGGGCTGGCGGCCGACGGCATAATGTGGCTCGCCGCGCGCCTTTCCGAGAGCCGGGGGTAGCGGCGCACTCAAGTTCAGATCACTTGATTTCTGTATGATGGAGCGCGGATTGCTTGCGAACAGTGCTGGTTTCGGCGCCGCAGACCTTGAAGACATTGCCCACCAACAATGAATTCAGCTAGTCACCCGATGGCTGCGTACAGATAGACTTATCGCGATCCGTATGTAGGTAAACCTAGTCTCGAATGCTGTCGGGTAAGACTGCGCCGGTCACGTCTCTTTTCCGAGGTTTTTGCCGCGAACTCCCTGCACCTTGTCTGCAATTTCTGTATGTTTCTGTTCAACGGAAAGAAACTTGCGATAGTTTCCACTCTTTATATCATAGAGCAGAAAAATACTCATGGCAACCGAACCAACAAACAAGAACATCAAGAAAACAAACAGAATTGCGAGGATTTCAGGGTTCATAAGCCTGTGACCTCTGTACCTTTCCTATAACGAGTGTACCCTCTGTATAGTTGCAGTACAACAGTTACAAGAGTTACCGACACTACCAATATGCCCACAAAGGAGAATTTTGTCTCCGTATCAAATTTCATATTAGCAACGTTTTCGTCAACATATATCAGAGTGAGCAAGATAATGCTGCCAATACCGAGTAAAATTAGAAACAGTCTAATACAAAAGAATGCAAGTGGACGCGCTGACCGATCAATAGTGGCTTGCGAGAGATCGATACCAGTTGCGGTTATCAGCCCCAGCGAAATAAGCAACAACTCTATTCCGTTAAGCAGGTCAATAAAAGCCAATTCGACGACCTGCAGCCTTGCAATAAGGATTCCAAGTCCAATTGGCAGCAGCGGCAAGAATAAACTAAGGCACACCCAAGTAATCACATGAATTATCAGATGGCTATAAACTCGATCCAAGATTCGCCAGGCCCTTCTCTCCTAAATGTTACTGCTTTCAATGTGACGAATACAAAATCAAGAGAACGATACAAGAGGTCGCACGATATATGAACGGCAGGTCATAACCCGTAATTCACGAATGCCACGTAGCAATCAAAACTACCGTACTACAACCGACTACCTGGCGCGTCTGTATCAGTGCCGGCTTTTCACTCGGCACGGCATGGCGCATCCGGTGACCGTCTACTATCCATCCGACGACCAGGTTCACGACGTCGACAGCCTGCTCGATCCCTGGCTGCCGGCGCCCGAAGAGCGCGATTTCGCCGCCTACGATTTCAGCCATCTGAATGATCTGCAGAACAGCAAACCCGGGCTCTTCAACGGCTCGACCTTCACGCTCAAGCAGATTCGTCAGAATCCGCTGCAGCTGCGGGGGCAGATCGGTAGCTATTATGACATGCTGGCGACCTGCGCCGCCTTCGAGCGTGAGCTGTGGGATGCCGTCGAGGCCGGTCTGCTGCGCGCGCCAAATCGCTCGACATACCACCGATCCGTCGCGCCAGCTGACGCGCTCCTTCGCGGCGAAAAACGCAGCGCCGCCATCGGCATCGGCACGCTAACCGTATTCAACGACGGTGAGACCTACCGCGCGATCCTGGCGAAACGCTCTGAAGCAACCGCCTTCGACAGAAATATGTACCACGTGCTGCCAGCGATGATGTTCGGGCCCACCACCGCGAACTTCACCGAGCCCGGCGAATGGAGCGTTAGGCATCAGATTCTGCGAGAACTGCTGGAAGAGCTCTTTGGCTTGCCGGAAACAATCCAGCCGCAGCGCTGGAACTATTTCTACGAACATCCAGCCCTTGGCTATTTGCTAGACCTCATGAACAGCGGCAAGGCGCAGCTCTGCGTGACCGGCATCATCCTCAATCTATTGACGCTGCGGCCCGAAATCGGCACGCTGCTGCTGATTCACGATCCCGCCTGGCACGCGCGCGTTTCCGCGGCGGACAGCGACATGCCCTTGGTGACCGCTGAAGAGACGAAGGGCGACAGTGTCGTGATGGCCCCAATCGCCACTGACGAAGCCTTCCTGTCACTTTTCCCGCCCGATCTTCACCTGTCGATGCCAGCCCAGGCGACGGCAACCCTGTGGCTTGGCATTGATCAAGCGCGCCGGGAGATAGCAAACTATACATGAGCATTGCAGCCCAGCATGCCATCTTCGCGCGCGTTCGTTTAGAATCGCTCAGCACGAATCTTAATGGCGAGCCGTTGAAGAGAGCCGCCCGGCGCTGCCGCGGTTTGGCGCGCTCGCAAAAATGGCAAGCCTTAGACTTGCGCGAGCAAGGGGGTTGCCAAAAAATAGGTCAAACGACGAAAGGACGAGACCATGCCAACAATAGGGGAACTGGCGCCGGATTTTGAATTGTTGAATCAGCGAGGCGAAGCGGTCAAACTGAGCGACTTCCGTGGCAGGAAAGTCTTGCTCTTCGCTTATCCCAAAGCGGCGACGAAGGGCTGCACGGTGCAGGCTTGCGGCTTCCGTGACAACTTCGCGCGGATCGAAACGGCGGACGCAGTCGTCTTGGGCCTCAGCCCTGATGAGCCGAGCGCGCTGGCCAAGTGGGTCGAGGAAGAAGGCTTGCCATATGATTTGCTTTCTGATCCCGATCATCAAGTCTTGGAGGCCTGGAAGGCCTGGGGCGAAAAATCAATGTACGGCAAGACCTACATGGGCGTCATTCGCTCGCACTGGATCATCGGCGAAGACGGCATCGTGCTTGATGAGCAGCTCAAAGTCAGCCCGAAGAAGAGTATCGAAAAGGCGCTGAAATTCCTGGCCAGGAGCTAATTAAGAGAGCCGCGCGCGCCAAGCGATGCCATTGGACGTCAGAATTGTTCGCATTGACGCGCTTCAACAATTTTGTCGTTGACCGTCAAGTGAATGCGCGCGTCTTCTTGACGCTGCTCTGCGCCATCATACTGACCGCCTGTTCCGCGGATGAAGCAGCGCCGATCCGCTCGGACGCAGCGCAAACGCCGACGCCGGCTATTGTATATATGACGCCGACTGCGGCGCCGACTTTGGTGCCGACCGTCGCGCGCTTCCGGCCGTCCGCCACAATTGCCACGCCCCAACTATCGACCCTACCCGCCCTAGCGGAAGCCAGCTGCGAAGATGCCCTTGAAGCGCAATTCGAAGTGGCAAGCGACCGTTGCCTGGCGGGACCGAGCGGCTATTTCTGCAGTGGCGGGCGGCCCCCAATCGTTGAGCCAGCGGCCGCTGCCGTGGGCGAGCCCGGCGCCCTGGCCGAGGCCGCGGCAATCGACAGCTTGCGCAGCCCGTCATTTGAAGGTGCGCGCGGTGGTGGACTTGTCTGGCTGCGGCTGGAAGAACGCCTGCTTGTAAACGCGCTTCTAATCGGCGATGTGCGAATTGAAAATCGAACGCCAGCCGACAGTGCCAATCCCAAGTGGCGCTCAATCACTGTGCAGAGCGGCGACAAGCCTTCCGACTGCGCCGCCGCCCCCGAGATCGGCGCGCTGGTGCTGCAAAGCGTCTATGGACGCAGCGCCATTCTGAACATCAATGGCGTCTCGGCCGAGGTAAACGGATCGCTGATCGTCATGACACAAGGGGATACAACCCGTTTCATCGCGATTGAAGGGCAGATTCTACTGGTCGCCTACGGACAAACGGTCCGTATGAATGTCGGGCAGCAGCTGAACTGGCGATACCGCGACGGCGACTGGACCAAGCCGGAGCATCTGCCGGGCAGCCCCGTATTGCTGGACATCGACCTGATAGAGCGCTTGCCAATCACCTTATTCGATCGCCCCTTGCCCATTCCGCTGCCCGGCTACGCGCAGACGCAGGGGGGCGTCAATATGCGCGCCGCGCCAGATATCAACTCGCGGCTGCTCTTCCAAGTACCGGCTGGCGAAACGATGAGCGTGCTCGGCGTCAGCAGCGACCGTCGATGGCTGCACATTCGCCTGGGCAACAGCGAAACCGGTTGGATGAGCGCCGAACTGCTGGCGCGCAATCTGGGCGAGATTGGTTCGGTCTACGATTTGACGCCAGAGCCGCCACAGCGTTTGGGCATTTATGCCGAACTGGCGACAGTCAATGTCGCCGCCGGCGGCAACCTGCGGGAAGCGCCCGATACCGCCTTTCGCATTAGACGGGGCTTGCCCTTCGGCATGCAAGTCAAGCTGCTCGCGCGCAGTCCCTACAGCCCTTGGGTGAAAGTAAACGCGGACGGCGATATTGGCTGGATGGCTCTATTCACGCTGACTACCAAAGCCGTGATCAGTTCCCTGCCGATCGATTATGAGGTCCCGCTGCCGCCCGTTGCCCAAGCCGCCCCTACCGCTACCCCTTCAAGCAGCTTCTTCAGCTATGGTGGCGGGCACGCCTACCCCGATCCTGAGGGCGGCTACTAAGCTGCATAAGCGGTGATGGTCTCCAGCAGTAGCAGAGCGCAAGCCGCAATCGCGCCACCGAGCAGGATGCCCATGAGTGACTCACGCGATAATGGCGGGGCGATCCAAAAAAGTCGTGGCATTGGCTGTTTCTTGCGCAGAAGCCAGGCGGCGATAAGGGTAAGGGTGATCGCCAGCGCGGATACGGCAGCGGCCGCGTCGCGGATCGGGGTCGAACCCAGGTAGACGCGCAATACATCGTCATCTTCCGGCAGCGACGCCGGGATCAAGCCATGTTTCGGTGATGGGCTAATATCGATCTGTCGCCCATCCACCTCGGCCCGCCAGCCCAGCCATTAGAAATTGTAGATTTCGGCGCTGAAAGCTTCGTCAGATTTGATGCGCCATTCAAAATCTTGCGGAGAATGAAGGGTCAGTTCGGCTTGCGCTCCAACTGGCAGCAGCGAGCGATTCAGCTTGTCTACCGGATAACCATCGGCATAATCCGCCATCAGGCGCCGATTTGGTGGCGGCAGCGCATCCAGATTCGCAACACGCGGGAGGAACTCGTGGTAAACTGTCGTGCCAGAGTCTACGGCGGAATGCAGCCCGACAATGGATTCATCCAGGTCGCCGATGATTTTGTTTGGTGGATTGAGCAAGGGCGCGACCAAGACAATCGGCAGCCTGACAGCCAGCGCAACAAGACAGAGCTGCCGCCGCGCCTCCAGTTGCGACAGCCACAAGCCATTCGCGCTAGCGACGATGGCAAGGCAAGCGGCCAATGGTCCCAGAAGCCGCCAAGGGACTATGATAAGCTGCAATGGGCGAAGCGCAGCCCAATTCCTTCATGAACGGGGATGGATCAACAGCAGCAGCGCCAATGCCAGCAGCACAAAAAAGGCGCCCCCCAGGAAGGTTTGCGGATGGCGCGGACGATAGCCGCGAACATATAGCCAAGCGCCAGCAACCAAACCGGTAAGCACGAGGGTAACCTGCGCAAGGCCCAGGCTCAGCGTATTATGTGGGAACAGCCAGCCGTTTTCGTTCAGCGACCAGGGCAAGCCCAGCAATTGATGGGCCTGGAGAAAGTGGCGGCCGTGGTGGGCAAGGTTGGACGTACCGAGCCTCACTGAATTGCTCTCCATGAAGAGTGGCAGCCAGTATGAGGCGGCCGCGAGGAAGCCCAGCCCCATAGTCAGCAATGCCGGGGCCCAATCGCGCCAATTCAGCCCGCTCGCTTCGCGATTCAGGCGCTGTATCGCCATCTCAAAGACAACCCAGGTCAAAGCGATACCTGGCAAGAGCAGCCCCATCAGGTTATGCATGTTGATCAGCGCGGCTTGCAGCAGAACTAGTAGCAGGAAGTTGAGCGGTGTCGCTCTGTCACGCAATTCGTCCACCCGCCAAAGAATAAGCGGGAACATCGCAAGGGCGAAGAACTCGGGATAAGCGGCGCGCCAGTAGAGTTCAGCGTACATGATGTACGGGCTGTAGACGTAGGCCAAGCCCGCGATCACGGCGCCGAGCCTTCCACTGCGGCGCCGGCAAAACTGATACATACCGCCGCTGCAAGCCAACAGGCTCAGCGCCGCCAGCCAGCGCAGGCTATCGGCTGCTGACAAACGAAAAATGGCATGCGACAGGCTGGTTAGGTAATATGTGAGACTGGCGTAAAAGTGGAAAATCGGCGATCCGTAGCCCCAGTAAGTGCCCTCCCCCCAAGATGGGAAAAACAGGCTGTGCTGCCAACTGCGTTTCATCTCGGCGGCGCGAAAGACGTGATGTTCCACATCATGAGCGCGTGGCAAGCCGGGATTGGAGAGCCAGGGAATAACGATGAAAAGCGTCAAAAGCAGAGTTAGTAACAGTCCGGGATCAAACCGTTTGCGGAGCTTGGATTGCGCGAGGGGGTTCATACAATGCCTATAGATAAGGTGTGGTAATCGAATCGCCCAAGACGTAGCAATCTCCCGTTACTTAAGCAAAAAAGACAGAGCGTTTTCGAGTGCCAGCATACGTGTGAGCATGTGAAACGCGCCGGGCGCGCCTGCCCCGATCCCGAGGGCGGCTACTAAGCTCGCGTGAAGAAAGTGCGAAAAGGCGGCCTTTCAGGTCGCCCACCGACACAATCTTATTGCTGCTAGAAAAACACAATATAGAAACAGACCGCGATGATTGCGGCGCCGAGCAAGACGCCACGGATTTCATTGGTTGTCATAGGTCGGGCGACAGCGTATGGGCGCGGCGCGATGCCCAACTGCCGCAAGAGCCAGGCAAGCGCCAAGCCAGCGATGAGCGCCAACGTGGAGATCAGGTCGCCAAGATCACGCGCCGGCGTCGACCCAAGGAAAACGCGCAAAGTATAATCGCCGGCGGGGAGTGAAGCGCTTATCAACCCGAAGGAAGCCGAGGGCGCGACTGGCACGGGCTTTCCATCGACCGTTGCCGTCCAACCTGGCCACCAGAAAGTCAAGATTGTCGATTCAAAGGGCGTCGGCGAGTGAACGCGCCAGGCGTGCACCTCGGGTCCATTGTGCAGCAGCGTCGCCGACGCGCCGGGCGGCAGGCTGTCATGGTCGAATTTGTCAATCGGGTAGCCGTCGGCGTAGTCCGCATACAGGCGCGTCTTGTCCACGTCTATGCTGGCGGTGACGGGGAAGAACTCGTCGTCAGCGGTGGCGCTGTAGCCGTCTGTGGTCCATTGACGCTCGTCCTCGAAGTCCAGATTCTGGTTACTCAAGACCATCGTGCGCGACAGGGCGAAGCCAGCGACGACCACAGCAGCAACAGCCATCGCCGTTGCAAGCTGTCCTGCTCTGTCCGCCAGCCGCTGCAGCCAGAAGCCATTCAAGCTGGCCAAGTAGGCGCAACAAAATCCAATGGGCGCCAGGAGCCGAAACGGATATTGCATATAGCCAAGCGGGCCGAAGGATTGCCAAAGCGAACGCGCCCAAGGCAGCATCATTGCAATAAGCGCCAGCGACAGTCCGAAGAAGAATATCGCCGCGAGGAAGACATTCGGATGACGGCTGCGATAGCCTCGTACATAAAGCGCCAGCGCGCCGACTGCGCCTGCGAGAGCGAAGGTCCACTGCGCAATGCCGACATGCAAGGATTCCGCCAGGTCGGGGCGCCCTATCGAGTAAAATTGGTCCGGTATCTCTAACAGTGCTCCCAGGCTCCTCCAATGAACACTGCCTCGGTCCCGAATGAGACCTTCCAGCGAAACCGTATGCCCCTCCAGCAGCACGGGAAACCAGAAGGTGGCGGCAGCCAGTACGCCAAGCAGCAGCGCCAGCGCCGCCCACACTTCGCCGCGGAAGTCCAGTTGGCTGGCTTCGCGGTTCAGGCGCTGGACCAAACCCTCGAAACCCAGCCAAGCGAAGACGATGCCAGTGAAAAACGCCGCGCTCAGGTTGTGCGTATTGATTAGCGCGACCTCGAGAAGCAATACCAGCAGGAAGTTGCGCAAATTAGGGGCGTCGCGCAAGGCGTCTATCCGCCAGAGCAATACCGGCAAGAGACCCTGGGCGAAGAGTTCTGGGTACGCGCCGTTGTAATAGGGATTGATGAGCAGCAAGTAGGGGCTGTTGACGTAAATCAGCGCGCCAATCAGCGCGCCCAGCGCACCGCTTCGCCGCCGGCAGAACAAATACATGCCCACGCCAGCCAGCATGAATGAAAGCAGCATCAGCCAGCGGATCGCCGGGATGACCCCAACCTTGAATACCAGCTGGGTGGCGCTGGCGATATGATAAGTCAAGCTAGCGTAGAAATGGAATATGGGCGAGCCATAGCCCCAATAGGTGGATTCCGCCCAGGAGGGAAAGAATTCGCCTTGCGCCCAGCTGCTCCCCATTTCAGCAATACGATAAGCGTGAAACTGCAGGTTGCCGCCATAACCCACGCCCTCGGCCGCCCAGATTGGCTTGGCAACCACGAAAGTCAAGACGACCACGAGCATCAGCCCCGGGTCGAGGAACCGTCGAAGTCCGCCGCTGAATGTCAATCGCATCTGAAGCTCGCGAGCCTTCTGCTTTCCACCGCTCGGCCCTAACGCTCTGCTCCGCCAGCACCCATCGATCGAATCAGCGAGTCAGTATACCTTGCTGCTGATTCCCATTCAATTTGCGATCAATGGGGGAGATATCGCAGACATCGAGTAAATCCCGCGGGCGCTTTAGGTGACGCGCCGTCCATTTCGATGTATCTTTGCATTGCAACCGGTCAACCCGGAGGAAGGCATCAGACGATGGCCGAATCTCAAAGTTTGGAAGACGCAAGGTACAAGCGGCGCATCAATGCCTGGGCCATGTACGATTGGGCGAATTCAGCCTTCGCGACCACCATCCTCGCCAGCCTGCTGCCAATCTATTACAGCACGGTCGCGGGCAGTACGCTGCCCAGCGAGGCGACAGCGACCGCCTATTGGTCGCTGACCATCAGCTTCTCGCTCTTCGTCTTGGCCATCCTGTCGCCCATTCTCGGCACCGTTTCCGATGTCATGCGCAGCAAGAAACGCCTGCTGGCAATCTTCATCGGCGGCGGCGTCCTGGGCACAGGCTTGCTGGTTCTGGTCAGCACCGGCGATTGGCTGCTGGCCTCACTCTTCTTTGTGCTCGGGCGGATCGGCTTCGGCGGCTCGATTATCTTCTACGATGCCTTGCTGCCCCATGTCGCCCGCAAAGAAGACCGCGACTGGGTTTCGTCGCGCGGCTATGCGCTGGGTTACCTGGGCGGCGGCATCCTGCTGGCCATCAATGTGGCGATGTTCCTCTTCATCCCGGACAGCGTCTTCGAGCACGCCGGCATTCGCCTCTCCTTTTTGAGCGTCGCCATTTGGTGGCTCGTCTTCTCGCTGCCAATTCTGCGCCAGGTCCCGGAGCCGCCATCCGTGACCGCAACACTCAAGCGCGGCGAAACCGTCCTCGGCGTCAGCATCAGGCGGCTTTGGGCTACTTTCAAGAATATCAGGAAGTACCGGGAGCTGTTCAAGTTTCTGGTTGCTTTTTTGATTTACAACGATGCCATCGGCACGATCATCGCCGTAGCGGCCATCTATGGCGCCGAGCTCGGCTTCGGCTTGGAAGAGTTGGTGCTGGCGATTCTGATGGTGCAATTTGCCGGTATCCCCTTCGCCATCATTTTCGGTCGCCTGCCCGCGCACAATGATGACCGCGCCCCCTTCTATCTGGCTTTTATCTTGATCAACGCCGTCGCCCTACCCGTCCTGGGCATCAGCCTGGCGAATGCCTTGCCAGCCGATATCAGCGGCGCGCCGCCCGCGCCCTACCGCACTGAAAACGAATTCTTCGGCGAGGGCGTTTACGAAGTGGGCACAGGCGCGCTCACGCCAATCGGCGATTGGAGGGAAATTGTTATCTCCGGCGATCAACTTGTCGGCGACGGTTTCCTCGGGCAACTGACCGTGCTGCTCACCGGCAGACCTGACGATATCATCTATTTCGAGTCGGACGCGGAGGACAGCGCCCAGTCTTTCGCCTTCATTGGTCAAGATTTGGATTTGACGTATCGCTCCTCGCCCGATGGCGGCTTGTTCGGCTTCATTCTGAATGGCGCGACGCTGACGACCGCAGACGGCGAACCATTAACGATTGACACCTATAGCGAGACTGTGCGCTATGGTGAAACCGAGACAATCGCTATCGCCGAAGCCGGTCAACACCGTCTCGATATCGTCAAGGTCTCCGGCGAAGCGGATGGCGCGCCCGGCAGTATTATTGCCCTGTCACAGATTGAAGTGCTGCCGCCGGCTCGCCAAAGCAGCCTGCCAACCATCGCGCTGATTATCCTGGCTTTTGAGCTGGCGGCGCTCATCGTCGCGCGGATTCTGTGCTCGCGCTTTGTCAGGCTGGCGAATTGGCTGGATACGCGCCGTAGCATCCTGCTGTCCTTATTCGTCTACAGCCTCGTCGCCTGCTGGGGATTCGTGCTCAACGCGACCGTAGAATTCTGGATGCTGGCGTTGATGGTGGCGATGGTGCAGGGCGGCAGCCAGGCATTGAGCCGCAGCCTCTACGCCAGCCTCTGCCCGACCGCGAAAAGCGGCGAGTTCTTCGGCTTTTACAGCATCATGGAGAAGTTCGCTTCGATTGCTGGACCGCTTATCTTCGCCTTCGCCGGCATCGCTCTAGGCAGCAGTCGGCCCGCCATTCTCAGTTTGATTCTGCTCTTCCTGCTGGGCGGCTACCTGCTCAGCCGCGTAAACATCGCCGCAGGCCAACGCGTCGCGCGCGAAGAAGACGCCGAACACGGGCTCGAAAGTCATTGAGGCTTATGCGCTGCCGATTGACCTCACCCGCGGCTTGCCAAGCCTTTTGTTATACTGAAGGCATAGCCCTTCCTAGCGCGTGGAGCGGATATCATGCCGACCATCGGACAAGCGGCGCCCGACTTTGAGCTGCAAAATCAAGACGGCGAAACCGTGCGGCTGAGCGATTTTCGCGGCCGGCGCGTGATCATTTTCGCCTTCCCCAAAGCCAATACCATGGGCTGCAATAATCAAGCTTGTTCCTTCCGCGATGTCTTTCCCCAAATTGAATCGCATAACGCGGTCATCCTCGGCGTCAGTTCGGACAGTGTCAATGTGCTCGCGAGCTGGAAACGCCGCCAGAACTTGCAATACGATCTGCTCTCGGATCCCGATCACCAAATGCTGGAAGCCTGGGACGCCTGGGGCTTCAAGCTCTTCATCATCAAATTGCCGATTTCGGCGACGCGCTCATATTGGGTGATCGACGAGCATGGCATTCTGGTTGACCAGCAGATCGGGGTTCGTCCTCAAGAGAGCGTCGACAAGGCGCTGGCGGCCGTCGAAGCGCTTGGCTTAACCGGCTAGCTCAGCGCCGTCATCAAACAGAACGAGTCTTTTGTCGCCGGGGGCGGCCGATGTATCATACGGCGCGTTATCGGCCGATTGAGAATTGGAAACGAATATGAAGCTCATCCTGATTGGATTCGGCGTCGTCGGCCAGGGATTCGCCGAGATCCTGCGCGACAAGGGGCTCGAACTCCAGCGCAAACACAATTTCGCGGCTCAGATCATCGGCGTCGTAACCGTCAGCAAGGGCACGCTTTACCATTCATCCGGGCTGGAAATACCATCGCTGCTTGAGGCGGCGGCTGGCGGCAGCTTCGACAACTATCCCACGCAGCCGGGCTTGCGCCGGGACCTGACCGCGGGTGATATGATCGGGGCGCGCGAAGCCGATGCCTTGGTCGAAGTCAGCCCGACCAATCTGGAAACAGCGCAGCCGGCGCTCGAATATTGTCATCAGGCGCTGGACGCTGGCCTGCACCTGACGCTCGCCAACAAGGGACCGGTCGCCCTGGACTATGCCAATCTGCGGGCGAAGGCGCGCGACAAGGGAGTGCAAATGCGTTACGAAGCCACCGTCATGGCTGGCACGCCGACGATGCATCTGGCGGAAGACGCGCTTGCTGGCTGCGCGATTCGCTCGGCACGCGGCATCCTCAACGGCACGACCAATTACATCCTGACGCAGATGGAAACAGGCATGTCTTACGATGATGCGCTGGCGCAAGCGCAGGAATTGGGATACGCCGAGACCGACCCAAGGGGCGATGTCGAGGGCTGGGACGCCGCCGGCAAACTTCTGATTCTCGGCAACGCCCTCTTTGGCAGAAGTTTCGCGCTGGCGGACTTGGACGTCAGCGGCATCACAAAAATCAGCGCGGGCGATATCACTGCTGCCAAAGCGGCTGGGCAACGCTATAAGCTGATCGCCAGCGTGACGCCGGCCGGAGGCTCGGTAAAAGCCACCCGCCTGCCCCTCGACGATCCGCTGGCGAGCGTCGGCGGCTCGACCAACGCCATCACCCTGGAGACTGATCTCATGGGCGATATCACCTTGATTGGCGCCGGCGCCGGCAAACTCGAGACCGGCTACGCCATTTTGTCAGACCTGATGGCCATCAAGCGGACCGCGCACTGACCTTGAATGCCCAGCGCAACTCGCTTGTAAATCATCCGTAAACAAAGATATGCGAGCAAAGTCGCCTTTTGAAATTCCGTTCTGAACTATGCTATACTGGCGGCAACCCGCGGCGCGCCTAGTCAAGCTCAATTGAGGGATAATCCGAACATGCCATCGATATTACAGAAGGTCCAAACGCTCTTTAGTGCCAACCTGCACGGCATGATTGACCGTGCGTTGGAGACGAATTCGCTGAAGGTCATGGATGAATACATCCGGCAGGTCGAGCGCAACCTGGAAGCGCTTGAAGATTCCGCGGCGACCGTTGGCGGTTCGGTGCGCACCCTGAAACGCAAGTATGAAGAATTCTCCAATCAGTCGGACAAGCTGGATCGCGATATCGACACGCTGATTCTGCGCGGCAAGGACGATCTGGCGGCGGCGGCGCAAGCGGAGCTCAACACCAAGCAGGAACTGGCGCAGGAATATTTCGAGCAATGGCAAGCGCAGGAAGAGCAGTACCAAGGCATGCTGAATATGCGCCTGAAGCTGGAGGGCCGCTTGACCACGATCAAGCAGGAACGCGAGAAAATGCGCTCGCTGCTCGAATTGGCGGAGACCAAGAAAGTGATGACCAAGACGCTGAAGAGCATGGACAAGCTTGATACTTCCGGCGACCAGGAAATCGATAGCTTGCTGGATTCCATCTATTCGCAGATTGACCAGGAAGACGCGCGCGCCGAATTGGCCAGCCGCAAGCTGTCCGACCAGATCGAGGATACGGTGGGGATCGGCCAGGTCGAGTTGCAATTGGAGGAGCGCCGGCAGCGTCTGCTGGGCGCCGACTAAGCCAATCCAAGTCGAAGCTCGCGATTGCGTCCGAAATCTTGATTCCATCTAAAGGATCAACGAAAACATGACGGTGAACAGCGAAGCGCGGCAGAAGGTCTTTGGCACGCTTCTGGCGAATGCCTTGCTGCGTTGGGAAACGCTCGTCACGCTCATGGTGACGCTCATTCTGTTTCTCTTCGTCGGGGATGTCAGCCTGCCCTTTATCGAGTGGCAGCCTTGGTTCTGGCTGGTACTGGGCGGCTTAGCCGAGACGGTGCTGGTCGCTTCCACACTGGCGGATCCCGAAGCGACCGAACAAGCCCTCGCGGAGGACTTTGAACGCGAATATGACCTGAGAAACATCCGCAACCGCGTCTCCCGCGAGCGGCTGCGCGATGCCTTCGAGTATCGCCGCAATATGCTCAAGCTGGCGGACGCCGCGCGCGGCGCCATGCGAACGCGCAAACGCACGCTCATCAGCGACATCAATGACTGGATCGCCCACATGTACAATCTGGCGAACCGCATCGACTACTTTGAGGACAACGACCTGGCCGCCCGCGACTTGCAGCAAGTGCCGCGCAAGATCGCCAAAGTCAAGAACTTGATCAAGAATGACAAGAATGAGCAGACGCGCCGTGACCGCCTCTTGCAGCTGGAATTGCTGCAGAAACAGCTGATGAGCCTGGAGGCGAGCGCCCGCACTATCAAACGCGCCGAAATCCACCTGGAAAGCACCTTGTCGGCATTGGGCACGGTATACGCCCAGATGTCGCTGCTCGGCACGAAGGACACCGGCAGCACTCGCGGCCAGCGCCTCAGCATCGAAATCAAAGACGAGATCGACAAACTGCAAGACACCATCGACGCCATGGACGAAGTCCAATTCTACAGCCAGCAACTCAACGATGACTACCTTAGCGCGATCGAAGAGATCGACACGGACGATAGCCTAGACCGCGCTGAACAAATGACGCGTCAAAGACTGTCGGCCGAAGCTGAGGGTGATCTCGACGAATTGACGGCGACAGAAGCGGACGAAAGCCAGTTGCAAAGCCAGCGCTAGCGCCGAGCCTCTCCACCCCGCATACCATCCGCAATCGATTCAGCCGAGATACCGTTTATCGTCGCTGCGTTTGCGACTATGATGTGACTTTGGCAATGCAACCTTGAGGAGAATGATATGTCCGTAATCAATTGGTTCGAGGTTCCCGTGGCAGATTTTGAGCGCGCCGTTCAGTTTTACGAAACGGTGATCGGCACGCAGCTCTTTATCAACGACTCGCGCGAGACAATGGGCAGCATGCTCGGCGTTTTCCCGCATGACGGCCAGATTGGCGGCTGCCTGGTCCACAATCCCCAATACGGTTATACGCCCTCGACCGAAGGCACCATGGTATACTTCACGATCACGGGAGACCTGGACGCTGCCTTAACGCGCGTGCCCGATGCTGGCGGCGAGGTGCTGCTGCCTAAGACCGCGCTGGGCGAGAACGCCGGCGGCGGCTTCGTCGCCTGGGTGCTCGATACCGAAGGCAACAAAGTCGGCTTCTACTCGAACGAGTAGCGCCTAATCGAAGGACTCAACGATCGGTTCGCGTTTTTTCTTACCCGGGACCAAAGCCTGCAATCGCCGCACCAGTCGTGGCGTTTCGCGCTCGATATTGATGGTGTCCTCCAGCAGATTGACCAAGGTCGAAGCGAGGATCACCAGCGTCAAGTAGATGTAAGCTGTCACCGCGTAAGTCTCGACGTAACGAAACGACCGCCCCGAAGACAGCTTGGCAATCTGCGTGACATCGCGAATGCCGAGGAATGCCAGCAACGACGAATCCTTGATCATCGCCACGAAGTCGTTGCCCAGCGGCGGCAGAACATTGCGAAAGGCTTGCGGCAATACGATCGATCTCATCGTCTGCCAGTAGGTCATGCCGACGGAATAAGCGGCCTCAAACTGCCCCTTGGGAATTGACTGTATTCCCGCTCGAATCGTCTCCGACATGTAAGCGCCATAGGTCGCGCCCAGGGCGACGATCGCCGTCATCGGCGAGCTGCCGCGCCAAATGATGTCGGGTATGTCGGAATTGCCAAGCACATCCCGGATGCCCACCAGCACAGCGTCGTTGAGCACATCGCGCATGGCGGGCACGATGATGAAGGCCGTCACCAAAAGCACGATGAGTATCGGAATGCCGCGCATCACGTTGACATACACGGTACAGATATTGAACAAGCCAATACGCAAGACGCGCAATACAGCCCGTCTCAATGTCTGGCGCGATTGCGGCGGGTCGGGCGGATTCGAGCGTATAATGCCGACGATTATTGCAATGAACAGCGCGGTGGCGTACGAGGTGGCGCTGACAAAAAGCGTCATGACAACGCCTTCAATCAATTGCCCAAATATATTGGAATAGACCGAATTGGTCAGGATGCTGATGGCGAGCAAGACGCCGAGAATCACCAGAAACAGAAACCAATAGGGAAATGTATAGAGGCGAGCGTATCGCATTGCCCGGCCTCGAGACTCGGCGATGATCTCATCCAGGTTGGATTCCCTATCCGGCGCCGACATCATGCATCCCTTGCTGTCTCCTTCGCGAAAATGCAAAGTGGGACAGGGCTATCCCCGTCCCACTGCGTCGCGCTTCAAATCGCAGCGTGGCGCTCGCTAGCGGACCGCTCAAGCGTCGGCGCCGAACCACTTGTCGTTGATGGCTTGCAGCCGGCCGTCCGCCATGATGACCTCCAGCGCCGCGTCAAATGGCTCGACCAGGTCCGAACCCTGTGGATAGATGAAACCCAGCTGTTCTTTGGTGAGTTCATCGGGCAGCAATTTGATCTTGTCCGCGTTCAGCCCGGTATAGCCTTGGCCCGCGACATCGTCTATGACCACGCCATCGACATCGCCGCTAATCAGCGCCTGCACGGCAAAGCCAAACTCGCTATAAGCAACGATGCGCTCTTCGCCGACCAAGCCCGACGCCGCCTCGAAATTCGTCGTCGCCACTTGCACGCCGATGATGAAATCGCCGGCAACGAATTCCTCCGCATTGGCGAAACGATCTTCGTCAACGCGCACCATAAATTTCTGCGACAGATCAATGTAGCCGATCGAATAATCGACGATCTGCGCCCGCTCTTCTGTTATCGTGATGCCGTCTGCCGCCATATCGTACTCGCCATTGGAAACGGCGACGATCATGCCTTCCCAACTGGTTTCAATCCAATCGAGCGCGCAATTCAACAACTCGCAGATTAGGCCGAGCGTATCATAGTCCCAGCCAACCGCTTCGCCCGTCTCCTCATCTATCACGTTGAAGGGCATGTAGGCATTTTCGACGGCTACGGTGACGACGCGCCCGCCCAAGTCGGGCAGCGCCATGTCCGCTTCCTCTTCGCTACCAAACCATTTGTCGTTGATAGCTTGCAAACGGCCGTCCGCCATGATGACTTCCAGCGCGGCGTTGAAGGGCTCAACCAGGTCCGATCCTTGCGGATAGATGAAGCCAAGCTGCTCTTTGGTAAGTTCATCCGGCAACAGCTTGATCTTGTCCGCGTTCAGCCCGGTATAGCCTTGGCCCGCGACGTCATCAATAACGACGCCGTCAACATCGCCGCTGATCAGCGCCTGTACCGCAAAGCCGAATTCGCTGTACGCCACGATGCGATCTTCGCCGACCAAGCCCGACGCCGCCTCGAAATTCGTCGTCGCCACTTGTACGCCGATGATGAAATCGCCAGCGACGAATTCTTCCGCATTGGCGAAACGATCTTCATCAACGCGCACCATGAACTTCTGAGACAGATCAATATAACCGATCGAGTAATCGACGATCTGCGCCCGCTCTTCCGTGATTGTGATGCCGTCTGCCGCCATATCGTACTCGCCATTGGAAACGGCGACGATCATGCCTTCCCAACTGGTTTCAATCCAATCGAGCGCGCAGTTCAGCAACTCACAGATGAGACCCAGCGTATCGTAGTCCCAACCGACCGCTTCGCCTGTTTCTTCATCGATGACGTTAAAGGGCATATAGGCGTTTTCCACCGCTACCGTCACCGTGCGCCCGCCGAGATCGGGCAGGTGACCGTCTGCTGAAACGGCGGCAAATGGCGCCACCAGCAGCAGCAATGCGAACAGTATTATGAAGCTCTTAACAGCTCTCATTTATAGCCTCCCACGTTTGACGTCTTTGCTATTGGTCGAGAATATCAACCGTAATCATTCTAACACCGATTTAGCCGATGTCCTAGAAACCCGCTCAAATCAAACAGCTTCGAAGGTGAACTGCGGTCAGCGGTTGTTGCCCCGGAATGAATCTCGTCCGCTTTGTTCATTCTGTGTCTATGCCTTTTGGCAATTTCGCGGTACTTTCTGGATGACCCTAGAGGAAGACTCACCGCATCACGAACCTCTCCAAGGAAAGCACGGCTGCAATGCCAAACTTATCGCTATAATATGTGATGATTCCGATGACGAATCAACCTTGGACATATGCTAAGTAAGCACGTAGAAGGCGAGTTGATTACCAGAGCAACAAAGGAGAACAAGTGAATAGACTCGAATCTGTTTCCCTTGTCGCATCGTGTGCAAATTCGGAAGATCCGTTCAAATTGCTCGAACACGAGGTCAGCAAATTAACATCCAATGGTGTGGGAGGACAGCTTCTCAGTTGCGGCATTATTCCAGAGCGATTCAGCCATGATTCTTCTGAAGAAAAATTATGGGCAAAATATTGCGATATCCTACTAAACCGATCTTTCAACATTCTCGGCATAGAGTCAGAAGTCATCCGCGTACGTGGAGACTCCGCAGACATTCGAGGAGTTACTGAAGAATACTCGATAGTTGGGGACGCTAAGGCCTTTCGACTGAGCCGTACAGCAAAGAATCAGAAAGACTTTAAAGTCACAGCGCTGAATGATTGGCGTCGAAACGATACTTACGCATGTCTCGTCGGGCCGTTGTACCAGTACCCTAATCGCTCTAGTCAAATTTATGAACAGGCTGAAGAACACAATGTCACGCTTCTTTCGTATGTTCATGTTCGGTTTCTGTTAGATCATGCCGCAAATGAAAAGTTGGAACGTATTTGGAATGTCGCGCGGTCGCTTTCGCCTCAAAAGGATGCTCGACGATATTGGGAAGCGGTAGATGATGAGATTGTCGCAATTACTGCAACTAGCTATGACGAATTGCGGAGTTACAAGCAGATGGAGATTAATGAAATACATGCGGTTGGTCTACAGGAAATCTCGTACTGGGAATCGGTAAAGAAAGGCCATCATGAACTGTCGCGCGAGGATGCGATAAGGCGACTCATAAGAGCAGAAAAAATCGACCAGAAAATCGAAGTAATTCGCAAGTCGATGGACAGAGTAAGTAGAGCCCTAAATGGATGAAATCCTGAATGACATTGTAGCCGGCGATGCACTGGCGCTAATACCTCTCCTAAATGATGATTCGATTCATTGTTGTATATCTGATATTCCTTATGGCATCAGCCTTGATGATTGGGATGTATTACATAACAACACTAATTCCGCGCTATTAGGACAGTCCCCGGCACAAAAGGGGAAAAGCGGTTTCAAGCGCCGAGGAAAGCCTATTAGAGGCTGGAGCGAAGCGGATCGAGCCATCCCAAAGGAATATCAAGACTGGTGCTTTGCGTGGGCTTCGCTGCTATATCCGAAAATGAAAGACGGGGCTAGTTTGTTCATCTTTGGTGCTCGTAGGACGCTGCATCGGGCAATTGTCGCCCTGGAAGATAGTGGTTTCCTGCTCAAAGATATTCTGGCATGGGAAAAACCTAATGCCCATCACCGTGCGCAACGAATTAGCATTGTTATGTCGAGGCGCGGATTGGATAAGGACTCGGAAAAATGGTCAGGCTGGCGACTGGGCAATCTTGCACCCATATGGGAACCTATCGCTTGGTTCTTTAAACCGTATCCTCATACGATTACAGATGTGGTCTTGAAGAACGAAGTGGGGGCCATGAACGTTGCAGCTGTGCAATCCGACGGCAAGAATCCTAACAATCTCATCAAGCGCTGGTTTGAAGAAGATGAGCATCGTTGGCATGAGGCCCAGAAGCCAGTTTCGATTCTTGAGTTTCTCATAACTTTAGCAACTCGGAAACAACAGATCGTACTTGACCCATTTATCGGTAGCGGTTCAACAGCCGTCGCATGCCAAAGACTTAATCGACAATTCATTGGTTTCGACATCAACCCTGAGTATGTAACGATCGCAAAGTCTCGTTTGTCGTCGACGTCGTTATATGAAAAGACTCCCCAAGAAGCTCAGCCTCAACAATATTCCATGTTTGACAAACGTATCGTATCCGAAGCAAAGACAACGTAATGACCGTATCCCACTGGCAACGCGCCGAACAGAAAGAACGCGAAATCGACCTCCTGGTGGTTGGCGCCGGTCTGGCTGGGGGCGCCGCTGCCTATTTCGCCAAGCAAGTCCACGGGCGCGATGTGGTCGTCACCGATGCGCGCGATGTCGGGCTAGGCGCCAGCGGACGCAACGCCGGCTTCATGATCAGCGGCCTCGACACCTATTATCACCGCGCGATTGAAGAATACGGCCATGATGTCGCGCGCGAGGTCTGGGAAATGTCGCGCCGCAGCTTCAGTCGCTGGCGCGAGTTTATTTCGAACAGCGCCTTCCAAGTGCCGATCGACAACAGCGGCTCCCTGCTGCTGGCTGAAACTCGCGAGGAAGCGAAGGAGCTGGAGCTAGCGGCCCGCGCTCTATCGGCGGACCGGATTGACATTGAATACTACAGCCATGATCCAATGGGTCGCGGCTATTACGCCGCCATTGAGCAACCCCTGGATGCCGGCGTGCAGCCCTACCTGCTGGCGAAGACGGTCATGGCGCAGAGCGGCGCCGAACTGATCGCCAACAATGAACTGTATCGCCTGGAAGAAGACAAGGGCGCCGTGCGCGTCCACACGCGAAAATTCCTATTCAAAGCGCGCTACGTCATGCTTTGCACCAACGCCTATTCGCCGATGATCGATCCCTACTTCGTCGGCAAGGTGCTGCCGATGCGAGCGCAATGCCTGGTGACCGAGCCGCTGGATCACGTTCCCCTTCCCTATTGCGGTTACAGTGACTATGGCTACATGTATTACAGATCAACCTTTGACGGGCGCTTCCTGCTCGGTGGCGGGCGCAAGCAGCATCAGAGCGACGAGAACGACACCACGGAAGACCGGCTCAATCCCAAGGTGCATGCTTTCTTAGATCGCTATCTGGCCAAGTATTTCCCCGATGTGAAGGCGCCGGTGGCGCACCGCTGGAGCGGCATCATGGGCTTCAGCTGTGATGGGCTGCCCTTGGTCGGGACCTTGCCGCACATGCCGCGCGTCGGCTTTGCCGTTGGCTACACGGGCCACGGCTTGGCGCTGGCCGCCGCCTCGGCCGAGCGCGCGGTGGACAAACTGCTCCATGGCATCTCGGCCGGCGCCGTCGATGTCGCGCGCTTCGGTTAGCGCCCGGCGTTACCATTCGGCGATGGAACCGTCTTGGCGTCGCGTAAGCGGATTCCGCCAGCGCAAACTGTGATCGGAAGCGGCGCGGATCTTCTCCTCGTCCAGCGCGATGCCCAATCCCGGCGCCGTCGGCACATTGACATAGCCATCTTCATAGCGAAACACTGATGGATCGGCCAGATAATCGAGCAGGTCGGCCGTTTCGTTGTAGTGAATGCCGAGGCTTTGTTCTTGAATCAAGGCGTTGTAGGCGATGGCGTCGACTTGAATGCAGGAAGCGAGCGCGATCGGTCCCAGCGGGCAATGCGGCGCCAGCGCGACATCGTAGGCTTCAGCCATAGCCGCGATGCGAAGCACCTCGGAAATGCCGCCAGCATGCGACACATCGGGCTGAATGATATCGACGCTGCCTTCTGCCAATATCGTCTTGAAATCCCAGCGCGAATACATCCGTTCTCCCGTGGCTATCGGGATTGACGTCGAGCGCTTGAGATCGAGCAGCGCCTCATTGTGCATCGGCAAGATCGGCTCCTCCACGAACATCAAGTGATAAGGCTCGAGCTCGCGAATCAGCATTTTCGCCATCGGTTTATGCACTTTGCCGTGGAAATCGACCGCGATGCTGAAGTCCTTCCCTACCTGCTCTCGCACCGCCGCCACCCGCGCGACCGCGTCGTCAATGTGCTGGAAGGTATCCATATAATGAACCGTGTTCACTGCACCCATCTTGATCGCGCCCAAGCCTTCGTCCTTGCGCTGCTGCGCCTGCAAGGCGACGTCCGCTGGTGTCTCACCGCTGATGCCGGCGTAAATCTGCACGCGGTCGCGCACTCTGCCGCCGAGCATGTCATAGATCGGCTGCCCATGAAATTTCCCCTTGATATCCCAAAGCGCCTGATTCACCCCCGCGATCGCGCTCATCATCACCGGACCGCCGCGATAGAAACGCGCCCTGAACAGCGTCTGCCAAATGTCCTCAATCTGGCGCGGATCACGCCCGATGAGAAAATCGGCCATATCTTCGACCGCGCCGCGAACGGTGCCCGCCTGCCCTTCGACGATCGGCTCGCCCCAGCCTTCTAAGCCGTCATCCGTTGTCACCTTTAGAAATAGCCAGCGGGGCGGGACCGTGAAAAGCTCCAGCGAATTGATTTTCATGAAGCATCTCCCTATTCATAAGCCAGAAACCGCGATTCCATTATAATGCTATGCTAGATGGCAAGAAGGAGTGGAGAAAGGCAATCACCGTTGAATCGCTTGCGTGGACTGTTATCTCGCCGTCTGTTCATTCTCGCTTTGCCGCTCGCTCTGATTATCGCCTATGGCCAGGCGCCTGTCTTCGCCGCGACGACAAATGGTGGAACAGCCGGCGTCAATCCCTTCATCCCATTGATGCTCGCGCTTGGCGTCATCTTGCTGGCGTCGCGGGCCGGCGGCGCGATCGCCCGCCTGCTCAATCAGCCGCGCGTCCTGGGCCAATTGATCGTCGGCTTAATCCTGGGACCGACGGTGCTGGATATGCTGCACTGGGGCATTCTCCAGGGCGTGGACCTGCAGGGCACGATCAAGGAATTCGCCGAGCTGGGCGTGCTGCTGCTGATGTTCAACATCGGCTTGGAAGTGCATTTGAGCGAATTGGCGAAGGTCGGCAAGGTGGCGGTTTTCGCCGGCGTGCTGGGTGTGGTCGTGCCGATCGCCCTGACCGCCGTGGTCTTGCTGCCGGCCGGCTATGACATGATTCCGGCCTTCTTTGCCGGCGTCACGCTAGCTGCCACCTCCGTCAGCATATCGGCGCAAGTCCTTCTTGAGTTGGGCTACCTGCATACCAAAGAGGGCAACGCCTTGCTCGCCACGGCGCTGATCGACGATGTGCTCGCCATCTTGGCTGTTTCGCTGACGCTTGTGCTGGCCGGCGCCGGAGCAGGCGGGGGAAGCGGGGATATCAGCGAGTTGCTCCTCATCATCGTGCAAATGGCAGGTTATATCGTAGTCGCCTTCCTCTTGGCTTGGTATGTATTGCCGCGAATCATGCATTGGATCCAGGGCCGACCGCAATTGTCACAAGCCTACGGCATCCCGATTTTCGCGCTGGTGAGCGCGCTGCTCTTCGGCTGGTCGGCGGAATATCTAGGCGGCGTCGCCGCGATCACTGGCGCCTTCATCGCCGGCGTCGGCTTGAGCCAATTGGGTCCCGTTATGAAACACGATATCGAACAGACAATGAGCCACCTGGCCTACGTCTTCCTGGTGCCGATTTTCTTTGTCGATGTCGGCTTGGAGACGGATCTGAGCGCCTTTCCGCTTGACGCGCTTCCATTCATGCTCGTACTGCTTCTGATGGCGGTGATTAGCAAAGTGCTCGGCGCCGGCTTTGGCGCCCGCGCGGGCGGCTTCAATCTGCGCGAGTCGCTGCGGGTCGGCGTCTGCATGATATCGCGCGGCGAAGTCGGGCTGATCATTATCTCAATTGGCTTGACCAGTGGCATCCTGGACGGCGGCAGCGAACTGTACGCGTCGCTCTTCATGGTCATTCTATTGACAACGGTCCTGACCCCGCCGATGGTGCGCTGGGTATTCCAAGGCAATAGCGAGAAGCAAGGCAGCCGCCAAGCTTTCGCCGCCAGCACAGAAAGGGGATGAAATGAAACTCGTCATTTTGATTACTTCCAACGTAGAAAATGGTCTGGAAGTCGCCCGGCGCTGGCAGGCGGCAGGCGCGCCCGGTGTCACCTTGATTAAAAGCGTGGGCTTGTACAGCTTGCAGCAGATCATCGACGAACAACATATCGAACTGCCCATGCACAGCGGCCGCTCCATGAATAGCTTGATGGCTCATGTCTTGCGCGGCATGGAACACACCAACCATGTCATCCTCTCCGTCATGTCAAAGGAGCAGGTGCCTACCATGCTGGAAGAAGCGCGCGCCGTCATGGGCGACATGACCCAGCCCAGGCACGGCGTCGCCTTTGTCGTGCCGCTTGATGAGGCGATCGGCGTTCGCCAGCCCGAGAGCGGAGACCCTTAAGAGGCGGGCGGAAAGACCGCGCTTGGCAGGTTTATCCGCCTCGCAGCCGTTGGAACGTCGGACAATATAGCTCTGGATGATACCCTTCCGCGCACCACCGTCTTTGCACGTTAATTGAAGGTTCTCCGGTATCCGCATAGGTGTACTTCCAGTACTTCTGGTGAGGATCAAGAGCCACTTGTACTCCTGCCCCGCGTTCCCGGCACACCGTTTCCTCGCGGTCGCGTGTCGCCGCATCATAAACGAACCCGGCCTCATATCGATGCACGTGGCAGGCCTCATGGACTATCGCCGTAGCTGCCCCGAGTTGATCATACTTGGCGCTCATACCCCAGAGTTGAAACTTGTTGACCCAGCAAGATTCCAAGGCGGCTTTTCTTTCGCGCGTATACGCGAGCGCAGTGCATGTGTGCGTCGCGTCCTGATCGGGGATGGGGACTTCAACGATGAAGCTCAGTCCGTTTATCACATAGTTGTACCATTCTGGCGCTTCCCTCTCCATCAAATCCAGAACCACGCCGATATGGCGCACAAAGCGATCTGAACCTTGGATCACGGGGCGCGTAGGCGCGCTGGGCGCGGTTTGCTGGGCGGGCGCCGCGGGACATTGATTGTTTTGGAATGCCCAATAGCCGTTTAGCCAGTCCGCGTCGCTATGACATTGGCGATCAACGAAACAGCAGTTGTCTACGTTTGCCGGCGCGCTGGATGCAGGTTGAGCGGGCGTCGCTGGCTGAGGCTGGGCGGGCGCGACGCATTGCCCGTTCTGAAATGCGTTGTAGCCGGCAATCCATTCCTGATCGCTTTGGCATTGCCGATCAACAAAGCAGCAGTTGTCAATTTGCCTTGTCGGCGCTGGAGATTCCGCTGGCGCGTTGGCGTCGATGCGGCTGTAACTGACCCAATCCGCCAGCCAGACATCGCCCGCGTCTCGGCGGATCTGCAGCCAACTGCCCGACTTTCCCACCACTTGAAGAATAGCGCCCGCTGGAACGGTGTCAGCGATTGCGGCATCGAGTCTGGGCGCGGCTCTCAGGTTAAGCCCTCGATTCGCGCGAATGGAATATTCTTGAGCGGACGCTATGCCGAACATAAGTAAACATGCGACGATGCCCGCCAAGAATTTGGATTGCATCCATTGCCTCCTTGCTCGTTCTGAATAGATATATTGCGTAAGACCGCAATGTTAGCATGTCAATCCGCCCATTGCAAGCAGGCCATCCGATGCGTACGCCACATCGATAGTTCATCCGACGCAGGACAGTTGAAGCAAGCACGACTCTTCAAAGTTGGCGGAGGATGCCTACGAGCGCCTCAGGGTTCAACCTTGAGCGATAGGTGGATTCTGCTACAATTGCTACTCTATTGAGGGAAGTAGCTCAATCGGCAGAGCAGGTGCCTTTGGAGCACAAGGTTAAAGGTTCGAGTCCTTTCTTCCCTGCACGACATCGGCGAGAAGTCCGCCCCGGCGGGCTTTCTTTTTCAACCAGTCCACTCGCTGTCGTCGCCGGCGACCGTCGGATGATAATCAAAGGTCAGGATGCTGCGAATCGCCCTGTGCGCCGCCACCAGCGGGAAGATGGGCGCGGCCGCGTGCCACAATATGGCGTCATTGAAGAGATAACTGTCCAGGACTTGCTCGAGGCGAAATGTCGTCAGGAGTTGGCGATCATCATCGTAGATGGAGACCTCTCCGCCCTGCGTATTGACCAGCTCAGCCAGATGCACGGCGACAAACGCGGCGCCGTCGCGATGAACGCCTTCCGGCGTCGGATGTCCCTGCTCGCTATCGTCAGCCGTGACGCGAATCAAATGCGCCTGCACTTCCCAATCGTGCTTCAATTGGATGTCTTCAAGCGGGAACCGAGCGAAGTCAAAGCGGATGAATTCGCGCAGAAATGGGTTGTCAAAAGTGGTATCCAACAGCGGAGCGAACTTGCGAATGATACCGCCAGTGACGCAATTGATATCGGCGCTCTGGAAGTAATCTTTGTGCGGCAAACGCGCCAGCCCGCCCGTCAGCGGGGACAAACGGAAGCGGCCATATCGGCGGAATCGATAGTGCGCGCCGCCGGGCAAGTAGTCGTCAGCCGGCAAATCGGCGTAATCAATCGAAAGGCTGAGCCAAGACTGCCGCAATTCGTCCGACATGCGCAGGTCGCTCGCGCGCAGCAGGCTGTAACCTTTCTGCTTGATCTCATGTCTGATGTCTCGAGCAGTTGAAATGTCCGGCATGATTCGCTACGCAATCATCCGCGCGATGAGATCCCCCAGAATCTCGATGCCAGCTTGCAGCTCGGCGACCGGCAAGAAGCTAAATGAAAGCCGCAGGTGATGCGCCCCATCTTCCGGGTTGACAAAGAAGCCTTTGCCGGAGGCGAAATAAACGCCCTGTTCTTTCGCTCGTGCATCCAGCGCGTCCACACGGACGGATGGCGGCAGGCGCAGCCATATAAAATAGCCGCCAGTTGGGCGCGTCCATTCGACGTCTTTCGGCATACATGAGTCCAACGCCGCCAGCGCGATATCCCGGCGCCGCCTGTATTGGCCGCGCAGCCACTGAATATGGGCCTCCCAGGCGCCGCTGCGGCAATAATCAGCGACGACCGCCGCGCTAAAAGGATTAGCGCCCCCGCCCATGCGCAGCAGCCCGCTCTCAACGAAGCCGGCGATCCGCTCCGCAGACGCAATAAGCCAGCCGATTCTCAAGCCCGGCGCCAGCGTCTTGGAAAAGGTGCCCAGCCGCAATACATTTTCGCCGTCAGCCAATGCATAGAAACTCGGCGGCAATGCGCCCTCGAAACGAAGATCGCTGTAGACATCGTCCTCGACAATGGCGAAACGGTACTCGCGGCTCAATTTGATGACTTCCCGCCGCCGTTCGACCGCCATGATAATGCCGGAGGGATTCTGGAAACTGGGCACGACGTAATAGAAGCGCGGGGTCTTTCCACTCGCCTTAAGCTCCCGAAGGTTGCGCTCCAGCTCGGCGACAATGATGCCGTCATCGTCGATCGGCGCGGCGCAAATCTCCAGCCCATGATCGCGAAAAATATGCAGCGCGTCGCGATAAGATGGCGCATCCACCAGTATCGCATCGCCGGGGGCGGTTAGGTGCTGCGTGATCATGCCTACGCCGCCGGTCGATCCGCCGATGATCATCAGGTTTTCGCGCCTGATGCCCAGGTTTTCCCTTCGATTGAGTCGCTCAACCAGAAATTCGATCAGCTGCGGGTTTCCCTGTTCATCGCCGTAATTCAGAAAGCGAGCGACGCCCCGGCCCTGCCAGGCGGCCCCAATCACCCGCTGGAGCGCTTCAACAGGCAACAGATCTGAAGACGGATGACCGGCGAAGAGCGGAATACTGCCGGCGACGACGCCTTGCGGTGTGGAATCTGGCTTCATCTATCGCGGCACGGCTTCCGGCGGCAGCGGCGTGACATAAGTCTTGCCGCCGCGCGCGCGCTCGAAGTCGGCTTGCGCCGCCGCCACCAGGTCGGGCTTGGTCAACAAGTCGAGACCAGCGAGCGCCATCGTTTTCGCGGCGAAGATCATGCCTTTGGCGCCAATGCTCGAGCCGGACGACGCCACCGTCTGCCAGCTATGGCCGGGCGTGCCCAGGGGCCAGCAAGTTGTCGTAATCTGGCCTGTCGGCGTGATCCAACTGACATCCGCCACCTCGGTCGAACCACCCAAACGCGGTGGCGTCGGCGAATGCGGGAAGACGCCTTCCCACAGGGGATCGTCCATCGTCCCCGGATCCAACTCAACGCTGGTCGACTTCTGCATCCAGTCATAGCCATTCTGGACCGAGCCGTCCGGAAAAGTGGCTTGAAGCTGGCGGGCGAACTGCCGTTCCTGCTCCGTGAATGCCATGTCGTCCACGGCGGCCATCTTGTCGTAGAGCAGATCGGATATCACCCGATTCGGCAAGATGTCGTAACAGCCAGTGATGAATTCGATCTCATGCGTTGTGCCGCTCATCAGCGCCGCGCCCTTGGCGATATCTTGCATCCAACGATACATCTCCTCAACCTGCTCCCGCTGCGGCGCCCGCACAAAATACCAGACTTGCGCGAAAGCCGGCACGACATTCGGCGCCTGCCCGCCGCTGGTGACCACGCTGTGAATCCGCGATTCTGGCGGGACATGCTCGCGCATGTAATTGACGCCCGCATCCATGAGCATCACGCCGTCAAGCGCGCTCCGCCCCAGCCAGGGCGATCCGCCGGCATGGGCGGCCACGCCGTGAAAGTTCACTTTGAATGAATTCATCGCCAGCGACGAGCCGTTCCAAGTGATATTGGTGTCGCCCGGATGCCAACTGATTGCGGCGTCCAGATCATCGAAAACGCCATCGCGCGCCATGAAGGTCTTGCCCACCAGGGTCTCCTCCGCCGGGCAGCCATAAAAGCGTATCTTGCCTTCGATGCCGCCCTGCTCCATTGCCGCTTTCAGCGCCATGACGGAAGCCATACAGGCGGTGCCGTATAAATTGTGGCCGCAGCCGTGCCCGGCGCCACCGGCTTCAATCGGGGACTTTTCGCTGGCGAGCTGCTGTGACAAACCGGGCAAGGCATCGTATTCGCCGAGGAAGCCGATTGTCGGCGCGCCTTCACCCCATTCGGCGATGAACGCGGTCGGCATCCCGCCGGCGCCCCAGCTGATAGAAAAGCCTTCCTCTTCCAGCTTCCGCGCCAGCAACTTGGCGGCATACTCTTCCTGCAGCGCCACCTGTGGATGATCCCAGATGTCCTTGGCGATGTAACTCAATTCTTCGTCGTTTGCCCTGATGTGCTCGAGAATGATATCGCTTGCGTCCATCGCTGCTCTCCGTATCGGCGCCCGTCTACGGTTGCGGAGGTTAACGCAATCCGCCGCAAATTAGAAGAGAGCAATGTTCCGATGACAAGAGAGAGTGGGAGTAGGCGCGCCCGAAGATCCCCAGGGCCGGTATCTGCATCAAGTGACGTGAACGGATCCAGAAATGAGAGACGCCCCACGGGGTGCGGGGCGCCGGGGGACGGAATAAATTTGCTTATAATAAGTTTAGTTCGTTAGCACCAGACTAACATTTTCGCCGGCGCCTGTCAAGTAAATCTGCACGAATCTGCGCGTACAATTTTGGACATTTTTACTGAATCGCGGCTCAACTGTGTTCGGCTTGGCGGACCGCTATTTTCCCGCGCCGGCCATTTCAGTCCGTTTGCCCAAGGCCTCCAGCATTTCTTCGACGGTGGTAAACTTGACACGGCTTCGTCCCCGATCGACGCCGCGCTGCAGCTCAATCTCATCGAGGATCTTCCACTCATCGAACGATATGAAATTGGGTTTGCGCATCCGCACCATCTGCAGAACGCTTTCTTCGCGCGTATCCCGTGGCTGCAGTACCCCTCCCGCCGCCAAGTCTTCCAGGAAACAGTTCGCCGATTCAATCGCGTCGGGCTTGTTGGTGCCGATGATGCCGCTCGGTCCCCGCTTGATCCAGCCAACGACGTAATTGCCGGTCAGGCGCTCTCTGCCTTCGTGCTTGGTGAGCACACGACCCTGATCGTTCGGAATCGTGCCCCAGCGATCGTAAAAGGGCACATCACGCAAGGGAACGCCGCGATAACCGACCGAGCGGAAGATCATATCGACCGGGAAGACTTCAAATTGGTCAGTCGCGCGCGGGCGCAGGTTGCCATTTTCATCCAGGTACAGCTCATTCTTGACGATCTGCATCGCCTCGACCTTATCCTCGCCGATAATCTCGCTGGGAGATACCAGGAAGCGCATAATGATGCGCCGCGACTTGCCGGTGAGCCCGCGATCGACATAAGACTGCAAAATCTTGACGTTGCGGATCGCGCTGCGGTCGCGCGCTTTCTTGAGGTGCGTAGCGCTGAGCTCGTCCAGCGACGCATCTTCGCATTCGACGATGATATCGGCATCCGCCATCTCGCCAAGTTCTTTGATCTCGGGATTGGTGAAGGCCGCTTGCGCTGGACCCCGACGCCCTATTACATAAATCTCTTCGACTTCACTGTGCCTCAACGCTTCCAGCGCGTAATCGGCGATATCGGTCCCGTATAATTCTTCCGGCGTACGCGCCAGGATCCGCGCGACATCCATCGCCACATTGCCGACCCCAATCACCGCCACGCGTTTAATGCCCGACAAATCGAAGTCATAGTCATGATAATCCGGATGTCCGTTGTACCAGCCGACGAATTCTGTCGCCGCGTAACTGTTGGGCAGGTCCTCGCCCGCTATTCCCAGTTTACGGTCCGTCTGCGCGCCAACCGCATAAATGATGCCATGATAATGCTCGCTTAGATCAAAGCGGGTGACATCGCCGCCGAATTCGATATTGCCGAAGAAACGGAAGCGCTCGTGCGCAGCGATGCGACTGTAAAGCTTGGTGACAGACTTGATCTTGGCGTGATCGGGCGCGACGCCCCCGCGCACGAGACCGAAAGGCGTCGGCAAGCGCTCATACATATCGACAAAGATTTGCGGTTCGCGCTGCTTCAACAGGTGGTCGGCGGCATAAAAGCCCGATGGACCGGAGCCGATGATCGCCACGCGAACTTGCGAAGTATTGCCGCTGTCTCCCGTCATTGCGCCGCCCCGCTGTCATCCGCCAAGGGAATGACCAAATCCTTTCGGAAAGGCGTCAGCGATACCAACTCGCCCTTTTCATCCACCACAAACAGGTCTTCAATCCGCACGCCGAAGCCACGCTCAGGATAATACAAGCCGGGTTCAATGGTCAAGATATTCCCGATCTGGCAGATGTCGTCCTGGCGCAAGTGACTTATCGATGGTCGCTCGTGTATATCGATGCCCACGCCGTGACCCAAGCTGTGGACGTATCCCTCCATCGTGCTAGGATGCGACCGCGTCGTCTGATGCCCCGCCCTTTCAAAATGATCGAGAACCGCTTCCTGCATCAGATGGGTCGGCTTGTTGAGACCGAATGCCTCGACGGAAATGTCAAAGGCTTCCAGTACGGTTTCGTATGTTTCGCGAACCTCCTGTGGCGCGCAGCCAATGCACCAGGTGCGCGTCATATCGTGGTGGTAGCCGCCGCCCAACTCGCGCGGGAAGAGATCAAAGACGATTGCCTGCCCCACTTGCAGCGGCATATCGGCTTCGCCACGACTATGCGGGAAGCCGGCATCGCGGCCCTGCGCGAATATCATGTTGGTATCTTCCAAGCCGCGCGCCATTAGCTCGCGCCGCACCAGGTTCTTCACATCGCCAATGGTGACGGGCCGCCCGTCTTCATCGACCAGGTTCTCGCCCACGCGCCGCAAGCCGGCGATGAAATCCCAGGCGATCTCCATGACGGCGTTGGTACGCTCCGCCACCGTTTTGATGCGCGCGATCTCAGCGGCGTCCTTCGTCAGCATGGCCTCCTCGATCAGCGTATTCTCAGCTTCGTAAACGAACTCGTATTGAGCCAAGTCCGTTTTCAACGCTTCGTACAGGGCAATCGTCTGGTTGACCTGCCAGGTACCGTAGAGGCCGATTCGACCGGCCTTCAATCCGAGCCGGGCCAAGACATCGGACCAATGCAGCGCTGTCCCCCGGATGCTGTTGCCCTCCGCTTCCTTGTAGCGGTCATAGAAGCCGAGCTCGACATCGGTCAGCACATCCAAGCCGGACTTGGCCGCCTCTTCCAATTCCATTCGATTACAGACGAGCAGAGCCGGCTTGCCGACCACTTGGAATATCGAACCATGGGTGATGCGCGCGCCATTGCTGAGGTAGTAACGCGCCGTATTGAATTCTTCGCCGCCGGTCACGATGATCGCGTCCAGCCCGCGATCGCGCATCAGCCGATCAACATCAGATTTCATGCGTCAACTCTCCAAACGCCGGCAAATCGCTAGCCAAATATAAGCGAATATTAGCGTATGAGTTTAGCAGGAAACCAGGTCGCGTTTCAAATGACGGATTCTAGCGCCGTCAGCAGGTCCGCTTCTTGTTCGGGCAAGACCGTGCGCGGATCCAGCATTACGCGGCCCTCGGCAATGCGTGCGATCACCGGCGGATCGGCCCGGCGCAATTTCTCCAGAGCGCGATTCGGCGATTCGCTCTCAAGGGCGAGCAGCGCGCTGGGCAGCGCCGTGCCCGGCAGACTGCCGCCGCCAACGGTCGATTCGCCACTGACAACCGTGCCGCCGACTTGCGTCGCCCATCGTTCTGCCGTCGTTCGGATGTCGTCTAGCGAGCGCGAAATCATCCGCCAGACCGGAATCTCGTCCAGCGCTTCATCGCGTCGATAATGCTCCAAAGTGGCGATGAGCGCGGCATAGGTCAACTTGTCGACGCGAAGGGCGCGCGCCAGCGGATGGCGTTTCAGTTTCGCCAGCGCGTCAGCCTTTCCAACGATAATGCCCGCTTGTGGTCCGCCGAGCAGCTTGTCTCCGCTGAAGCAGACCAGATCGACCCCGGCGGTGATGCTCTCCTGAATCGTCGGCTCATGATCCAGGCCAAATGGCGCTGTGTCAATCAAGGCGCCGCTGCCGAGATCGTCTACCGCCAACAAGCCGCGCTCGTGAGCCAGGGCCGTCAATTCACTCAAAGTTGGCTGCTCGACGAAGCCGACCTGCTTGAAATTGGAGGAATGGATGCGCAGCAGCATCGCCGCGCCTTCGCTCAGCCCAGCTTCATAGTCCGCGATGCGCGTGCGATTGGTCGTGCCGACTTCGACGAGCGCAGCGCCGCTTTCGCGCATGATCGCCGGAATACGGAAGCCGCCGCCGATCTCCACCAATTGGCCGCGCGAAATGATAACTTCCTTGCCTTTGGCGAGCGCGCTGAGAATCAAAATCAAGGCCGAGGCGTTGTTGTTGACGACCAGCGCGTCTTCAGCGCCGGTCAGGTGGCGCAGGATGCCGCTGGCCTGCGCCAAGCGACTGCCGCGCTTCCCCGTCTCCAAATCGAATTCCAGCGTGTTGTAAGCGCCAGCGGCCGCCAGCATCGCTTTCTGCGCGCTCTTGGATAACAGCGCCCGGCCCAGGTTGGTATGGATAATCACGCCCGTCGCGTTGATCACGGGCCTCAACGTCGATTGCTGCTGTCGGCTCAATACATCCTCTACGCCTTGTATCAGCGCGCCATCGTCGATGTCAACCGGGGCCGCAGTCAATATCGCGCGCCGGGCTTCGTTCAATTGCGCCCGAATGGCGCTGACGACTGGGTCGCGACTGTAAACTTCTATCAATTGCTGTACTTCGCTTCGTGCTAGCAAAGAATCGACGGAGGGCAGGCGCCGAAGCAGAGCCCGTCTATCGTTCATTCGCCAATTCTCGGTTGCGCATGAAAACTTCAATCACAACGAATAATAGGATCAAAATCAGCATGATAGGCAGCGACATATAGCGCGGAATCATGAGCCAGGCGCTGGTGACGACGATGATGCCGATCCACACGCCGCGCCTGACGATCACACCGCCAAGGGGAGCAGGTTCGTTCACAGGCGTCAGGCGCTGGCTGAATAGACGCAGGATCGGGATTGCTGTGCCAGTCACCGCGATCTGCAGGAGCATGAAAAAGAGCCAGATCTCGCCGCCGATACGAGGACGGGTGGAGATGACCAAATACAGCAAACCTCCCCAGCCAATGAGGAACATCAGCAGCGAGGCGAGCAAGACCCCACGCTGTTCCCCTTCAGAGCGGCGCGTTGACGTCGCGGTCAGTCTGTCCCGATTGTCTTGACTGGATTGATTGAGGCGCATTCCAATTCGCCTGAACGAACTGAGCTTGGATGTCGGCGGGCGCGCCAAAGCGCCGACCGACTTCAACAGTATTGTAAATCGTCAGCCAAATATGAGCAGGCCGGAGAAAGGCAAATCTCGATTAAACCAACTGCTCGATTAGCGCCTGCGTTTCACCGGACGGTTTGACGCCCAGCTTTCGCTTTAGCATCCGCTCCAGCAGCTTGTATTGTTGCCGCGCGTCGGCATTCCGTCCGAGATTGATATACATCCGCATGGCCCCGCGATGAATATCTTCGCGCTGCGGCGCCTCTTTCAGTGCCCGCGCGTAATATCCCAGCGCCTCCTCCCAAGCCCCGCGTTCCGTCTTCATACGCGCCATGCCGATCAGCGCCTCTGCATACATGGACTGCAGTTGAATGCGGCGCGCTTCCACCCAGGGCAACTTGACCGGGTGCAAAAACGGCGCCTTATAGATCTCGATGGCGCGCAGGTAAAGCAGTTCCCGTTCGTGCGCGTCGTAAGAGAGCAATGCGCCCTCCATCGCCTGCTCGAAATCCGCCACGTCATAATGCCGGACAATCTTGTCGCTCGGCACATAGAAGCCAGTCGAGTAAGTGGTCAATTCATAATTCTTGCCATCGTCAACGTGCACTGAAATTCGTTCCGTGATCTTCCGTTTGGTCACGTGGAAGACGTTGGTCGCGTCCCGCACCGATAGCTTGGGCCAGAATATCTCGAAAATCTGATCCCGCGTGACCAGCGGGTTGTCAATGAAGTAGAAGAACAGATTGCGCGGCAAGGCGCCATCCCAACTGCTGATCTCGCGACCGTTGGAGACAGCGTGCCCGCGCCCGAAGGCGTACACTTCCAATTGCGGCTTCAGGCTGGTCGCCTTGGCAAAGAGCAAATTGCTGCTGCGATGCTCCGTTCCCAGGATCACCACTTCGTCACGGTTCACCCAACTGATCCAGGGATCGTAGGTCAGCAAGCGTGAATTAATCGCCAATTGCGCCTTGTCGGGCAGGTTGGCAATCGCCGCGTTCATAAATTGGCGGAACTCCTCATCCTGCGGCACGCGATCCAACTCATCCAGGTATAGGACAACTCGTTCGTGCTTGAGCTCGCCGAGATCCGCGGCCAGCGCTTCGCCGATTTCGGATGGCGTTCCCTCTGCCAAGATCTTCTCCAGCGACTGGCCGAATCCGGTTTCGACATGACGGATCTCGTCAACCAGACGGCGCATCCAATTCGCCAGACCGCTGGTCCGCTCGGGCAACCGAAAGTACAGCAAGCCTTCGCTAAGGTCATTCAGAAAATAACTGAGGAAGATATTTCGGTGATTTGTCCAGGGATAAAGAAGGATAACCTTCTTGCCCTCGGACGATGCGCGAAAGGACTCGAAGGAGACACTGGTGATTACATGCGACAACATCTCACAACCTTTCGATGTGCATCGTACGCTTCTGATGCGGAAATACTTTTGAAACAGATAGTTTTAGCATTTTATGTTTTATGCGTCTGCAAAGGTCAGAATATGTTACCACACTTGTCATTGCTGCCAACATATTCACAACAATACTTGAATGAATTCCGATGCTGGCTATGTCCAATCTAAAATACTCTCCACTTACTTTCGTAATGCAATCCGGAGCCCCTATCGGCGCAAACACGGCTTTCAACGGGCAAGTTAATCCAGCGCCCATGCCCCAAGCCAGTCGCACGCTTGCGGGCCGCCGCCTAGCATACGCCTGCAACGGGTGGCGCGCCAGCAAGCCTTATCCAGTTTTCAGTCTGCAGTGGAGCAACTTCCGGCGCGCGCCTATATCAGCACTGAGGCTAAACTTCTTCGATTGAAATGGACACAATCTGATCGGCGGCGACCGAGGCGCTTGGACGCTGCGGATCGATTCTCTGCAGCGAATTCAGCACCTCCAGGCTTGGCCCGTCGGCGACCCGACCAAAGACAGCGTGCTTGCCATCGAGATGCGGTGTCGGTACGAAGGTGATGAAGAATTGCGAGCCGTTGGTATTGGGACCGGCGTTGGCCATGCTGAGCGTTCCAGGGGCGTCGTGTCGAAGCTGCAGCGCCGCCGGCTCGTCATCCCAGCGGTAGCCGGGTCCGCCGCGGCCGGTGCCCGTGGGGTCGCCGCCTTGCGCCATGAAGCCATCCAATACGCGATGGAAGACGACGCCGTCATAGAAGCCGTCGCGCGCCAAAAAGACGAAGTTGTTCACCGTGATCGGCGCGCGGTCGGCGAAGAGATCGATGGCAATCGCGCCTTTGCTTGTGTTCATGATGGCGAGGTAAGTCTTCTTGTGGTCGATCTGCATGGCTGGCGGGCTGGCGTATTGCTTGGGCATGGGGGGTTCTCCTGGTTGGGTTGAGTGGGCGTGAGGTGGGGAGGGTAGCAGATGACGCACACTCGCGAAAGTGTCGTACAACTGAAAGACGCAGATACGACTGTTGGCTTTCGAGGATGAGGGCAATATAATTCTCTCAGTGAAGCCAAGTGACTCGACATGATTGCCGCTAATCCAGAGATTCTAAAATGGGCGCGAGAAACGGCTGGTCTTAACCTTGACGAAGCCGCGAAAAAGCTGGGATTCAGAGACTCCAAGAAGCGCACCGCCATAGAGAAGCTGGAAAGCCTGGAGAGCGGACTGGACCATCCGACAAACGCGCAACTCAACAGAATGGCAAAGGCCTATTTTCAGTCGCCGATGGTATTCTACTTGAGCAAGCCTCCCCACAGAGGTGACCAAGGCGAAGATTATCGTTCCCTCGACCAACAGCAATCAAATCGCAAGGGTAATGCGCACTTAAATCTGTTAACGCGCGACATCAAGGCGGCACAGAGACTAGTCCGGGACGTGCTGTTAGAGGAAAGTGCAGAGCGGTTGCCATTCGTCAATTCTGCATCGGTATCCATGGGTGCTGAATCAGTAGCACGTGACATCGTTAAAACAATTGAATTCGATCTCGATACATTTCGCAGTAAGCGAAGAGTGCGTGATGCTTTTTCTTATCTTCGTCAACAGATTGAAGATAGCCGCATTTTTGTACTGCTACTTAGCGATTTAGGAAGCCATCATACCACCATCCCTGTTGAAGTATTTAGAGGCGTTGCCTTTGCCGATGCCGTTGCACCATTCATTGTGATCAACCGTAAAGATGCTGTTTCCGCTTGGAGTTTCACCGCATTGCATGAAGTCGCACATGTGTGGATTGGGGCAAGCGGAATATCGGGTATGTGGGTAGACAAGCGAGTTGAGCGATTCTGTGATCGCGTGGCAGGTGAAATCCTGTTTCCCTCGACCGATCGCGCTGCTCTTGGGATCGAACGTAGTAGTAGTTATGACTTCATCCTGAAGCGAGTCACTAATGCCGCCGACGACATGAATTTGAGCCGCTCTATGATTTCTTACAATCTATGGCTTGAAGGCCACATTGGCCACGACGTTTGGGAACGTCTAAAAGTGCGTTATGCAAAAGATAGAGCGGAAAGAAAGGAGCACGAACGTGAAAGGCGCAAGACTACCAAAGGTGGGCCAAGTTACTATACCGTTAGACGACATCAACTCGGCAACGCTTTAGTTGACCTTGCTCGCTATGCCGTGAGCGCGAATGTACTGACACCGTCCAAAGCCGCCGTTGTATTGGGCGTAGCGCCTAGAAGCGTTTACCCTATGCTCTTTCCCGAATTGGCTTGAAGGTGCCCAGCGTGCTATATCTGGTGGATACGGACGTCTTGATCGCGGCGAAGAATTTGTACTATGCGCTCGACCGCATTCCTCACTTCTGGAAGTGGATTCTGCATCATGCCGCGAATGATCGTGTAAAGATTCCGCCGAAGGTGATCGACGAAATCCTACGCGGTAGCAAAGAGGATGACCTCTCCACGTGGGTGAAATCTAATCGCGCCACATTGGAGCTAGCTGAATCAGTTGATGCAAATGACTGGTCCGAAACCTTAACTGTGGGATATGGATATGCATCAGTCGAAGCGGCTCAACATGATCTCGTCGAGCAACGCGCCGACCCATTTCTTGTTGCTCACGCATTATTTGACACTAGCGTCCGCCGAGTAGTCACGTTGGAGAAGGTGACCACCGCGCCGACGAATTTGCCTAATCCAATTAATAGAAAGATTCCCACTGTGTGCGACTTGCTGGGCATAAAGCACTTGGACACCTTCACGCTAATCCGCGAACTCGACTTTAGAATACCATTGTCCTAAAGTGCGTCGTCTTAGGGAAGCGCACCCCCATGACCCAACTAACCACTCTCTTCCAAACCCTCCCCTACGGACCCGCGCCCGAATCCGCGGACGCCGCCGACGCCTGGCTCGAATCGCACGGGCGCAAGTTTGATCTCTTCATCAACAACCAATGGACCGCGCCCGCCGCAGCCAGCTACTTCACCGTCTCCAACCCGGCCCGCGGCGAGCCACTGGCTCAAGCCGCTGACGCCACCGCCCCCGATATCGACGCCGCCGTCAAAGCCGCGCGCGCCGCTTACCAATCCTGGTCCGCGCTGAGTCCACATCAGCGCGCCCGCCACCTTTACGCCATCGCCCGCAATATCCAGAAGCACGCCCGCTTGCTGGCAGTCGTCGAGAGCCTGGACAATGGCAAGCCAATCCGCGAATCGCGCGATATTGATGTGCCGTTGGCCGCCCGCCACTTCTACTATCACGCCGGCTGGGCGCAGTTGATGGATAGCGAGCTGCGCGATTACCAATCGCTGGGCGTCGTCGGGCAGGTCATCCCCTGGAACTTTCCGCTCTTGATGCTGGCTTGGAAGATCGCGCCGGCGCTGGCGACCGGCAACACAGTCGTCATCAAACCGGCGCCTTACGCGCCACTTTCCGCCTTGCTCTTCGCTGAGATCATCGCCGAAGCGGGACTGCCGCCGGGCGTGGTCAACATCATCACCGGCGGCGATGAGGCGGGCGCGGCCCTGGTGGCGCATCAAGACCTCGACAAGATCGCCTTCACTGGCTCGACAGCGGTCGGGCGCGTCATTCGGCGGGCGACGGCCGGCAGCGGCATCAAGCTCACGCTGGAGCTGGGCGGCAAGTCGCCCTTCGTCGTATTCGATGACGCCGATCTGGATGGCGCGATTGAAGGGCTGGTAGACGCAATCTTCTTCAATCAAGGTCAGGTTTGCTGCGCCGGCTCGCGCCTTTTGGTCCAAGAGAATATCGCCGGTGATTTCCTGGCTCGCTTGAAGCACCGCATGGCTCGTTTGCGGCTGGGAGACGCGCTGGATAAGAGCATCGATATCGGCGCGGTGATCGACCCGATCCAATACGAGGCGATTGACCAGTGGGTGCAGCGCGGCATCAGCGAAGGCGCCGATGTCTACCAGCCCGAATGCGAGTTGCCGCCAGATTTGAATGGAGGCTGCTTCTATCCGCCGACGCTCTTGAGCAATCTGGAAGCGGCGGCCGCCGTCGCTCAGGAAGAGATATTCGGTCCCGTCCTGGTGGCGATGAGCTTCCGCACCCCGAGTGAGGCGGTGGAGCTGGCGAATAATACGCGCTACGGACTGGCGGCATCGATCTGGAGCGAAAACATCAGCCTGGCGCTGGAGACGGCGCGGCAGATAAAAGCGGGCAGCATCTGGATCAACAGCACCAATCTCTTTGATGCCGCCGCCGGTTTTGGCGGCTATCGCGAGAGCGGCTACGGACGCGAAGGGGGGGTGGAAGGGCTCTTCGCCTACCTGCGGCCCCGCTGGATGAAACGGGCGCGTCCTCAACTGGGCGAGCCGCCCGCTGATTGGGGCGCCCACACACCGCCTGCCCCAACCGCCTTGCTTCCCCCTGACTCGTCGGGGGGACCGAGGGGGGTTTCGCTCGACCGCACGGCGAAGCTTTACATCGGCGGAAAGCAGGCGCGACCGGACGGCAATTATACGCGGCACGTTCTCTCGCCTTCGGGCTTGCCCGTTGGTCAGGTGGGCGATGGCAATCGAAAGGACGCGCGCAACGCCGTCGAAGCTGCACATAAGGCGAAGAACTGGGCTTATTACGCGCCGCATAATCGGGCGCAGATCCTCTACTATATCGCTGAGAACCTCTCGGCGCGGGCGGAAGAATTCGCCGGGCGCATCGCAGCGATGACCGAGGCGCCACTTGATGAAGCGCGGGCGGAAGTGTCGGCTTCCATTGACCGGCTCTTCCATTGGGCGGCTTTCGCTGACAAGTCTGGCGGCGCCGTGCAAGAGACGACCATTCGCGGCCTGGTTGTCGCCGTGCACGAGCCGCTCGGCGTGATCGGCATCGCCTGCCCGGACGAATCGCCGCTGCTGGCATTCGTATCATTGGTCGCGCCAGCCATCTGCCGCGGCAACACGGTGGTCTGCATTCCCTCGCCCCTCTACCCGCTCAGCGCGACAGATCTCTATCAGGTCTTTGATACATCGGACTTGCCGGCTGGCGTGGTCAACATCATCACCGGCGATCGCGACCATCTGGTGAAGACCCTGGTCGAACATGACGATGTGGATGGCTTGTGGTATTTCGGGGACGCGGAAGGGAGCCGCCAGGTCGAGGCGCGCTCGCGCCACAATATCAAGCGAACCTGGGTCAGCTATGGCAACGAACGCGATTGGCGCGACCCGGAGCAAGGCGCCGGCGCCGAGTTTCTGCAGGAGTCGATCCAGGTGAAAAACATCTGGGCGCCGACCGGGGCTTAGGCGAATTCTTTCATCAACTCCAGCAGCGTATGAAGCATCAGATTGGCGCCATTGACGCAGTCGGCGTCGCGCGTGAACTCATTGGGATTGTGGCTGACGCCGGCGACCGACGGCACAAAGAACATGGCCGCCGGCGCGATTTTCGCCATGTTTTGCGTATCGTGCCCGGCGAAGCTGAGCATGCGCTCGTGGGACAGGCCCAGCGTATCGGCGCCCCGCTCTATGGCGCGCATCACCGATTCGCTCATGGTCGCCGGGATCACGGGCGGTGTCTCCTCGTATGTCACGCTCAAGCCGTGCTCAGACGCGCATTCGTCCAGAAGTCGGTACAGGTCAGCGCCCATGCGATCCATCTCGTCATCTGAGCCGTGGCGATATTCCAGCGCGCAGTAGACTTCAGCCGGCACAATATTGAAGGCGCCCGGCTGTGCGTTGATGATGCCGACATTGCAGACGCCCGGGCTATAGTGGCGCATGACATGTTCGCGCGCGCGCAAGACGAAAGTCGCCGCGCCCCACAGCGCGTCGCGCCGCCGGTCCATTGGCATGGTGCCGGCATGCGCCGCCTCGCCGCGGAAAGTTACATGGACGGAGCGTATCCCGACGATTGCGTTCACCACGCCAATATCGATGCCGGCGTTTTCCAGCCGCGTCCCCTGTTCGATATGCAATTCGACCCAGGCGAGCACATCATCGCGCGCCGCCCCGAGCATGGTCTCGCGCGTGATGCCGATGGCGGAAAAGCGCCGGTCCAGCTCAGCGGCATCCACGCGGCTGCGCTCAAAGTCGGTCGCGGTCAATTGGCTCGCCACCGCTTTGCTGCCCATCAATCCCATAATGGCGCTCTCTTCATCCGTGAGGTTGACCGCTTCCAGTGTAACCGGCGGCGAGATTCCATGGTCCCGCAGCGCGCGCAAGGCTTCCAAAGCCACCAGTACACCGAGCGCCCCGTCATAACGCCCGCCATTGGGCACGCTGTCCAAATGCGAGCCCGCCAGAATCCGCTTTTCGCTGGGCGGATCGCTAGGCAAAATGGCCGACTGATTGCCAGCGCCATCCATCACGTATTCGAGACCGGCTTCGGCGATTCGCGCTTGATACCAGCGGCGGGCTTCGATATCAGCTGCGGTTAGCGCCTGGCGGGAAACGCCGCCATCGGCCGTGGCGCCGATCCGCGCCAATTCCCTTAGGTCCGTGAGCAGGCGGTCTACATTGACTTTGATCATAGCGTTGGTCCTGGTTTAGTGGGCGCAGGGAAAGAGTAACCCAAATCACTGCGGACGCAACAGGACGAAAGGGCCGAATGATTGCACCTTATCCCGATTTGCGCGCAAGACTATAATATATGGCAATCCACGCGGAAAGAGAAACGGAGAAACACATGAAACTCTATTCATGGAATGTGAACGGTATCCGCGCCGCGCAGAAAAAAGGTTTTCTTGATTGGCTGTACGCCGAGCAGCCGGATGTCCTGACTGTTCAGGAGACGAAAGCCTGGCCCGATCAACTCGACAGCGAATTGCGCCAGCCCGAGGGTTACCACAGCTGGTGGGTCAAGGCGGAGCGCAAGGGCTACAGCGGCGTCGGCTTGTTCAGCAAGAGCGAACCGAAGGAGGTCACACTTGGGCTGGGCATCGAAAAATTCGACAGCGAAGGGCGCACCATCATCGCGGATTATGGCGACTTTACTCTGATGACGACCTACCTGCCCAATGGCGGACGCGATCACAAGCGCGTGCCCTTCAAGATGGAATACAAGGAAGCCTTTCTCGATTACGCCAACAGCCTGCGCGCGGCTGGCAAGTCAGTCGTCTTCGCCGGCGACATTAACACGGCGCACAACGAGATTGACCTGGCGCGCCCCAAGCAGAACACGAAGACCACCGGCTTCCTGCGCGAGGAGCGCGACTGGATCGACAAGGTGGTTGAACAGGGTTATATCGATAGCTATCGACATCTGAATCCGGAGCGGGAAGGCGCCTACTCCTGGTGGTCCATGCGCAGCGGCGCGCGCGACAAGAATATCGGCTGGCGGATTGATTACTTCTTCATCTCACCCGATCTGCTGGACAAGATGGCCAGCGCCGAGATTCACGCCGATGTGATGGGCAGCGACCATTGCCCGATTAGCTTGACGCTGGATCTATCATAATCCACCAAACCGCAAGCTAATTTGGGCGCCATATTTGAGCATAAACGCCAAAAGCACAAACGCAAGCACAAAGGCTACAAACAGCCACAAGAGCATGTAGTCAAGCACAAGCTCTTTCAAGCGGTATGTAATTTCGCGAAGAGGCTGCAGCCTCTCGCCCATATACCGCAGCAGAGCGTAGAGATCGTCGATGTCGTCCAGGCGGACGCGACTCTGCCGCGTGTCCGCTTGAACCGTTCGATATGCGGGCGAAGAGCGCGAAATGCGCGGCCTGGCCCGCCCAGCCGATCGGCGCGAAATCGAGGACGCGGAGCGACTGTCGCGCGTGGCGCTCCGCTCGCTCGCTGCAATTTTGGCCGTCGATTCACATCGCGGCCTCAGATACAAGCTGCGGTGGGCGTAAATCTTCAAGTCCGACCGGCGCAATTCAGCCAGTTGATGATCATCCAGGTCCAGCCATTCATCACTCAAGCGCGCATGATGCGCGTCGTATAGCTGGGACTCGCTCGCCACGAGGTCGTCGGCTTTTAGAATGGAGATCAACTCGATGCCGTAGCTTCCCGTTTTATCGGCGAGCAGCGCGTCTATATATGTCGTCGGATGGTCCGTTCCGTCAATCCGGTAGACATCGCGGTCGATGTCGCGCAGCACACAGATATATCCAGCCGGCGCGACAAGCTTCGGCAGCGAGGCATATTCTTTCGGCTGCAGGCTATTCATACTGATTCACCTGCGAGTTTTATGAATCCAACACAGTACACAAGGGAATTATAGCGCCATATGTACCGCAACACTCCAAGATGATTGTATACGCAACCCCCTTAATCATTCGGCGCATCGTTGAGGGAAACCGCAGCTAGGCGTGCGTCGCGTCTATTAGCAGCTCCCACTGCCCGATCAGCCTGACGCTCGATCTTTGAAAGCCGCGACCATCCGCCCGCCACTGAGACTTCCCAGCTCAGTAGGGATAATGGCGTCCCCAAAAGTGACTCACAAATAGCAGCATCAAAAGCAGCGTAATAGCAATGATCAGAACGGGATGGTTGTGCAAGAAGTCGTCGATCTTGTCCGAGAGCGATTGTCGCCAGGAGTCCGCTTCAGGCGCCTTAACCTGTCTCCGCCTACGCCCGCCGTAGCGATAAAATTGCGAGACTGGCGGCGGCGCGTCACGGTCTTTACCATGCGATTGCCCGGCCGCGCCTCTTTCAGCCGGCCTCGCCATGCTGCCGGACCGCTTGGCGGTGTCCGATGGCAAGGTTTGCCGTCTGCCAATGTAATGGCTGCTATAGTCAAGAATTCGCAATTCTGACTGGCGCAGCGCTCTCAATTGGTAGGCATCGAGATCCAGCCATGTATCGTTCAGCGCTGCATGATGACGCTCATAGAGAAGCGTTTCGCTCGCGGCGGTATCGTCCGTTTCGAGAATCGAAAGCAGCTCAATGCCATACGTTCCCGTCAATTCGGCGAGGAGAGTGTTCACGTAGCTCGCGGGGTGATCCGTGCTTTCGATCCGGTAGACATCGCGGTCGATATCGCGCAGCACACAGATATAGCCGGCCGGCGCGTTCAGCTTCGGCAGCGAGGCGTATTCTTTCGGCGGCAGGCTATTCAAGTGGGTTCACCGTCAAACGAAAAGCAGCCATCACAGTCCATACGCCGATTATAGCGCGAAATGTACCGCAACACGCTAGCATGAATGCAGGCGCGTCGATCAGCTCGCCTTCGCCGCCAGCTCGCTGTGAATATAAGCGCTTCCAGCTTCAAACTTGATTTCATACCAAGTGTCGGTCCCGTATACCGCCTCGCCCACGACCTCGCCGATGACCTCGACTTCTGTGCCTGGCGCATACTTCGCGACGATTTCGCAGTTCGTCCGTGGACAAGAGCGAATGTGGGCGTTCGCGCTTCCCGCCGTCTCCACCACATATTTGGCAAATGCGTCGGTCGCTGTGGAAATGGGCGCTGGCGGATCGGTCGCCGTAGGTGTGGCTGTCGGCGGCGGTTCAGTTAGGGCAGTTGTAGCGGTTTCGGTCGGCGTCGAATCCGCGGCCGGTTCGAAGACGGGCTCGCGCTCCGTCACGTAACTGCTATGAATGTAGACCGTGTGGTCTTCATGCCGAAATCTGATCCACACAGTGCTGTCATTGATCCGTTGTCCGTACCATTCGCCCGACGGATAAATCTTCGCGCCGCGCTCCAATACATCAATCGCCTGGCAACGTGTGTTTACACATTTGTAGACTGTCGCGCTTTCATTGACAAATAGCGGCGACAAATCTGCCGTGCTGGACCGGCTGCGCCGTGCTACGCCGGTCGTCGTCGATGGCGTCGAGTTCGGCTCATGAATTGGTTGTTGTATGGTTAGCAGACTGCGGCGGATAAAAGCGTTGCGCCCATTGTAGTCGAACGACACCCAGCCCTCGTCGCGCTCGGCGGACTGTCCCGAGACGTATCCCTTCGCCGCAATCTGCGTTCCTTTCGGCAAGGTTGCTGCGACCTCACAATCTAGACGCGGGCAGGTCCGGGCTCGCGCGCGAATCTTCAATACGTATACCGCGTCGGCGCTTGCAGCGGCGTTGGTTGCATCCGGCGGTTCCGCCGTGGGCAATGCCGCGGCTTTCGGATCCGTCCGGGATAGCTCGCTACTATGCATGCTGAGATGCCGCCCATAATGGCTAAATCGAATCCATAAGTCGTTGCCGTCGATCGACTCGCCTTGCACAAATCGTATCGCCCTTATCTCGGCGCCCGCTGGCAATAAGTCCCAAACTTCACACGAAGTTTGCGCGCAAGCACGTGCGCTCGCCCGCTCCTTAACATAGAAGACCTCGCCCTTGCCCTCGGCGGTCGGCTGTGCAGTCGGCGCAGTCCGCGAGAGCTCGCCACTGTGAATGCTGAGATGCCGCCGATTATGGCTGAAGCGAATCCAAAGGTCGTTGCCGTCGATATCCTGTCCCTGCGAGAACCTAAGCGCCGTAATTTTTGTCCCCGGAAGCAAAACATCCAGTACCTCACATGAGAGACGGGCGCAGCGACGGGCATTTGCAATTGACCTGACATAGAATACTTCACCCTGCCCCACGGCAGTCGCTTTGATGCGCGTCGGCTGTGCCGTCGGCGAAGGTTGCGCCGTCGGCTCGACCAGGGGCCAGGTCCGCGAGAGTTCACTGTCATGAATGTAGCGTAATTTGCCCTTATGCGTAAACGCGATCCAGCGATCGCTGCCATTGACCTGCTGGCCGGATACATAGCGGCGCGCCGTGATTTTGGATCCGGAGCCAAGAAACGCATCCGTGCGGCAGCTCATGTTGGTGCAGTAGCGCACTCGAGATAGCGTGTTGGTGTAGAAGACTTCATCTCTGCCCGTAATCCTGGGCGTCGGTGATGCAGAATTTCTGTTGGTTGCTGTCGAATCTACCGGGGGCCGAGTTCGCGCCAGCGCGCTGTCGTGAATGTAACGCAATTCGCCCACGTGCAAAAAGGCTATCCAGCGAGCGCTGCCATTGACCCGCTGGCCGGACACATAACGGCGCGCCGTGATTTTGCTTCCAGAGTTGAGAAATCCAACGGTGCTACAACTCATGTTGGCGCAGGAGCGCACGCGAGATCGGGTCTTGGCGAAGAAGACTTCATCTCTGCCTGCAATCTTGGGCGTCGGCGAGGCGGAACCTGCGCTGGTGTTTCTCGTGTCAGTTGGCGCCGGCGTCGGCTCGACAACGGGCGCGGTCCGTGACAGCAAACTGTCGTGAATATAGCGCAAATTGCCCTTGTATATAAACGCGATCCAGCGAGCGCTGCCGTTGACACGCTGACCGGTCACATAGCGGCGCGCCGTGATCTTGCTCCCCGGTCTGAGAAACACAACCAATTGACAGCGTACCTCGGCGCAGGACCGCACCTGCGAACGGGTCCTGGTGTAAAAGACTTCATTTTCGCCTTCTATTGCGGTCGACTGCTTCAGACCTTCCGCCAGAATCGACTCAATTGCGCGCCCGATATTGCCGCCATGCTCGGCGGCGAAAACGCCAACAAACACGAGCAAACCGAGAGCAAAAGCCCAACGCGCGGCTCGTGGTCGGCGGCGCCGGGCGCGGCTCGGTTGCGGGCGGGCGCGCCTTCGGGGAGCGGACACATGCCCCTTAGTGGCAACAATGTCGGCCTCCTGCAAAAGCGAATCAGCGCCTTCATCATTCTCAACCAGGTCGCGCAAGGAGATTGACTCCTGCGGGATGGCTGGCGCCGGGTCCGCCCTTGGCGCGGGCTGCGTATTCGGAAACCGAGCGAGATCGAACCAATCGCCGAGTCTCGTCCCCGCCGCGAGTTCATCTTGCAGATCGCGTTCGGCCTGTTCCGCGTTTTCCGCTTCCAGGATCATAGCCACGCGCGTCTCGAAGGGGAAATCAGCGCCGCGCTTGATTTGATGTTGATCCAACTGCTGATGGCGCGCGATCTTGTAGCGGTTGCCGTAAGCGACATCCTGAATGAGGACGATGTAGCCGGCGGGCGGCGCCAGCCAAGGCAAGCGCGTGGCCCGCTCCGCCACGATCTGCCGTACACCGGGACCGTACTGCAAGTCCTCCTCCGCCGCCTATCAATCTCTTAGGCAGATTTTAACATAGAATGACCAGGCTAATCCGCCGTTGCGCCTGCGTGCCTGCCTCAATGCTCCGCACGTCAGCGCCAGGCGACATTCTGCGTCACGTGATAGCGATATATCATGCTTAGCACGAGCGCCAGAACGAGCAGCAGCGCCAGCCCGTAAATCACTTTGAATGGATGGTTCATGAACAGTGTAAGAAAACGTTCGAGCAAGTATTGCCCCAGACCTTCTGGTTGCGCGGGCCTGCTCGCCCGGGGGATTTCTGGCGCCGGCGACGTGGCGCCATAGGACCTGGAACGAGGCGGATGCGGCTGTCGACCTTGCCGCTCCAGCGCGCGTTTCGATGTCATGAGCTTCCCATAGCGTGTCTCGGCACCTATATCGTCACCTGCGTGGTCCCCGGTATCGTCGAAGCGTGGCTCTTGCGCTTGCCGGCGCGCCAGATACCAACTCCTGTGAGCGTCGATCTGAAGAATGGATTGACGCAACTCCAACAATTGGTAGTCATCCAGCGCGTGCCATTCGGCGCTCAAGCGCGCATGATGCCGCTCATGCAATTCCGTCTCGCTGGCGCGCAAGTCTTCCGTTTCGAGAATGGAGACGATCTCAATGCCGAACCTGCGCGTGTCATCGTCCATAATCGCGCTGATAAACGCGGCCGGATGAGCGGTCCTGTCGATGCGATAGCGATCGCTGTCGATGTCCCGTATCACACAGATATAACCGGCGGGCGAATCGAGCAGCGGCAGCAATTCATAGTCTCTAGGCGGTAAACTGCGCACGTCGATCTTCCTCAACTATGCCTTCGTCCAGAGCCTGGACAGCAGGCGCCATTTCCAGTCTAACACGAATCTGTCTTGTCTTGCCCCCGTCACAGACCTTTGAAAGGCCGCGCCAAGACGATGTCGAATCGAGAATAGTATAATGAGCGTATGGACATCGCGCGTCTGATTGACTCCAGCTTCAACGAGGCGGTCAAAGCCTTGACCATGGGCACATCGCCGAGCTCGCTGGTTCGCGCCCGCGAGCGAGCGTACATCAAGGCGCTGATCGCGCATTTGCAGCGGGAATTCGCAGCGGAAAACATTCGCGTTTTCGCGCCGTCGCAGCGTGGCAACACCGCTGACTTCGGGACGAATCAGTTGCTCTTCGATATTGCTGTCTGTCGCGTTGAAGCGGGCGAAAGCGCCGAACGGAAGCCGGAGGACTTTCTATACATTGCCGAGGCGCTTTGGCAGATCGAAGTCGACTTTTCGCGCGAATGGCGGTCCGCCCTGCAAGCCATCAACCGCCTCAATTGCGGCGGCGCCGCGGGCAAGCTGCTTATCGCCACCTGTCCGTCAGCGAGACAGACTCGCTTTCTGAACACGCTGAGGACGCCGGCCCGCGCTTGCCCGGGAAATCTGTACCTGGCGCTCGTCCCGCATCCGGCGGACTGGGACGACAGCGAAAGCGGGCCTCAAGTCTGGCAAATTGTTGAAAAAGAGTGGGTCGAGACAACATAAACGATGCGCATTTGGCTGACCTGGCGGGAACAACATAGGCGAATGGCCGCCGAGCGAACTGCGACATCCGCTCGGCAAAATCGCAGAGGATCAACCGCGCTTGCGCAGAACAAGAAGCCCTCAATATGCGCGAGCAAGGGCTTTGTTTAAGCAGCGGGAGATGAGGAAGAATGATGCTCAAAACTGGACTGTTTCTTGCTTTGACCCTGATCGCGCTGGCATTGTCCGCAACTTTCAACCCAGAGAATGCGTTACAGACTGTGAGAACCTGGATCGACAGTGAATTCGAGGAGCAGAACGTGAGCGACAGCGACAAGGTCTTAACCAACATATTCCGTGTCGATGTGAATGTATCGGGATCCACTCCGATGCGGATCAATCTTGAGGTCGAAGGCGAGCATCCCGATGGCTGCGAGTATCCAGTCATCGTCGGTCAATCGCGAAGAGACAATACCATTGACATTGAGGTATACCGCGAAGTGCCGGCTGATGTCGTCTGCCCGATGATCCTCAAACCCTACCGCGACTCGATAAGCGTGGAAGGCGGCTTCGAGCCCGGTGAATACACCATCAATGTCAATTCTCACTCGCAAGCCGTCAGCATTTGAAGGAGTTGAACCATGCCTATGCGCCTACTCACGCTCTTGCTGGCGCCGCTTTTTGGAGGTCTGCTGATGGTCTCGGCGCAAGAAAGCCAGAATGACATCTCCCTCACCGTTTACAACACCGGCGCCGCTTTGATTCGCGAGCAACGCCGTTTGACGCTGGATGAAGGCCTCAACAGTGTCGCCTTGCCTGATATCGCCGCCAGCATTGATCCCAGCTCGGTCAACTTCAAATCGCTGAGCGATCCAGCGGGAACAGCCGTTGTGGAGCAGAGTTACCGCCAGAACAGACTCGATGCCTACGCCTTGCTTGCGCCTTACGTCGCCGAAACGGTGGAAATCAAGGTCGCCGACGGCGAAGATTTCAGTGGCGAGCTGCTGAGCTTGCGCGACGACAAGGCGGTTCTGCAAACGGGACCGAACGAGATCGCATTCATCAGCCTTTATGACATCCGCGGCCTTAAGTTGCCGGCGCCCGACCTTGATTTCAACGCGGGTCCAGAGCTGCGCCTCTTGCTGAATAACGAACGCGCCGGCGAAAACAACGTGGAATTGAGCTATCTGGCCGGCGGCATGAACTGGACCGCCGATTACCACATTACGCTTAGCGCCGACGAGAGCGCGCTTGATCTGAAGGGCATGGTGACCCTGAGCAATCACAGCGGGCGCGGATACGAAAACGCCTCTTTGAAGCTGGTGGCGGGCGAAGTCAGCCGGATTGAGACGGACGCTGAGGAGTTCGCCCAAGAGCGCATGATGGCGATGAGCGCGGACGCGGACATGGGCGGCGGCGGAGCAGTCGAACAGCGCGACCTGAGCGAATACAAACTCTACGCAATCGCGCGTCCAATCTCGATCGCGGACCGGGAAACGAAGCAGATCGGATTTGTCAACGGCGCCGACATCGGGGCGACCATCACCTACGTCTTCGATAGTTCGCCGGCATTTCGCGGTTACTACTCGCCGATTGACTACATCGAAGGTCGCGGTCCGACTGGCGCAGAGGTGCGGACGCGCCTCGAATTCAGCACCGGCGGCGAGAGCGGCTTGGGCGCCGACCTGCCCGCCGGGCGCGCTCGCGTTTATCAAACCGATATCGACGGGGCGAGCCTGCTCATCGGCGAGGACGCCATCGGCCACAGCCCGCAAGGTGAAGACGTCACGCTCGATCTGGGCGCGGCCTTTGACTTGACCGGCGAACGCGTACAGTCGGACTTCAGTTACGTCTCGCGGCGGGTCGCGCGCGAATCATTCGAGATCAAGCTGCGCAATCGCAAAACGGACGAACCGGCAACCATCATCGTGCCGGAGCGCCTCTACCGCTGGCGCGATTGGCAGATCATCGAGAGCTCGGCCCCTTTCGTGAAGGTGGATAACGCGAGCATCGAATTCGAGATCGCGGTGGCGCCGGGCGCGGAAGAGTCGCTGACCTACACCGTTGAGTACAGCTTTCCCGAGGGCGAATAGAGAACCTGCGCGGTGCGCCGCGACGCACGGGTTAACCCAATAGTGAGGCTCTGCATACGGAAGCAATTTCGAGGTCGCCTAGCCAATTCTGATGTCAATCCGGCGTATCGCAGAGCCCGAAGCTATCGCTCATGAATTGCGCGTGTGAGTCGAAGGCTTTCGAATCGTCTGTGTCCCAAAGGCGCGCATAGCCCCCGTCGCTGCACAGCGTCCAGGAATTTTTCACATCGCTCAGGTCCGTCTGCAGGATTCGCAGTACGCGCCACTGGATGCGCGGATCGAGCACCGGGAAGACGACTTCCACCCGATTGAGCAGATTGCGGCGCATCAAATCGGCGCTGCCCATGTAGAGCTGCTGACGCTCGGGCGCGTTGCGGAAATAATAGATGCGGCTGTGCTCCAGGTAGCGGCCCACGATGCTTTTGACGGTGATATTCTCGCTCAAGCCGGGCACGCCGGGACGAAGGCAGCACAAGCCGCGCACGATCAAGTCGATCTTGACGCCGGCTTGCGACGCCTGATAGAGCTTCTGAATGACGCGATCTTCTTCCAGCTGATTCATCTTGAAGATCATGCGGGCGTCTTCGCCGCGGCGCGCCGCCGCCATTTCATTGTCAATCAGGTCGAGAATGCCGTCCAGCAAATAATCCGGCGCCACCAACAACTGGCGGTAAGTGGTGTCAGGCGCGTAACCGGTCAAGCGGTTGAACAAGCGCGAGGCGTCATCGGCGATTTCCTCGTTGCAGGTGAAAAGGCCCGCATCGGCGTAGAGACGGGCGGTGGCCGCGTTGTAGTTGCCGGTGCCCAAATGCACATAGCGGCGCATGCCGTCGCGCTCGCGCCGGACGACCAGCGAAATCTTGGCATGGGTCTTGACCGGCAGCTCCTCGACGCCGTAAATGACGTGCACGCCCTTCTCTTCCAGCGCCGTCACCCATTCCAGGTTGTTCTCTTCATCGAAGCGCGCCTTGAGCTCGACCAGCACGGTGACTTGTTTCTCATTGTCGCGCGCTTCCAGCAGATCGTTAACCACCGGCGAATTCTTGCCGACGCGGTACAAGGTGGTCTTGATCGCCAGCACATCAGGATCGCGCGCCGCCCGCTTGAAGAAGTCCTCGACCGGCGAGAAAGAATCATAGGGATGATGCACGATGACGTCTTGCTTGCGAATCACCTCGAAGAAATCAGCCGATTGCGCGAAAGGCGTCGCCAGGCGCGGCACATAAGGCGGATCCTTCAAATCGGGGCGGTCCACTTGCAGCAATTCAAACAGATCTGCCGAGCCGAGCTTGCCGTCGATGCGGAAGACTTCCCGCGTGGAAGGCACCTCCAGCGAACTCGCCAGCCGGTTGAGCATGCGTTCGCTGATGCCGGCCGGCACGCTCAAGCGCACGACCGAGCCGAAGCGCCTCTCCTTCACGCCCTGCTCGATGATCGACTTGACATCCAGCAGGTCTTCATCTTGCTCATGCTCATAATCAATATCGGCGTTGCGCAAAATGCGGAAGGGAAATGCCTCCATGATCTTCATGCCGGGGAATAAATCCGAAAGGTAATCGGCGATGATGTCTTCAATCCAAAGGAAGTGATAGCCGTCATGCACCTGCCCGGTGTAATTGGTCATCACCTTTTCCAGGTGGACGATCCGCGGCAGGATATCGACCGGCACCTTGATGCGGGCGAAATCAATGCCGCTGGACAGGTGGCCGTTCTCGCGCTCCAGATAAACGCCCAGATTCAGGCTCAGGTTGGAGATGAAGGGGAAGGGACGGGCGTGATCGACGGCCAGAGGCGTCAAGACCGGATAAACCTCAGATCGGAAATAATAGGTGATGGCGTCACGCTCGCCCTCGCTAAGCTGATCAGTGGTGATGAAGTGGACGCCCTCATGCGCGAGCAATTCAAAGACGTGCTTCCGCGCCTTGCGCTGCCGCGCGATCAATTCTGAAACTTCATCATGGATGCGGCGCAGCAATTGGGCCGGCGTGATGCCATCGGGCCGCATTGTGGGATTGTTGAAATGCAGGCGCTGAAAATAGGCGCCGACGCGCACCATATAGAATTCATCGAGGTTGTTGCCGACGATGGCGATGAACTTCACCCGTTCCAGCAGCGGCGTCGATTCGTCTTCCGCCAGCGCCAGTACGCGCTTTTGAAAATCAATCGTGCTCAATTCGCGATTGATGAAATTCTCAGGACCGAGCGCCGGCGCCCGCTCTTCCAATGTTTCAATCATGCTGCCGCTCGTCTGTGTCTGCGAGTCCAATAAACACAAGTATCCAAATCATACAGCATGATTAGCCAAATTGCTAAATGCTGGCGGCTGCCGCTTGGCGCGGGCGTCAAACCCCATCCCCGAAGGTCAATGTCTACGTGACCCGGACCCTTCCCGTAGGTCAGTGTCTACGCGATCCAGCGAGCTAGCGAAGGGGAGCTAGACCGCGCGAGCGCTGGATTAACCGGACTTCTTGCCAACAGCGGGACGCTGGGCATTCTGCGTGGGCGGCGGCAATGTCGCGCGTGCGTCTACGATCAGAATGTTTCCAGTGTTGCAACCGCGCGTGACGCGATCGCGTATAATAGTAGAGTTGAAGTTTGAAAGGCGAACGAACATGAAATTTAAGCTGGGCGTTGGATTGGCCATCGCATTGTTTCTGATATTGATGCTTTTGCCGGGCATGCTGGGCAAGCTGATCGGTTTGGTTTTTTCGCTGCTGATCTGGGGCGCGAGCGGCTACCTGGCCGGCAAGCTGCTGCAAGGCGAGGGCTACGGCTTGCTGGGCAATATCCTGCTGGGTCTGGTCGGCGGCTTTGTCGGCTCGCTGCTGGTGACGATTTTCGGCATCACCGGCTTGGTCAAGCTGCCCTTCATCGGAGGGATCGTCGTCGGCGCGCTGGGGTCGATGATTGTGGTGGTGGTGGCCGGGTTGCTGAGTAGTGGCGAGGGGGATGGCGGGGAGTAGTATTAGTTCACCACAGAGGCACAGAATTCACAGAGGATTCTCATTTAAGGCATAGACGCCCAGCATGTCAACGATTTGTAGGGGCCAGCCGGTGGCTCGCCCGCTAGTTTGAATAACATGTTGGGCGGCGGACGACTCACCCGGGCGCTATTTATAGATTGCCTTGGTTCACCCAAGTCAAAAACTCTACCATATTGAAGACGTGAAGCAGATTTTGCTTTTGCATTGAACGTATCCATCGTTCTGCGCCGTCGCGATATCCGCCACCATCCAAGATGAGAATCGTTTGATATTCTGAAGACCATATATTCATCACCAAATACGGGAATTTCTCATCGACCGTTCCGCCTCTCTGTTGCCACTTTACTTCAATGACTAAACCCTCTGGCCACTTCTCCGGGTGAAATAGCACAAAATCGCTTTTCAGGTTCGTGCCGTATATGGTCTTGCCAATTTGGACCTGTCGAGCATAACTGGGCTGTGTGAGGCTCTTTATGTCGTTAACTAAAGCATACGTTTCGGCCAGTTTCACGTAGCCACAATCCAAAAGGGAAAGTTCAATGTGGTTTTCCATTCGAGTACCAGTAAGATTGGCTTGCGCGCCTTGGGATTTCGCCACGTCCACACCTAGAAATTCGTAACAAGTAATTCATCAACCGCGCCCCGCTGATCGCTCCTGCTATTGACAAAGCGCGGCGCTTGGACGATGTCGACTTTGAAAACGGGATTGTCATCGTAAAGCGTGGACGAGGTGTCGCTATTCGACAGCATGAATTTGACTCCTCGTTCATGCAAAGAAAGGCACAGGTCGCGTAGAGCCACCTGATCAGCCATTCCAAAATCTGCTTTCGTGTAACGTGTAAACGAGGTGCTGTCGAGAGGGCGGTACGGCGGATCAAAGTAGACAAAGTCGCCTGGGCCCGCCTCGAGTTTGCGAAAGTCCCGCATACGAATGTCCACGCCTTGCAGGGCGCGGTGACAAGCTCGCAAAACGTCTTCCTGACAAATCGCCGGGTTCGCGTAGCTGCCCATCGGCACGTTGAACTCGCCTTTGGAATTGACGCGCCAGAGGCCGTTGTAGCAGGTCTTGTTGAGGTAGATGAAACGCGCGGCGATCTCGACGCGGTCGTCAAGCTGATGCTGACTGCGAATCCGGTAGTAGTAGTCTTTGGAGTGATTGCGGGCGTGTTGCTTCAGTTGATGAATGAGCGGTTCGGGGTCGCGCTGGATGACTTGGTAGGTGTTGATGAGATCGAAGTTGACATCACTTAAGAATGCCTGCCCCCCCCCCCCGACAAATTAAGTCTTCCTTCATTCTTCAGGGCGAAGAAGAGCGCGCCGCCACCGACGAAGGATTCGTAGTAATTGTTGAATTCGGCCGGCATGCGGGAAAGCAATTCGGGCAGGAGGCTGCGCTTGCCGCCCACCCACTTGACAAATGGCTTCGCGTTGTGAATATCCGGCAATGGCGCTTGGGGCATGCTCGATCGCCAATACTGTGTAATACGCACACATGATCTATATGATCATTTTGCGCGCCTGTCAAGCATGGCAAATCCCAGAATTCTAAAACGGCATTCACCTATGGTATACTTCCCGACTGATATGGAAGAACAGACCGCAGTCATCGACGAAGGGAAGGCTATGGCCGCGCCATCCAAAGAGATGCTTCTCGATTGGTATCGGCAGATGGTGCTGATCCGCGAATTCGAGGAGACCTGCCACCAACTCTACGAAGAGAAGCGCATCACCGGCGTCTATCTGCATCTCTACAGCGGGCACGAAGCCAGCGGCGTCGGCTCGATGGCGGCGCTGCGGGTGACCGACCACGTCATCACCGCTTATCGCGATCATGGCATCGGCCTCATCCTGGGCATGGACCCCAAGGCGCTCATGGCTGAGATGATGGGCAAGAAAACCGGCTCGAGCGGCGGCAAGGGCGGCTCGATGCACCTGGCCTCCAAAGATCACAACTTCTGGGGTGGTTATGCCATCGTCGGCGGCCATCTGCCGCTGGCGGCCGGCATCGCCCTGGAAGCGCGCTACCGCGGCAAGGACGATGTCACCATGACCTATGTCGGCGATGGCGCCACCAATAATGGCTACTTCCACGAATCGCTCAATATGAGCGCCATCTGGGACCTGCCGGTGATCTGGATCATCGAGAATAACGGCTACGGCATGGGCACCGAGGTCGAGCGCGCCAGCGGCCAGATCGAATTGCATCGCAAGGCGGAAGCCTATGGCATCAAGAGCTTCGGCCGGGTTGACGCGCAGAACGCGCTGGAAGTTTACGCGGTCGCCTCGAAGGCGGTGGAGTACGCGCGTGCGAATGGACCGGCTGTCATCGAGCATGTGACTTATCGTTATCGTGGGCATGGCGTCTCCGACAAGCAATATGACGCTCGCGACGACATGTCGGCAGAGTTGAGGGAGTGGGTAGAAAAGCGCGAGCCGATCAAGATTTTGCGCGATTGCATCGAGAGCAAGTATGGCGATGTCGGCGAGATCCTGGCGGAGCATGAATCGGACGCGCGCAAGACCGTCGCCGAGTCGGTCGCCTTCGCCGAAGCCAGCGAGATGCCGAGCAGCTACGACGATTTGCTAAGTAACACCTACGTTGCGTCGGAACTGGTATACAAGACCGACCAAAGCGTCGGCGCCGGCATCGACTGAGATTGCCCGTCCGATGCCTGTAGGGGCGTTTGTCGGTCAGTGTCTACGCGACTCGCTGAAACGCCCACAATCAGGACGCCGTTGTAGGGGCGAGGCGGTGACTCGCCCACAATCAAGACGAATCTGTAGGGGCGAGGCGGTGACTCGCCCACAATCAAGACGAATCTGTAGGGGCGAGGCGGTGGCTCGCCTACAAAATGCAAAACAGCGATCAAGGCAGGGACAATGGCAGCTAGAAATGTCGCCATGCGGGAAGCGATCCGCCGGGCGCTGCGCGAAGAGATGCACCGCGACGAAAATGTCTTCGTCATGGGCGAAGAAGTGGCATACTGGCAAGGTACGCATCGGGTGACGCGCGGCTTCCTGGAGGAATTCGGCGAAAGGCGCGTCCGTGATACGCCCATCAGCGAGATGGCCATCGGCGGCGCCGCGGTGGGCGCGGCAATGGCTGGCTTGCGACCGGTCGCCGAATTCATGACCATCAACTTCGCCTTCCTGGCGCTGGACGCGATCGCCAATCACGCGGCCAAGGTGCGCTATTTTTTTGACGGTATGTTCAAAGTACCGCTGGTCTACCGCGCGGCGAGCGGCTGGGGCAATCAGGCGACCGCCTCGCATTCGCACGCGCCCGAGCCGATCTTCGCCCATTTCCCCGGCATCTATGTCGGCTGTCCCTCGAACTCGCTGGACGCCTACGGCATGTTGAAAGCATCAATTCGCGATGATAATCCCGTGCTCTTCACCGAGAGCATCGCGCTCTATCCCAAGCCGAGCCCGATGCCCGATGTCCTCGACGACGACTACTTGATCCCCATCGGCAAGGGCGATATCAAACGCGAGGGCGCCGATGTCTCGCTGGTGGCTTACGCGCGCGGCGTCGATTGGGCATTGCAGGCGGCCCGCCAATTGGCGCGCGCTGGCGTCGAAGCGGAAGTGGTTGATCTGCGTTGGCTGCGCCCGCTGGATATGGAATTGGTGTATGAGAGTTTCAAGAAGACGAATCGCTGCGTGATTGTGGAAGAGTCGCTGCCGATGTACAGCTTCGGCGGAGAGATCGCCGCCAACTTGCAAGAGCACATGTTTGATTATATGGACGCGCCAATCAAGCGGGTGGCCGCTGAAGACGTGCCCCTGCCCTATTCGAAGGACATCGAATTACTGGCGCTGCCGAACGCGCAGAAGGTGGTCGACGCGGTCAAGGAGATTCTGTAAATGGCGCACGAAGTCAAGCTCACGATGGATGGCCTGCTCATCAACTGGCTGAAGGATGTCGGCGACAGCGTCAGCGCGGGCGATATCATCGCTGAGTTCGAAGCGGACAAAGCCACGGTGGAGATAGAAGCGGGCAGCGACGGCGAATTGCTTGAGCTGCGCGCCGAGCCGGGCGATGAACTGGGCGAAGGATCGGTCATCGCCGTCATTGGCGTTGGCGGTGAGACAGCCTCGCCGGACCAAGACGAGCCTTCAGACGCCGCAATAAGCGAAGCGGCCGTCACGCCCCCAGAAACAGCGACCAACGGCAAGACGATGGCTGACGATGGCCGCGTCAAAGCGTCGCCCCTGGCGCGCCGGATCGCCGCTGAGAAAGGCATCGACCTCAGCCGGGTGCAGGGCAGCGGACCTGGCGGCCGGATTGTGAAAGCCGATGTCGAGAATCTGTCGGCGATGCCAATGCTGCCGCCCGCTCCGCCATCCGCGCCGGCCGCCGGAGCGCAGCCGACCTGGGGCGCGCTTCCGACCGAAGACGTGGATGTCATCCCGCTTTCGCGGATGCGCCGCGCCATCGCCGATGGCACCGTCCGCAGCAAAAGCAACACGCCGCACTTTTATGTCACCGTCGAAGCCGATGTCGAGCCGCTGCTGGCGCTGCGGGTAGAAATCAACAGCGCGCTGGCCGAGCGGGGCGTCAAGGTCAGCGTTAACGACATGCTCATCAAGGCGCTGGCGCTGACGCTGAGAGCCTTCCCAAATCTCAATACGCATTATTATGGCGACCGCTTCGTGCAGCACCGGCGCGTCAATATCGGCATTTCAGTCGCCTTGCCCGAAAACGGCCTGGTGAATGTCGTCTGTCCCGATGCCGACAAAGTATCGCTCAGCGAGATGGCAGCCTACAACAAAGCGATGTACGAGCGCGCCCGCAGCGGAAAGATCAAGCCGGACGACATCCGCGGCGCCACCTTCACCATCAGCAATCTGGGTCCCTTCAACGTGAAAGATTTCTCGGCCATCATCAGCTCGCCCGAGGCCGGCATCCTCGCCGTCTCTTCGTCGCAGCGCGTTCCAATTGTGCACGCTGACGGGACGCTCGGCATCGGCACGCGGATGAACATGACGCTCAGCGTCGATCATCGCGTCAGCAATGGCGCGGAAGGCGCGGCTTTCATGAATCACTTGCGCGAACTGGTGGAGAATCCGCTGCGGCTTTTGGATTTGAGCGGGGTTTAGTGTCACCCCCATCCCCTAGCCCC
>WTGC01000169.1 GCA_011523705.1 Chloroflexota bacterium | reverse complement strand
GTCGAGATCCGCGAGATTGAGCCGCCGCGGGCGATTCAGGATGCGATGAATCGGCAGATGAGCGCTGAGCGCGATCGCCGCGCTGAGGTGACCTTGGCCGAAGGCGAACGTGAAGCCGCCATTGCTCGTGCCGAGGGCAGCAAGCAGTCGGCGATCCTGGAGGCCGAGGGGCAGAAGCAATCGCAGATTTTGAGAGCCGAGGGTGAGCGCGAGGCGCAATTGCTGACGGCGGAAGGTTATGCCAAGGCTTTGAAGGCGATCCACGAACATGCGCGCGATGTCGATGGTAAAACGATGGCGCTGCAGTATATGGAGATGCTGGAAAAGGTCGGCAGCAGCCCGTCCACCAAATTTGTGCTGCCGATGGAACTGACGAGCATCGCGCAGAGCTTCGTCAGCACGATGGGCGCGGGCGCGGGCTCGGCGCTGACGAATGGCGCGGACGGCGTCGAAGCGCGCGAGGCGGCGAAGGTGGTGGAGTAGAATTGCGGCAGGAAAATGTAGGGCTCGTCCGGTACTAATCTGAATCTGCCCGCGAACGGGTCTACCCCCCTCGGTCCCCCCATATCAGTGGGGGGAAGGTTTCGCCGAGATCTCCATTCATTGACGAATCCTCTGGCAGAATCCCCGAGTCTGTTGAATCTAGCTCCCCTCCCTGATGATACGGGGTCGCGTAGATTCATACCCGTCGGGAGGGGCCGAGAGCGGCGTAGACCAATTGGGCGGCAAGCAAGGCGCAATACCAGACAAACCTTACAGTTTTACGGTGTTGGACGAGCCGGCCCCGGGCGCAATTCGGGCTTGCTAATCGAGCGTGACTTCCCAAGCGGAGACACTGATGACCACGCCGCCGTCTTTGACGAAGATGACCGGTTCGAGCGGGGCGCCAGCGGGCGAGAAGTCCATTGGCTCGCCGATGCGCGAATCATTATAGAAGGCGCTGAGGGCGCCGGATGCGGGGTCGCGATCCAGGCGCAGGCGCGTGATCAGATTGTTGACCGAACGCTGGCTGACGAAGTCGGCTTCTCCGTCTCTATATAGCGCGAGGCTGATGACATCGGGGCTGACCTGCTGAACCTGGATGCCAGCCATGCCCGCGCCATCGGCCTTTTGCAGCAGGATGCCGAAATAAACGTCATCGGAACTGAGCGCTGGATCGGTGCTGTGCAAGGCGAGCTCGGCTTGTACCCGGCTGATGCGGGCGGGCGCGTCATTGCCAAAGCTACGGTCCAGCAGATCGGCTGGCGGAGCCTGGATGATCGTGTCGCCATCATTGGTGGCGCTGCGTCCCAGGCGCCAGGCGCCGCCGGCGCTGCTGAAAACGTCTTCATCCCAGAAGGGCGCTGAGCTGGCGCTGGCGTAGAGGTCAAGCAGGTTTTGGGCGCCCTTGAGACCCTCCGGCGGCAGAACCGCCGTGGGCAATGGCGTCGGCGCTTCGGAGCGAGCCAGGGTCGGGATCTCGCTGGGGATCGCGCTTGGCTCGGCGATAGCGATTACGGCTGGGGCGGATGTCGGGGCGGCGGCTTTCTCATCGTCGCCGGCGGATACTTCCCCCGCTGGCGCGAGATTGCCGGCTTGCTCTTCGGATTCCCTTGCCTCGCGGCTGCTCGCCGGGGCGGGCGTTGTTTCGGCCGCGGAGACGCTGGGCGCTGAATTGGGAATGATGGCGGCCAAGAAGTTTCCGAGGCGGCCATTGCCAGCAAGCGAGAGCAGCCCGCCAATGACGAGGATGATGCCAATCAGGAGGGCGGCGTTGAAGACCCAGCGATTGACCGCGGCTGGCTGCGCTTCTGTTACCGGCGGCGGCGACGGCTCGGGCAACGACGCCTGCTCGACGGGCGCCGGGGCGGTTGGCTGGTCTTCCGGCACGGTTTCTGGCGTTTCCGGCGCTTCCTCCGGCAGGGCTTCCACAGCCCGATACCAATGGCGGAAGAGGGGGTAGGCTGGATTGCGATCGATAAACATCGCTTTGAATAGCTCGTCCATCGCCTCGAGTTTGTTTTTGCGGCTTTTATCGCCAGAATAGATCGCGACGAAGGCTTCGTAAGTATCGCGCCAGCCCAGCATCATCTGCGCGTGCTTGTAGCCGAGCAGGTCTTCGGTGACATCGGCTTGCAGGTGGATGGCTTCGCGAATGCTCGGCTGCGGCTCGTCAAGCTGGCGGTCGATTTCGCCCAGCAGGTTGCGGCGCTTGACGCTCAATTCAGCCAGCGCCGCTTGCAGCTCCATCATCCAGGCGCGGTAAGCGCTCATTTTGATATTGGCGTTGGATTCGGCTTCGGTGATGCTGCGCAGCACTTGTTCGATTTTATTGCCAGCGGCGCGAAACTCGGCGTCAGCCCAATCTTGCAGCGCCGATTCCAGCGCTTTCAGGCTTTGAATGCCCGGCGTCAACAGACGCGATTGCGGGTTGTTCTCGAGCTGACGCAGGAGCTCGGCGAGGCTTTCGGTGATGTGAGGACCGGTGAGCTCGGCGAAGATATTCTGGGCGGCGAGCAAACTGTCGCGCCGTTCGACGAACTCGTCGAGCTTGCGCAGGGCGATGTGGCGCTCGGCGAATTCGGGGAGGGCGCGCAGACAGGCCGACTGCCAAAAGCGGGCGTCATCGATGGCGCCGTCGTGGGCGTCTAGGACGCCGGAGAAGATGTAATGGGCGAAGAGAATGCGCAATGCCGCGGTGTTGCTGTTGGCGAAACCTTGCACCAAGCCTTGCGACATCGCTTTGAGGTAGGTCTCGGTGCTGGGCATCTGGGTTGCGAAGCTGTTGATGACGCGGTTTTCGTGATCGGTGAACAGGTCTTCAACATCGATCAGCGCCTGCTGCGTGCGGCTTTCGCTTTCGACGCCGTTGCGCTCGACCCAATCGCGCAAGACGCGCGAGACGCGCCAGAGGCGCTCGGCGATGAATTGCTCGCTCTCGTTGCGGGCGATTTCCATCGCTTGCTGGCCCAGGCGCTGGGCATCGGCGAGTTGTCCCTGATCGAAGGCGGCCCAGCCGTCGGCAAGGGTTCGTCCGAGGTGGCCCGGGACCGAGTGGCGTTCGACATAGTTGGCGTTTTCCACCACGCTTGACAGTTGACTGAACCAGCTCGAAAGGGTGGGGCTGATGGTGCTGACGGTCTCGGCGGCGCGCGTCAAGACGCCGGTCGCTTCGGTTTTATCGCCGGCGACGATCACTTCACGATAGCGCTTCCAGGCGACTTGCGCGGTGGAAATGCCAGCGAGCATTTCGGTCAACATTTCGTCGAAGAGTTGACTGGCGAAGGGCTCAAGCTCTTCGTGCGTGCTCGTCAGCCAGCGTTCCAGATCGGCGCCATCGGCTGCTGGCACAAAGGTCTGGCTGTTTTGCAGGATTTCGTAGAGCAGGCTGAGGAAGTCCTCGATTTTGTCCCAAGCCGGGTTGGCGGGATCGATGGCGCGGCTGGCGTCAAGGGCGGAGAGGGCATCGCGCGGGTTGTTGGCGGCGGCTTTGCCGACCACGTGCATATTGTCCGCCAGCGCCATGGCGGCGTTGAGCGCGCGCGTCAGGGCGTTGAGCGGCAGGCGCCCTTCGGAGAATTCATGCTGCAAGCTGAGCGTCTGCAGATTGGCGTTGAGGGCGGACAGGCTTTCGACCACTTCGCGAAAGACATCGCGCAACTGCCCGGCGCCGGGCGCTTCCAGGACGGCGGTCCGGTCCAACGCGCGATTAATGCCGGCCAGAATGCCCAGAGGCTCAGCAATCGGAATGTTTTCCGCCTCGAGCTGCTGAATGGCGCTATCGAGCCGGTAGAGATTGGGCCGCAGCAGCAGCACATCGGGGAAATGCGACGAGACGCGCTCCGCCAGACGCCAGTTCAAGATTCGCTGTTCTTCGTCCGGCGCCGGACCCGAAAGAAGCGTGTTGGCGGCTTTATCGGCTTTGTACTCGAAGAGCAGTTCGGCCGCGTCTGACATGGAGGCGGGCGCCGGGCGGAGTTGGCGGTCGGTCAGCATGAGGCACCAATCCAGCAGGAGATGCACCAAGCCGCCAGTTTTGCTGCCGGCGCGTCCACGGAGTTCGGAAAGCAGATCCGCGGCGCTGGCCCAGTTGTGGCTGCGCATGTAAATGCGGACGGCGTCAAGATCGGCGGCGACTTCGAGATCGCGCAGACGGTCGATGATTTCCTGATGGGCTTTGCGGGCCGCGGGATAGGCGGGGTTCTGGCGCAGGGCAATTTGCAGATTGGTCTGCAGCGCCAGCAAATCGTTGCGGCTGAGATCGGGCTTGCGCAGCTTGTCAATGGTGCGGGAGACGATGGAGTTGCGGTCTTGTTCCAGCGGGCTGCGATAACGCAGCAGGTCGGCATTGAGTTCGCCGAGCGAGGCGTATCGGTAACGCAAGTTGGGATGGACAGCGCGGGTGACGATCGACTGCAGACGCGGATCGATGGCTTCGCTGTCTTGATGAAAGTCAACGCGGAAATCGGCATCGGCATCGCGCGGGACTTCGACGCGATAGCCGCCGGATAGGACGAAATAAATGAGCTCTCCCATTTGGTAGATGTCGGTTTGGCGGCTGATGCCTGCGAGCGTGGCTTCATCGCCTTCGAGGAAGACGGCGTTGCCCCAATCGATCACCTTGAGCTCGTAGCGTTCTCGATTCCAAAATAGGTGCTTGGCATCGACATCGTTGTAGACGATGTCCAGTTCGTGGGCGGATCGCAGCAGGTCAATCAAGCGGTCGAGGATTTCCAGCATTTCCAGCTCGGGCAGGCGTTGATGCTGCCCGGCCAGGCGGACGACTTCTTCTTCAATGATGTGCCCTTCGGCGCGTTCCATGACGATGTATTGCTGGGGGATGCCGCCGACGAAGAATTGGCCGCTGCCCAGCAGTTCGGTCAAGACGGGATGCCCGGCGAGCCGCTTGAGCGCTTCACGTTCGTTGATGATGCTGACTTCTTGGCCCGCGCGGATGGGCGGCGCGTCGTTGGGGTTGGGGCGCTTGATGACGACCGGGCGGTCATCGGCGGCGGTATCGACAGCGCGCAGGGTCTCTCCCGAGCGGCCGCGCGGGTAGATGAAGTCGTATCGGTAGCGGTTGTCGAACAGGCTGTTCGCCATGATCGTTTCCCTCAAAGGCTGCTGCTTAAGTTCCGCCAGCTTGGTCGTAATGAGTCGCCTCCCCTAAGCATCAACATGTTCATTTCCGTTCTATTTCGATTCCGTGCGGGCGCTTCACTTACCCCTCGCCCGGGCCTTCTCCAAAGCATCAGCGCGCGTAGACAGGGCGTGAGCGAGATCGGGCACTCGGATACCTACCATTCTAGACCGATTCGACGGCTGCGCAAGGGATATATCGCAGGAATCTTGGGATAAAGGCGCTGGGACTTGGGATATCTCGCAGGCTTCCGTTCGGCTAGGCAAAATTTCGCCGTCTGTGTATAAATGAAGCAGTTCCTGGCAGCAGAATTAAACTAGCTATGCGAGTGGCGATTGGAAAAGTATAGCGTAAGTGGGCGAGCCACCGTCTCGCCCCTACAACCTCACAGTTGTCTTGACAATTTCTTTGCTTTGGGGTCATTGTCATTGCCGAATATGAACCACCCAGCAATGACGCCGTTCCACAGCGAGAGCTGGTGAAAATCGATGCTGATGCCCTTGCGCCGGGCCGCGCCTGACCTTGCCCTGATATTGATGCTGCTGATTGCGCCGCTGGCGATGTTCCATCAGCAGACGCTCGGTGGTCGGACGCTGCTGCCCAGCGAGAACTTGTATCAGCATTTGCCTTATTCGGCGTATCGGGATGTGGTTCGGGCGCCGGCGATTCCGCATAATCACCTGCTTTCGGATATGGTCTTGCAGAATTTGCCCTGGAAGAGCTTCATCCGGGCGCAGATTGCGATTGGCGAGATCCCGCTGTGGAATCCGCACCAATTCGCCGGCCTTCCCTTTTTCGCCGCCGGGCAGCACTCGGCGCTCTATCCATTGAGCGTCATCTATTACGTCTTGCCCTTGAGCGCGGCTTATGGCTGGTTCATCCTGCTCAACCTGTGGCTGGCAGGCCTCTTCATGGCTGGATTCATGCGCGGCTTGGGCGTCAATCGCTTGGGGGGCGGGCTGGCGGGAATCGTTTATCAGCTTTCCGGCTTCATGATCGCGAGCGCGGTCTTCCCGATGATCGTGGCGGCGGCGGTTTGGCTACCGCTGATCTTGTGGATGATCGAGAATATCCTGCGCGGGCGCAGCTTGTGGATTTTTCGCGGCACGGCACTGTTGTGGGTGGTCATCGGCGCGCTGGCGCTCGGCTGCAACATTCTGGCCGGGCATATTGAGCTAACGATCTACACGCTGTTGATCGCGGCGTATTACGCGGCCTTTCGGCTGGTATGGGAATCGGCGCGGCGCTGGCGCGAAACTGGTCGACCGCCATTCCGCTGGGCGCTGACGATGAAGCTGTGGCTGATCGCGCTGGTCGCGCTTGGCATCGGCTTGGCGGCGCTGCAGCTGATACCACTTTACGAATTTGTGGGGAGCAACTGGCGGGCGGAGCGCTCAAGCCTGGAGACGGTGCTGGGTTATGCGCATCCGCCGCGTGATTTTGTGCAGTTTCTGCTGCCGAACTTTTATGGCAGCCCAGCCCATCACAGCTACATGGACGCTTTCAGCGGCGAGTTGATCAGCGACTTGCGCGGCGCGGCGGGAATCGCGCGAGATTACATCTATTGGGGCGTCAAGAATTATGTGGAGGGCGCGCTTTATGCGGGCGTCCTGCCGCTGCTGCTGGCGCTGTATGGCTTGGTCGCGGGCTGGCGGCGGGGGCTGGCGCCTTACCTCATTCTGTTCGCTGCGCTGGCATTGGCGGCGCTGTCATTCATGTTTGGCACGGCGGCTTATGCGCTGGTCTTTCAGCTGCCGGGGATGAATCAACTGAATTCGCCCTTTCGCTGGGTCTTCGCCTCGACCTTGGCGCTGGCGGCGCTGGCAGGCATGGGGCTGCATATCTTGTGCGGTGGTCGCGGGCGAACTCAGTGGCCGGCGTCGCTCTTGGGGCTGCTCAGTCTGCTGGCGGGCCTCGCTTTATGCTTTGGACTGGCGGCGATCCAAGCCGACTTCGCTCGATTCGAGCCGATGCTGGACCGGCTTGTCGCCGAGCTGGCGGGGGCGGAAGAGGCATTCGCTGACGGGCGGATGTTCTTCAGTTATCAGCGGCCGCAGCTGCTGACGCTGGGCGCGCTGCTGAGCGCGAGTGGCCTCCTGTTTCTGTGGGCGGCGCGGCGTCGGTCATGGCGCTGGGGGGCGCTGGCGCTGGCGCTGACTGCGGTTGATCTGCTGATCGCCTCATATGGATTCAATCCGGCGAGCGATCCGCTGCTTTTGGAGTTCAAGCCGCCGGCGGTGGAATACCTTCAGGGGCAGGCGGGGCGCTTTCGGGTGACGAGCCTGGAGCGGCCGGGCGACCCGCGGATTCTGCATCCGAACGCGGGCATGCGCTATGGCTTGGATGACATCCGCGGCTACGACAGCATCATACCACAGGGCTACGTCGCGACGATGCGGGCGCTGCAGCCGCAGCATCTCTTGGATCACAATCAGATCGCGCCGCTGTATACGGATGAAGGTCGCAGCCCGGCGGGTTATCAGCGGGTTTTGCAATCCGACTTGTTGAGCTTGCTGAATGTGCGCTTTGTGCTGACGGCGCCCGATTTCGAGATGTATTTGCCGGGCTGGGAGGATGTCTATCGGCAAGAGGTGGCGATTTGGGAGAATCAGTCGGTGATGCCGCGCGCCTTCGTCGTGGACAAAGGCGATTGGGACGCGCGCTGGCTGGCGGAAGAAGGGGGCGGCTTCCGCTTTGCCGAGCTCGGCATATTGGGCGGCGGCTTGCGCATTCCGCGCTATGAAGAGGCGGCGATCAGCCGAGACAGCGGGCGCGAGAAATTCATCGATGTCAGCGTCGCCAGCGACAGTTGGCTTGTTGTCAGCGAGAGTTATATGCCGGGCTGGCGCGCCTTCGCCCGTCCCTTCGGCAGCGGCGAAGAGGCCGAATTTGGGCTGGGCCTGCGGCTGGTGCTGGCGAACTTGCAGGGCATTGAATTGCCGGCGGGCGATTGGACGGTGCGGCTGGTGTATAGCCCGGCGAGCATGCAACTAGGTATGTTCGGCTCGTCGATCAGCGTGGCGCTCATCGTCTTCCTGCTCGGCGCCTGGATCTGGCGGGCGACAGTCGGCTTGAACACCGAGGCTTCGTCCGGGCTGGCCAAGGTGGCGCGCAACAGCGCCGCGCCGATCATCCTCAACTTGTTCAACCGCGGCATCGATTTCGCCTTCGCGATCGTGATGTATCGGCTGCTGTTGCCGGCCGACGTGGGCATTTACAATTTCGCCGTTGTGCTCTTCGTCGCCTTCGATATCTTCACCAATTTTGGCTTGGACCTGTTTCTCATCCGCGAGGTCTCGCAGAGGGGAAAACGGGCCGGCTATTTCTTTTTCAACACGTCCTTCTTTCGGCTGGCGCTGAGCCTGGCGGGCGTACCCTTGCTGGCCGGCGTCATGCTGCTGTGGCAGAGCTCGGGGGCGGAGGCGATCAGTAGCGAGGGCCTGGTCGCCATTGGCTTGCTCTATATTGGCTTGTTCCCGGCGAGCTTGTCGAAGGGCATGACCTCGCTGTTCTACGCGAATGAGCAGGCCGAGCGCCCGGCGGCGATCGCGACGATTACGACGATGAACAAAGCGGTCCTAGGTGTGATCGCCTTGCTGCTGGGATACGGCATCGTCGGTTTGGCGGCGATCAGCATCTTCAACAATGTTTTGACGCTGCTGGTGCTGCTTTGGACGGGGCGAAAGTTCATCGGTCGCATCGGCGGGCGCCTGCCCGATCGGCGGCTCATCGGCGCGATGGTTAGCGAAAGCCTGCCGCTGATGCTCAATCACTTTCTGGCGACTGTATTCTTTCAGGTCGACATTTTGATTTTGCAGGCGCTGAAGGGGGCGGAGACGGTGGCGCAGTACAGCACCGGTTACAAGTGGCTACTGGCGATCAATATCGTGCCGTCATTTTTCACGCAGGCGCTTTTCCCGGTGATGTCGCGGCAGGCGCAAGATGATCGCGCGGCGCTGAGCCGGACATATCGATTCGGCATCAAGCTGCTCTTCGCGGCGACGCTGCCGCTGGCGGTCGCCTTCACCGTGCTGGCCGAGCCGCTGACGCTGATATTGGGCGGGGCGCGTTATATCCCGGATGGCGCCATCGCCCTGCGGCTGATGATCTGGAGCATCCCGATCGGCTGGATGAACAGCTTGACGCAATACGCGCTGGTCAGCCTGGGGCAGCAGCGCCTGGTCACACGAGTCTTCACGGCTGCGGTCGTCTTTAACATCGCGGCGAACTTCATCTTCATTCCCGCGTATGGCTTTCGGGCGGCGGCGCTGGCGACCATCGCCTCGGAGTTGGTTCTGCTCGCGCCCTTTATCGTTTTGGCGCGGCGCAAACTGGATGATGTGCGTGTTTTGAGTTTGCTTTGGCGGCCGCTGTTGGCGCTGGTGGTGATGCTGCTGGTTGTTTTCGCCTTGGGTGGATCCCTGCCGGCGCTGATCGTCGGCGGGGCGGCTTATGGGGCTGTGCTGCTGCTGCTGCGCCCGCTGGATGCGGCGGAGGGCGGGGCGCTGTTGCGGCTGCTGCCGGTTGGGGCGCGGAGGATGCGGGTTGTGCGCTGGGTCGAAGGTGCTTGATTTTGAGAAACCAGGGCGTATGATAATGTAATCGCAAGGGCAGGACTTTCACTTTCAGGTAATGGAGTGGCGGAAGAGAGATTGACCATGTCACGCCGACTTATTGTTATTAGTCATTCGCGTGAAGACTTTGAATACCAACATGAACTCAGGAATTTATTGAAGGATTTCTTTCCACGAGTTGAGGTGGAAAGCCTGCTGCTATCAAGGCCAGATTTCACATGGAATGAAACGGTGACCTTATTCAAAAAGCTGGATAAAGTAGCAGTTTACATTCTAATTGTAACGAACAATCAATTGGACGAATTTTGGACCGGTCTAGAAATTGGGTATCTGCTCAACAACTCGGAAAAACATAAAATACGTTGTCTGTATTGTCCCGGTCTCGCTCCTCCGAGTCCTCTCGACATCTATCAGGCAACTATGCTTGCAGACGCAGATAAAATGAGTAAATTCCTGATGGAAACTGCAACGCTTCTTGATTTTGAAATATCAACAATCGACGACGAAATGCTACGAGAGATTGCTGAAGAAGCTCCAAAGCTCATTACTGCGCCAGCTCGATCCCACCAATACGACCGGTGGCAACATCACTTGTGGGAAAGTCGCTGGGCTGAAGAGTCGATCTTTGTGCAGGGCCGCGAATATCGCATTTGGACCTGCTTGGATGATCTGTCTTTCCAGATCGTTCGCATTTTCCGTGAAAGCCTCGGATATATTGATCCTTGCTGGGCTAAAGGACTCAATACCGATGGAGGCAATGGTTTCTTTCGGTATTCAGTAAATTTGAATATTTCGGGAATGACTATACAGCAAGTGGAATTCTATGCATGGGACAACTCAACGTACTTTGCGCCAGTGCCAGACAAATGTTTTGAAATAGATGAATTGGGGAGTCGCTCAGAACCGTTCTACTGCTACAATTTTGATTCTTTGAAATTCTCAGTTGGACATCTCATAGGTAGATACCCACACATGGGAAGTATTAGTATTTTCGCCCAACAGCAGAATATACGCTTGGCGCATATCGAAAACACTGATGCGAGTCACAACCTTAATGACTCAACCAATGCTGAATAATATCAATCCGCTTGAACAGTGTTCCATATGAGTCAAACTTGGACTCGGCAGTTTCTCTGTGTCACGGCTATCCAACTCCCTACTTCGGGTTTTTCCAGAAGGAGACAAACGTGAAAGAACCACTTGTCTTCATCAGCCACGCTGCAAAGGACGTAAGATGCGTGCTCAGTATAGAGAATTACATTCAACATACTCTTGAAGGAGTTAAAACCTTTGTAGCTTCTAATCCTCAGGCGATTTCCAATGGAGTTGTTTGGTCAGACTTCATATTGGAGCAACTGGGTTCGGCTGAAGCTCTGATCGTTATGCTAAGTCAAAACTCTGTAGCTCGGTTGTGGGTATGGCTTGAAGTTGGTTACTTTTGGAGGAAGTTTGGCGGTAACAGAATCTTCTGTCTGCGAAGCCCTGATGTTGAATTGCCGCACCAGCTAGACAACGTAAATTGTGCCGTAACGAATGATGGGGGTGCAATCGACGGAGTCTTATCCGAATTATCTGTGCAAATTGGTCGCCAGTACGAGCGGGACGATGTTAGGCTCGATTCACTTATTGGCGAAATTGATGAGGGGATTCCACGACTTGCACTATTTCAGGAGTTTGACGAGTGGAAGTCACATTTGGTAGGTGGAAACTGGGAGCGCGCAATCATTTGGAATGGATTAGAAGATACTCATGTCTGGACATGTCGAGAAGACATGTCGTTTCAAATGGAAGTGCAGAGGGAAGAGGTAGATTTTTCTATGATCGCACGTTGGGCTTCGAGTGTGCTGCCTGAAACCGGGTTTCGCCGATCTAACGTAAATCTGAAAATTAGCGGCGCTATTGTTAAGCAAGTAGTTTTCTATCACTGGGAAACGCTTGGCTACTTTGTGCCGCGCCCTGATTTCTTGCCACGAGAAATACGCTATAAGAATAAAGAACATATCTACTGCTACGACGTGAATACACTTCCATATCTCGTCGGCCTCCAAATTGCAGAATTTGGGAACGGCGAGAGTCTAGACAAATTTGCCTCTCTCTGTTCAATTCTGCTCACAGACAACAAGGCCTAGTGTTGATGTAAGACTCAGTTGCGTCTGATCCGCTCTTGTATGATCTTTGAACGCGGTCGCTATACTAAAGCCTTCAATGCTTGTGCAGTCGTCATTTTGTTCAAAGATCTTTGAGTCTCGAATCCAATTGTGTCACAAGGGCATTAGGTACACTTCACGTGGCCCGCCGCATCCTGAAACTGCAGGCGCTTCACCAAGAACAGCAGCAGGTTATCATCGACGCGGTAGGTCTCGCCGGCGACTGCGGGATTCGCGCCCTAATACAGGCCGCGTCCGTCGGGCAGGTAGCCGCGCTTGATATAAAGCCGCTGCGCCGCGTCTAAATCGGCATATAAGCCAAAGCCCATCCCGGCAAGATCCGAACGGGCGGCAATTGGCCGCTCGGCTTTGTCAAGGAGTGCGCTGCCGATGCCGCGCCGACGAAAATCGGGACGGACATCAACTCCTGCGTCTCTGGGATGTCTGGTTCGCGAAAGCAGGGATAGGCGCTGCGCCAGACCACATTGTAGTGGCCCAGATATGCGGACTCATTCAGCGTCAGCATCAGCGAAACTTCGCCCTGCGCCTGTCGGTCCTGCAAGGCGGCGAAGCGGCCGGGCGGCTTGCTCCAGCCCATGCGGTTGTCGAAGCCCGCTTGCAGCCAGGCCGCCTCGTCTTCGTCTTTCCTGGTTTGCCGGATCGTAAACACGGCTCAGTGCGACGGCGTCGCGGGCATGTTCACTTCTACATGAGCCATACTCCCGCCCCGCGCCGGGCGCGCCCAGCGATTGCTGAAGGTCAGGTCGCCGTATTCGACGGCGTCATCGAGGTCGCTCATGAGCATGTGGGCGACTTGGATGTTGAGGTCGTATATTGCGCCGTTGCTGAATTTAAGTTGAAGCGTGAATGAGCTGTCGGGTGTCAAATCTTCGTTCAGCGCGGAAAGCATGATATGCGTGCCGCCCGGGCGGAGCTCGAGAGTCTCGCCAGCGGGGATGACCAAGGCGTCGATGGTGTCCATGCGGGCGATATCGTTTTCGACCAAGGTTCGGTGAAAAGCGACCTGCTCGGCGGCGGCGCTTTCGGCGGAGACGATGACTTGGTCGGTTGCGCCGCGGTTGTGGATGCGCAGGTAGACGGCGCTGGATTCGCCGGCCGAATTTTCCGTGGCGCTGTGATCCATGCCGGTCATCTCGTCTTCGTCCGACTCAGAGAGGATCTCGAAGCTGAATGTCTCGGAAGCGAGCTCGCCATTGGGCAGGGTGAGGCTGGCTTCGACGATCCAGCCGCCAGCCATCGTCCAAGTGAAAGGCAGGCTGAAGACGCCGTTGATTGATTGGTCTGTTTCGGCGAAGACGGGGACCATGCCGGCGTGGCTCATGTCGCCGCGGACGCGCAGGGCGCCTGGATCTGAAATGGCCTTGCCGTCCTGGTCTTTGGCCGCGACAAGCAGGGTGGTGTCGCCGACGAGTCTATTCGACGTGGTCAGTTCCAAGCGGACGTCGGCTGGGGCGATCGGTTGCTGGCGGCAGGCGGCAGCGAGCAGGAGAATGATGAGGAAAATTGGCAGCGGCATTTCTACCCCATCCCCC
>WTGC01000006.1 GCA_011523705.1 Chloroflexota bacterium | reverse complement strand
AAATGAGGGAGGGGCTTCAAGGCCACCACGCTGGTTTATTCTTTACAGGTAGATCGTTTGCGATTGCACGGGGCAATTGGTCAAAGTACCTCGCAACCGCCCTGCTCTATTTTCTGCTAACGATCATGCTGATACTGTTTATGGTGCCGGTTTATGGCGCGATCGTCACCGCATTCAAGACGCAGGCGGAAGTCTCCGCGGGCGGCTATTGGACGGTGCCGACCCGTTTCGCGGCCGAGAACTTCGAGCGCGTGATGAACCCGGACGATGGCAACCTGGGCTTGTACCTGCAGAATTCGCTGCTGCTGACGATACCGGCCTCGCTATTCTCAATTTCGCTGGGCACGCTGGCCGGCTACGGGCTGGGCAAGTACAACTTCAAGGGCGATGGGATTCTGTTCATCTTGATCGTGGCTGGCATGTTCCTGCCGCCGCAGATCGCGCTGATTCCCGTCTTCCGGCTGATGAACGATATCGGGCTTTACGACACGCTCTGGGCGGTCATCATTATCCATACGGCTTTTGGCATACCGATCTGCACACTGGTGATGCGCAACTTTTTCCAGGTGGTGCCGAATGCCCTGCGCGAAGCGGCGCTGATCGATGGCGCCAACGAGTACAGCATCTTCTTCCGCATCATGCTGCCGCTGACGCTGCCGGCGCTGGCGGTGCTGGCGACGCTGCAATTCACCTGGATCTGGAACGACTTCCTCTGGCCCTTCATCTTGACGCAGCGCGCCGAGAGCCGCACGGTGATGGTCGGTATTTTGAACTTGACCGGGCAGTACACGGTCGATTGGGGCGGTCAAGCGGCGGCGAGTTTGATTGGGTCGCTGCCGACGCTGTTCATTTTCGTTTTCTTCCAGCGCTACTTCATTCGTGGTTTGACGCTGGGCGCGGTGAAGGGGTAGGTTTTTCGCCACAGAGGCACCGAGATCGCAGAGAAATACGATTGGCAAGCCAATCGTGATATACTGCGTGTCGTCTAGGAGAAAGAGCGCGAGGACGTGAAATGGACGAACAGTCGCTCGTCGCGGTCCGCTCAGTCGAAGAGTTGGCAAATGCGATCGAATCCGCCAATGGCGGCGCATCTTCGATAGCCATTGAGTTGCGCGCCGACATCAAACTGACGGAAGCGCTTCCGACAATTGAAGCTGACCTGGCCATTCAGGGCAACGGGCATACGATCGATGGAAACGGCGTATCAAAGACACTAGTGGTCGTCGGCGATAGACGCATTACGATTACTGGAACAAATTTTATTAATAGAAATGACGTACAGGTCACGGTGATTGATAGTATGGGTATCGTGATAGTCACTGACTGCGTATTTGACTGCCGTTCAGATGGATCACGCGGCGCTATTTGCATATTCAATCACCATGGCAGACCGTTGACCCGGGAAAGGCATGCCGGAGAAATGAACCTCTCAAACTGTACGTTTTTGGGAAATTCCGCCGACGCCTTAGGTTGCAGAATTGACAATTTTGCAAGCATGAATATCACCAGGTGCTTATTCGAAAGCAATTCTGTCTCGCGTAACATGATATTCAATATCGGAGACTTGACCGCGAGCCACTGCTCTTTTGTTAACAACACTGGCGCGGGCGCGGGCGTCGCGATAACCAATGAGGGAAGTGTGAACTTGAGCGACTGCGTCCTTGCAAACAACGTCGCGACAGAATGGGGCGGAGGCGCGCTATACAATGACAAGGGCGACATGCGCCTCAACCGCTGCTCGCTTAGGGGTAACAGAGCAAGTGGTGGTGGCGCCATATTCAATAGAAGAGGGGAGCTGACGCTGGAGAATTGCACACTGATGGGCAATTCCGGGGAAACAGATGGTGGCGCAATACGCTCTAGTAATGGCAATCTTGCATTGAGCAACTGTACAATCGCGGGCAATGGAGCGGAGCAAGGGGCCGGCCTGTTTACCTTTGGAGGCGATGTCAGGCTCACGCATGTCACAATGGTCACCAACTCAGCCGAGATTGGCGGCGGCGTATACGCACTTGATAAGGGATATAAGGACGGAATCGGATTGCGCAACAGCATCCTTGCGGGCAACCAGGGCGGCGATTATGTCGGCTGCCTCGACTACAGCGTCGGCAATCTGATTGGTGACGGCTCTTGCGACCGGTCGCTTAGTGGCGATCCCATGCTTGGAGATTTGGTTGAACCGGAAGACGGCTCGCCAGCTTATTATCCCCCCTTGCCGGACAGCCCTGTGATTAACGCAGCCCATCGCCACTTTTGCACCAAATACGACCAAATTGGTACATACAGACCATACAAGAGCTTTGCCGGCGACATCGGCGCGATAGAATACGTTTTTGACGCTTGAATCGCACACAGATAAATGGACTAGCGGCATGGCCCCACCCACCCTAC
>WTGC01000014.1 GCA_011523705.1 Chloroflexota bacterium | reverse complement strand
CTGGGTCACGTAGGTCGCGTAGACACTGACCGCCGACATAGACCTTCGGGAAGGGGTCGCGCCGCGCAGACACTGGCGGTCGGGGATGGGGTAGAATTTAGGCGTACGCGCGGCAACAGTCTAGTGACTTCATAATTTGCAAAGGAGTTCTTTCCGATGGTTTTACGCTCACTGGTAGGCGCCAGCGTCAAACGCAAAGAGGATCCCAGTCTCATCACCGGCGCCGGCAAATACGTCGGCGATATCAAGCTGCCCGGCATGTGCCACGTGGCTTTCCTGCGCAGCCCCTACGCCCACGCCAAGATCTTGAGCATCGACACCGCGGCCGCGGCGGCGCGCGAAGGCGTCGTGGCTGTCGTCACTGGCGCGGACCTGCGCGGTCAATACGAGCCGGTGCCGGTCGCTGGCGGCGATCATGCCCTGGCGCATTACAGTCATCTCGCCCTGTCGGTCGACCGCGTGAGACATGTCGGCGAAGTGGTAGCGGCTGTCATCGCCACCAGCGCCGAAATCGCTGAAGACGCGCTTGACGATATCGAAGTCGAATGGGAAGAGCTGCCGGCCGCCGCCGATCTGCTCAGCGCCTACAGCGGCGACGCCCCGCCGGTTTTCGATGATCTCGACAGCAACATCATCGACGAGGGCGAGAAAAAGACCGACGATATCGACGATGTCTTCGCGAGCGCGCCCCACAGGCTCAGCCAGCGCATGCTGAGCCAGCGTTTGGCCGGCGTGCCGATGGAAGTGCGCGCTGTCGCGGCCGCGCCCGATGCCGTCACCGGGGGCCTCACCCTCTGGTCGAGCACGCAAATCCCGCACGGCGTTCGCAGCGCCCTGGCTGGCGTCTTGCGCCTGCCGGAAAGCACCTTGCGCGTAATTGCGCCCAATGTCGGCGGCGGTTTCGGCGTCAAGAATCAGCTCTATCCGGAAGAAATCGTCGTCGCCAAGCTGGCGCAGATCCACAACATGCCGCTGAAATGGGCGGGCACGCGCGTCGAACATTTCGTCTCCACCACGCATGGCCGTTCGCAGATCGCCGATATCGCGGTCGCCTTCGACGACGACGGCCTTATCCTGGGCTTGCGCCTGCACGTCATCGGCGAATTGGGCGCCTACCCGCCGTTTTATGACATCGCCCATCTGACCGGCTTGATGGCGACCGGCAACTACGACATCCAATCGGTGCACTTCAAAGCCAGCAACGTCTTCACCAATACGGTGTCGGTCGCGGCTTATCGAGGCGCCGGCCGCCCAGAGGCGACTTATTACATCGAGCGCGCCATCGAGATGATCGCCGATGAGCTCGGCATCGACGCCACCGATGTGCGCCGCCGCAACTACGTCCAGCCGGAGCAATTCCCCTATAAGACGCCGACCGGCTCCACGTACGACACCGGTGACTACGAGACAAATCTGGATACTGCGCTTGCGACATCGAATTACGCCGCCCTCCGCGCCGAGCAAGCCGAGCGCCGCTCCAAGGGTTCGGACACGCTGCTTGGCATCGGCTTGGCGACCTACGTTGAAATGTGCGGCTTCGGTCCCTACGAGAGCGGCCAGGTGCGCGTCGAGCCCAGCGGCACCGTCACCGTCTACACCGGTACATCGCCGCATGGGCAGGGCTTGCAAACGACGTTCGCCCAAATGGTCGCCGATGAGATCGGCGCCGACTACGACGATATCGTCGTGCGCCACGGCGATACCGGCGCGCAGCCAGTCGGCGTCGGCACTTTCGGCAGCCGCAGCCTGGCGATTGGCGGCTCCGCCATCGCGCGCGCCTCGGAAAAAGTGCGCGAGAAGGCGATAAAGATCGCCGCCCACATGCTGGAAGCCTCGCCAGGCGATATCGAATTCGCCGATGGCGAGTACCGCGTCAAGGGCGTGCCCAGCCGCAGCCTCGGCTTGGGCGAGATCGCCGCGCGCGCCTATTCGGACAATCTGCCCGATGACATCGACACGGGCTTGGAAGCGACTGATTTCTTCCGCCCGCCCGATTTCATCTATCCCTTCGGCACGCATGTCGCGGTAGTCGAGATTGAAAAGGACACGGGCCTGATCAGCCTGCGCGAATTTTATTCAGTTGATGACTGTGGTCCACGCATCAGCCCGCTGCTGGTCGAAGGGCAGATCCACGGCGGCTTGGCGCAGGGCATCGGCCAGGCGCTGCTAGAAGAGATCATCTTCGACGAACAGGGTCAGCTCTTGACCGGAACCATGATGGATTACACGATGCCACGGGCCGACAACTTTTCGCCCTTCACCATCGCCAAGACCGTGACCGAGACCACGCTCAATCCGCTGGGCGCCAAGGGCATCGGCGAAGCGGCGACGATCGGCTCGACGCCGGCGGTGGTTAACGCCGTCATCGACGCGCTCGAACCATACGGCGTCCGCCACCTGGATATGCCCTTGACGCCGCGCCGCGTCTGGGAAGCGATCAACTCGGCATAGGCGAGTGCTATAGAACGCCATGTCATCCAGATACTCGCTTGAGCGCGACCTGGACGAACTCGAGCGGATGGTCGAACGGCTGGCCGATTACCTGCTCGGCGACGCGATGTACCTGCCGGTGGGCGGCGGTTTCTTCCGTGGATCCAGCACGCCCCAGATGACAATCGGCGCCCTGCTGCTCAGGCGGCGGCGCCTCAGCCATCTCCGCGCCAAGCTGAAGCGCGGGGATGGTCGCCGGCTTGATGACGCGCTTGCGCAGCACGACAACCTGCAGCGCGAATGGACCCTGCACTACGAGAAGAAGCTGGGGCGCGAAGTCCCGATGCGCCTGAAGGTGATGGCTGGCTTCTTCCGCGAGTGCAGCGAAAACCCGCGCGATTGCGGCGGCGCCTATCCGATTGAGGCGCTAAGACGGACCATCGTGCAGGAAATCCTGCTGGCGCTGGATGCATTCGGCTATGCCAAAAGCGAAGCGATCGCGTCCGTCCGTCCGGCCGATCAGGCGCTGCGGCGGCTCCTCCACGCGGGCGACTTCATCTGGTCGCCGATGCTTGAGCCGGTCTACCCGAGAGCGACTTTCTGGTGGCTCTATGGCAGACCGGGCGCCTGACAAAGTCATCGCGACCGCACTACAGCTAGGAGTACATGCATGAAGTCGATCAGAAAAATCGCGGTCGTACTCTTGGGTCTATTTTGTAGCGTAGCCAGCAGTCAAAGCATTCACGTACGCGTGGACAGCCAGACCAATTTGCGCGATGACAACAGCCTTGAAGGCGCCATCGTGGAGACTGTGCCGGCTGAAACGATTCTAAGGATCATTGGCTGGCGGGACCATTGGCTGAGAGTTATGCGCGGCAGCGAGCGCGCCTGGATGGCGGATTGGGTGAATTACTCCCTGCTGCAATCCGGCGGCGGCGGCGAGGCCACGACGCCTCTATCGCGGACGGAAAACTGCTGTGCCCTGGAATGGCAATGTCCCGACCAAAGAGCGCGAACGAGTGGCTACTGGGCTTACCGCTTTGGACGATGCCTACGCACAGAGACCTATCTGACGAAGGACTACTCCACAAATAACTGCTGTTTTCTCGGCGAAAGCTGCCCCCGAGACCAACATTGGCGCGAAGGCTATGCCAGCTTCCGCAATGCCCAATGCGAGCTGCTCTTCATCCAGATCGACGCGTCGGATGAGTTCAAACGCCGGCTGTACCTGGCGTTCGCCGCGCTGAAAGATCGCGCGCCTGTCTGGTACGCCTACGCCATCAGCGGACTGGACCAGATTCGCGAGGTCTCCGACCCGATGCCCGTCGGCGTGAACGTCGAGAAAAGACGCTACAGCGAAGTAGCTAGCTCGCTGATAGTCGACGCGCCCGGCGAGGCGCCCATAGCCTGGGTTGCCGGTGTGCTCGTCCATGAAGCTTGCCATGTGCACTTGCATGAGGCTGGATTGTTCAAAGCGCCGCACATCGCGCCCGAGGAAGAAAAAGCCTGTACCGAAGTGCAACTCATCGTAGCCGATATCATCGATCCGGCCAACTACTACCATGACTTCCTACAGACTTTAATCGACAACATCCACGACCCGGCGTATCAGTGGTGGTAGGCACGCCGGGCTGGGAATGTAGATACAGGCGCGCCTTGATGTATAATCGACCTGAATACAGCGGCAGGAGTCTCGCCATGAAGATCTACACGATGGAATCGGCGGTCGCCAACTTCGACGAGCTGATGAAAGACGCGCAGGAAGGTCTGACCATATACATCATCGGCAGCGATGGTCGCGAATATGAGTTGATTCTCAAGCGCATGCCGGTCAACAAGCCGCGCAAGCCGGGCAGCGCCATTGGGTCAATAAAAATGTCCGACGACTTTGATGCGCCTTTGCCTGAATTTAAACCCTACATGAAATGAACTGTCTGCTTGATACATCGACTTTCCTATGGTACGTATCCGCACAAACTGAACTCAGTCCTCAGGCCAGGTCAATTATCGGCGATTCGCGAAACAGCGTTTACCTCAGTTTCGTCAGCATTTGGGAACTATCGATAAAGTATCGCATCGGCAAGCTGGAACTTGCGGCGGATTCGTTGTCCGACTGGCTGGATTCGCATCGCGAGACAAACAGTTTCCGGTTGCTCGAGATTAAGGTTACGCACCTGTTGCAATACGCAGACCTGCCTCTTGTGCACCGCGACCCGTTTGATGGACTCCTAATCGCGCAATCCCAAGTGGAAAATATCCCCGTCATCACCAGCGACTCGACATTCGACCAATACGCAATCCAACGCGTCTGGTAATCCAGCCTGCCCCGCTGGCAGACTGGGAGTTCGTGCGCCGCCTGATGCGCTCGTTGAGTTCCAGTTTCAATCATGTATAATCCGGTTGAGCAAGTAACGGGAGTCTCGTCATGAAGACCTTCACCCTAGAAGAAGCGAAGCAAGACTTGGACAAGGTATTGGAACACGCCAATGAGGGCGGCACCGTCATCCTCATTGGGGAGGATGACAAAGCCTACGAACTCGTCGCCACGATCTATACCAAGCCAGGACCACGCAAGCCTGGCAGTGCCAAAGGCAAAATCACAATCACCGATGACTTCTACGAGCCATTGCCCGAGTTCAAGCCCTACATGGAATGAGTTATCTCCTGGATACGTCTTCATTCCTGTGGTTTGTCTATGACGACAAAAAGCTGAGCGTCTTTGCCAAAAGCCTGATATCAGACCCATTGGCGACGACATATTTGAGCATAGTAAGCATTTGGGACCTGGCCAACAAAGCGAACCTTGGCAGGGGACTCGTATTACATGAGCCGTTTCCTGAATTCATAGACGGACAGTTGAGAACAAACCGATTCCAACTCTTGCGCATAAACATTGCACATCTCAAGCGCGTATACGACCTCCCCTACCACCACCGCGACCCCTTCGACCGGCTTCTCATCGCGCAGTCGCAGGTGGAAGACGTCCCCGTCGTTACCAGTGACTCCGCCTTCGACCAATACCCGGTCCAACGCCTCTGGTAGCCCAGCCCGCCCGCAATGAGCCTCTTTGTCTCCTTCATTTTAGCTGCCGTCTTGCTCGGCGCCGGCGCGATGCTTTCGCCCGCCTGGCGCACCGCCCAGCCACGCGTCGCTCTCGCCGCCACGCTCTGCCTGGGTCTCGTTGTGGGAGGCGCCGTCTTCTACGCCGAAGCCTTCAGCTGGGATACGCTGGTGGTCGATTACCTGCTTTTCGCCCTGCTCTCCGGCGTCGTGCTCGGCGGCACGCTCTCCACCGCCCAAGCGCGCGCCGAAGCCCGCGGCGAGCGCCTGGATGACCGCGATCAGGGCTGGCCCGGTCCCGGCGACTTGACATTCTTCGCTTTCGCCGCCCTCTTCCTCCTTATACCGCTCGTTAGGCTGGCGGCGCCGCTGGGCGAACCGGGACAAATCATCGGCTTCCACAGCCTGGCCACACGCGATGGCGGTTCATTCAATTCACTGGCGCCCTACCTTGTGGATGAATCGGTCATCGTCTCGCCGGGCTTTCACGCCCTCGCCGCCTATCTCAGCGCTCAGCTGGATCAGCCGATTCCATTGATTCAGTTCAGCGCCGCGGCTGTGGTCGCCTTGCTGATCATCTGGTTGGCATACGACTTCGGCGCCGAATTGAGCGACAAGCGGCTCGGGCGCGCGCTGGCGGCATCGACCTTGCTCGGCTTCGGCTTCTATCGCAGTTACCTGGGCGGGCACTTCGCCGAGCTGCTAGCGCTACTCTTCATGGCGGCGTACCTGCTCTACGGCCTGCGCCTTTTGCGCAAGTTCAACGCCGCAGACCTGGTCGCTGCCGGTCTGATGATGGGCGCCGTCGCCTATGCCAGCTTGAGCTTAAGCCTCCTCACATTGCTGAGTTGGATCGCGCTGCTCGTCCTGACCTGGTCGCAAAAGCGCCACGGGGTCAATCCGGCGTCACGCTGGGCGCTGACCTTTGGCCTGCCCGCCGTCGCCCTGCTGGGAATTGCGCCCTGGCTGGCCAACAACCTGGCACAGATATTGCCTATCAGCCCGTCGCCCTTCTCGGCCGAACTCGGCAACATCGCTCTGATCATCCACGATCATGGCATCGGGATTCTGCTTTTGGCGCTTTGGGGGATCATTGTCGCGCTTCGCGGATATGCCAATCTGCGATTCGTCTCGCTGCTGATGCTGATCTGGCTGGTGCTCGTCATTGAGTTTGCCGCCATCGGCGTCATCGGCACGTTGCTGCCGCCGCTCGGCGAGTTGACCAATGCGCCAAACCTGGCGCGGCACGGTCCGATACTGCCCTTCGCCTGGTTCGGCGGGCTTGCCCTGCTAGACATCTGGGACAGGCGACTGTCTCGTCATTTCAAAGCGCGCCTTTCACAGGCGACTTATCCTGTAATCATAATCGCCGCGCTGTTGATTGCGGTCGCGGCCGCCTTCAATCCGTTGCTGAACGGGCTCGGCTTCCCACCAGCCAGCCTGAGCTGGGACGATGTCGCGGCGATGACCTGGCTGCGCGACAACACGCCGGCCGAGGCCGTCGTGTCCGCCGCTGATGGCAATGCCTGGCTGCCGCTATTCGCCGAACGGCGCACGCCCGACTTCCGCGCCGTCCGTTACTTTGAGTGGGAACTGATCAACGACGTAGATGTTGACCGGGCTGAGGTCGACTATGTCTACGTGCCTGAGGCTGCGGAGCCACGGGAGAGCTTGTCACTAAAGCTGGTGTTCGAGAAGGGAAACGCGCGTGTTTATGAAGTGGTTGAGGAATCGCGTTGAGACTAGGAGCGTGATGCTGCGCGTCGATTTCGATGGTACTGACTGAGAAAGATACCAGCCACACTCGCCGCTGCTACAAGAAGTGACGCGATTCCGCCTGCATCGTGACCCAAATGAATCATTACAAATCCACCGACTACGATTAGACAGACGACAATAAAAGCAAAATTCTGTCCTTTGTTTACCTCGTCCGCACTATTCTTTAGCTCAGCCTTGGTTAAATCCACGAAGTCTTCGTGCTGCTTCCGCTGCAATTCGTGATCAGTGCGGAGATTCGCTTCAGCGATATCGAGAACGCGGTCGCTTGCCTCAAGTCTCTTGATCTCGAGTTCCTCGTACCTGTGGAAGATTCGCTCGGCAGTTCCAGGGACAAGAGCATTCCAGCCAGCGGCTTCTTCATGTGATGGCGGCTCACTGCTATAATGTTCTTCCCTTGTGATTTGAAGTCCAAAAGCAATAAGTTTGCGACTGAATGCTTCTCGTTCGTCTTCCGGAATACCTTCAAAGATTTCAGCGGGAAATATTAGGTCGTTAGTCGGTTCGGCAGCATCGCCATCGGCTTCAGGTGTTTCACTGCCTCGATTGCTCATTGGCGGTTGCCTTCGCCACTTGCCTGTTCGTATTCCTTTATCGCCAAATACAAGGATTCGCCAATATCTTTCCAGACAGAGCGGGCTCTCTTCCGTTCAAGCGCACGAAACTCCTCCTGCAAATTCGCAAGCAACAACTCTCTCTTGCCCTCGTTCAGCACACCAAACATATCAAACGCGCTGGCCATGCCGTACAAGAAGGGGCGTTCCGGCAGCAAGTATTTCCGCGCGATTTCTCTTTTTTTGTCGTCCATTGATAGCAACCTTTCGCACTCCACATGCGATTCATAGCCATTTTATGCGCGAGTCCGTTTCAGTGTCAACACAATCGTATGACAGTCGCAAATGCTTCAGCCCCAACAATGTAACACATTTGGCGTTACAATTCCCTTTGTCTACATGCTACAGGAAACGTCCCATGCCCAAACGAAAAGTCGTCCTAACCGGCGCCAGCGGGACCATCGCCGGCGTCTTGCTCCCTGCCCTGCGCGAACGCTACGACCTCACTCTGCTGGACGCGCGCGCCACCGACAATCGCGGCGTCGCGGTCGAAGGGGTGCAAGTCGCCGACCTGCTGGATAAAGACCGCGACCGCTATCGACAGCATTTCGCCGGCGCCGACGCGGTCGTGCATTGCGCCTATTATCGCCTCCATGATCAGGGCGATGACGCCTATTTCTCGTCTGAACTGGAAAACTTGCAGCTGACCTACAACGTCTATCAGGTCGCCTGGGAAGAGGGCGTTCGCCGCCTCGTCGCCGCCAGCACCAACCACGCCGCCGACTTATTCGAGAATTACGCACTCGACGGTCGCGTACCGATGGTGAGGCCCGATCAAAACGCCTCCGACAATTGGTATGGTTGGGCGAAGATCGCCTTCGAGCAGATCGGGCAGGTTTACGCTACCGGCATCACGCACGGCGGGCGGCCGCTGGAAAACGTGCAGATTCGCATCGGTGGACCACGCGAGACCGACCTCGACGACACTCCATTGGGCGACCTGCGCAAAATGCGCCGCGCCCTTGCCGTTTACATCAGCCAGCGCGATATGTCGCAGCTCTTCATCAAAAGCATCGAATGCGAGGACATCGGCAATGACCTGGGCCTGCCCTTCCAGATCTTCTACGGCATCAGCGCCAACTCCCACGCCATTTGGAGCATCGCCAATGCCCGGCGCGTCATCGGCTACGCGCCGCAAGACAACTCGGAAGAACGCTTCTTCGACCACATCCAGGCGCACATGAAAGCGGCCCGCAAGGCTTGAACCCGCCACCGCGAAATCCCGAACCGTAGGGGCGACCTAATAGGTCGCCCGCTAATGAAGCGAATGCAAAATGAGCGACCCAATGGCTCTCTCTATTCTATGCTTCGGGGAGGGCGGTGGCGTTGGCTCAGCGCGGGCGAGTCACCGCCTCGCCCCTACAACTCGCCAATGTGGGCGGCGCTCCCTTTCCCTAGCTCGCTGGGTCACGTAGACATCGACCTTCGGGAAGGAGCCGGGGGATGGGGATTCCACCCCAACAGCCGCGGCGCGACCTCATTCATATAGGGCTTCAGCGCGCGCAGCGCCCCCTCCAGCGCCGTCAGCGCGAATTCAATCTCCGCTTCTGTCATCGGCGTTGAAATGCAGAACATGCCACGATTGCTGGTGTAAACGCCCCGATTCAGCAGTTCCAAGTGCAGCAGTTCGCGCAGCTTGCCGATGCCCTGACCAGCGCGCGCGGCGTCGTTCAGCGTGACCACCGGCTCGTCCGTCCACTGTATCTGCTGCAGCGAGCCATAACCCAGGCATTGGGCGCGAATCCCATGAGATGCGAACAGGGCATTGACGCCAGCGGCCAAGCGATCGCCCAACGCGTTGACGCGATCAATCGCCCCTTGATCCAGCCGTTGCATCGCCGCCAGCCCCGCCGTCATGGTAATGTTGTTGCCGTTGAAGGTGCCGCTGTGGCTGAGGCTGCCCGCTCCCGCCGGCTCGAATTGGCTCATAATGTCGGCGCGTCCGCCAAATGCGCCGACCGGGAAGCCGCCGCCGATGATCTTGGCCAGCGCGGTCAAATCGGGAATCACGCCCTCGGCTTCTTGCAAGCCGCCACTGCTGAGGCGCAAGGTCACGATCTCGTCAAATAGCAGCAGCAAGCCAAAGCGATCAGCCAAATCGCGCAGCCCGCGCAGGTAGCCGGGCGCCGGCGCTACCATCCCGCCCGCATTCGGCATCGGCTCGACGATGATGCCGGCGATGCGCTGATGATGTTCGCGCAGCAGCGATTCCATGGCCGCCAAATCGTTGAAAGGCGCGACCATGACCGCGTTGAGCACCGCCTCCGGCACGCCGCGTTCTTCGATCCGCGCCGCCGGTTCCGATGCTGACTTTATGTCGGCGCTGACATTGACCTCGACGAAATCATGCGAGCCGTGATATCCGCCATCCATCTTGACGATGATGTCGCGGTTCATGAAGGCGCGCGCCGCCCGCATCATCATCATGGTCGCCTCGGTGCCTGAGTTAGTGAATCGCAGCAGTTCAATGCTGGGGACGCGCTCAATCAGCAGCTTGGCCAGCGCCACCTGCGGCTCTGAGGCTGAGCCGAAAACCGTGCCCCGCGTCAGTTGGTCGGCGGCCTCCTCCACTATCTCCGGCTGGGCGTGACCATGGATCAGCGAGGTGTAGTTATTGAGAAAATCGAGATAGCGGTTGCCATCGCAGTCCGTCAGCCAGGCGCCCTCGCCAGCGGCCATATAGGTCGGATAAGGCGCGTACCAGGTCGAGCTGCGCGTCTCGCCGCCCGGCAGATATCGCTGCGCCTCGAGGTGCCGCGCACGCGAGCCGGCGCTGCGCTCTCGATAGCGCGTCATGATGTCTTGCTCAACGTTCGTCGCATTGACTGTTACTTCCATCTCGCCGTCCGCTCCCCAGATTACATGCCAGAGATTGTAATCGCTGGCGCCGCCAAAACACAAACGGACCAGAAACGCGCCTTCTTCCGTCCGTCATGCAAGATTTCAGCCGGCAATTCAGATAGTCAGGCGCAGCACTCTATTCTATAATCGACGAAGCAAATGAATCAGCGACGGAGTTCAAATGGTACGCAAGATCTTGATTCTACTGATCGCGCTCAGCCTGGCGGGATTGACCAACGCCCAAGAAGACCAACTGAAACTGACCTGGAGCCCAGTGTGGAACACGATCACCGGCACGGTCGAAGTCGTCGGCAGCGCCAATATCCCGGACCAGTTCTATTTCTACCTGGAAGCCGCGCCCTGGGACCCGGCCGATGACGCGCCAGCCTGGCAGCCGGTCACGAGTTTTGTCATGTCTCCCGTTGTGGACGATGTGCTGGGAAGCTGGAACACGGCGCGATTCGCCGATGGCTTTTATCAGCTGCGCCTGCACGCCCTGAACAGCGCGAATGAGAGCTTGCATTATGTCCTGGCTCCCATTTTGATTAATAACGACGGCGATCTCGTCAACCTGGAGCCGGTCGAGGTCGTGGCGATGCCGGGCATGCAACGAGCGCGAGTCGCGCCCGTATTGGAAAACCGCTTGCCGTTGCAGGTCGGTGGGCATATCAAGAGCTTTGACGATGACACACAGGCAGCCCTGCGCGCGGCCGGTATGACCTGGGTAAAGAAGCAAGTCACCTTCGGCATATCCGATGGCAAAGATCTCATCGAAGCGGCGCATGCCCAGGGCTACAAGGTGATGCTTGGCGCATTAGGCGACAAGAACCGGCTGGCGCAAGACTTTGACAGCTATGTGGCCGATTTCGCCGAATACGTCGCCTATCTGGCGGAGCTCGGCGCTGACGCCATTGAAGTATGGAACGAGCCCAATATCGATCGCGAATGGCCCATCGGCCGTGTGCATGGTTCCAACTACACGCGTCTGCTCAAAGCGGCTTACGAGGCGATCAAAGAAGCCAATCCCGATACAATGGTCATCAGCGGCGCGCCCGCCCCCACCGGCTTTTTCGCCGGCTGCGCCGCTCAAGGCTGCGACGACAATGTCTTCATGCATCAGATGGCGAACGCCGGCGCCGCCAATTACGCGGATTGCATTGGCGTACACTACAACGAAGGCATCCTGCCGCCAAGCTCGCAAGGCGGGGACCCGCGCGGCGAGTATCAGACCTATTATCTAATCCTGATGCTGCGGCGCGTCGCCTGGCCCTTCCGCAACGCCGGCATCCCCATGTGCCTGACCGAGGTCGGCTATCTCTCGCCCGAAGGTTATGGTCGCCTGCCCGGGCATTTCGGCTGGGCGGCAAATACATCCGTTGCCGAGCAAGCCGCCTGGCTCTCGCAGGCGCTGACCATCATGTCCAACTTTGAGGACATGCCAGTCGAGTTGGCGGTCGTATGGAATATCGACTTCGACCACTGGGGCGCTGATCCGCAAGCCGGCTACGCCATCATCCGACCCGACGGCAGCTGCCCTGCCTGCGAGTCTATCGCCGCATTGCAGCGTTAGCCCTCGCCCAACCCGTCTGCAAATTTAGGGGCGGCCGCTTCGGTCGCCCGTTTTATTTTCCAAAACGCCATTCCGTAATATGATTAGTCTCATACGGTACGGAATAACCTGTAATGCTGCGCTTCACAAGATCGCTGATTTTGGGGCTGCTCGTCGGCGCGCTGGCCGGGCTCTACTTCGGCTGGTTTCCCTTCCCTCCCGATGCGCGCAGCAGCGCCATCAGCGACCTCGCGCAGCGTTATCGCGACGAATATACCGTAATGATCGCCGCCGGTTACGTCGCCGACGGTGACGTGATGGGCGCGCTCGAACGCCTACGCCTGCTCGGAATTGACGATATTCCCGTCTACCTGCAGCGAAGCACCGAACGCATCATCAATACATCGGCGCGCGACCTCGACGATATCCGTCTGCTCGTCGGCCTGGCGCATGACCTGGACGTGCTGACGCCGGCAATGCAGCCTTTCCTCACGTTGCAAGGCGACAATTCATGATCCCGCGCGACCAGCAGACCGCCTCCACTGGCGAACGCGCGCGTGGATACTTTTCTTACGCGGTCTTCGCCTTCAGTCTGATCGCCGGCATCGCCTTGGGCTTGGCTCTGACGCGCATCCAAGGTCCCCTGCAGCGCAGCAACGCCGAACCTTGGCAGCTACGCGCCGAGGACCGCCAGCACTACCAGATCGCCATCGCCCTGGAATATGCATATAAGCGCGATCTGCCAGCCGCGCTTAACAAATTGATCGCCATGCGCCCCGCCCAAGATCCGCTCGAAGCCCTGGCGCAAGCGGCTTGCGCGCTCGGCAGCAGCGGCTATCTGCGCAGCGAGAGCGGCATCCGGGCAATTCGCAGCGCCGTGGCTCTCTATTCCTCGCAAGGGCGTGCCGGCTGCGCCGAACAGCTCCTGCCGCAAGAAGCCACCCTGGCGGCTCCCGCCATCGCCACCGAGGTTGCGCCAAATGCGGGTTTTGCAACGCCCCTGCCCACCAAACCACCGCTGCCGGATAGCGGCGCCGACGCGGCCGTCCGCCGCCTCGCGCCGACTCCCGCGCCACAGCGCAGATTCGAGGCGCGCGTCGCCCGCTCATTCTGCGATGCGGCCAACCCCGCCCTGATCGAAGCGCGGGTCGTCGATTATCTCGGGCGCGGCATCCCCGGGCAGCGAATCCGCGTCCGTTGGGCCGATCAGGAGGACATCTTCGTCAGCGGCCTCAAGCTCGACCGCGGCGACGCCTACGCCGATTTCCAGATGGAAGAAGGCATCGAATACAGCATCGATATGCCGGGCGCCGCCGATCCGCTCGGCGCCAGTTTGTCCACCGGCGCTTGCTACACTGACAATCGCCGCACGCTGAAATCCTGGCGCGTCACCTTCGTCGAGATTTGATCTTACTTCTACACGCGATAGACTATGTACGGCTTGTCCGGTACTGCAGAAACCCTGTTTTCCGTAAGTCTTACCCCATCCCCGGCCCTTCCCGTAGGTCTATGTCTACATGACCCAGTGAACTAGGGAAGGGTGACTCGACGGCAGAATTGGGATATTCGGCGCCGTAACAGTCATAAACCCGTAATTCCGAACGCACGGCAGTAGTGCTCCCCCTTCCTTAGCTTGCTGGGACGCCCCCCGACGAACGGGGGGGATTTATGGGGG
>WTGC01000118.1 GCA_011523705.1 Chloroflexota bacterium | reverse complement strand
GCGAAACCCATTATACCGACCGGCCCGGCATCCCGGACTTTCGCGCCTGGGTCGCCGATCACCTGCACGAGCGCTACCATATCAACGTCGATCCGTCCGAAGTCACCATCACCTGCGGCTCCACCGAAGCGCGCTACGTCTGCATGACGCTCTTGGCGCCGCCGGGCTCCGCGGTACTCTGCCCAGGGAACAGCGCGCGGATTCGCGGCGCCCTGCATCTCGCTGGCGCCGAGATCGTCGACTCGATTCAAGACGACGTCCGCCTGCTCTACATCACGCCCGATGTCTACCGCGAAACCACTATTGAGCTGCTTCAGCGGGCCGAAGAAAGCGACTGGTGGATCGTCTACGACCTCAGTTTCGCCAGGACCTCAGCGCCATTTCACCCGGCGCAGAATCCCAAGCTTGCGGCCCGGGTGGTCACGATCAACTCATTATCGGATCACTTGGCCGGCTGGCGGTTGGGCTGGATGGCGGGCTCGGAAATGGCGCTGCGCCTGCGCGCCGGCAAGCAAGCCATCACGATCTGCACAACGGCCGTCTCGCAATGGGCTGGCTTGGAATGGGTGAGGAGCGCGCAATGACCACAGAAGCGAACCCCAACATTCCCGCCGAAGTCCGTGCGGTCGCTGCTGACGGTACGCAGCTGCGTTATGCGCTGATGGAAATGGCGCGCGAGATGGATGACGTCATCGCTTTGGGACGGGGCGACCCCGATCTGGATACGCCGCCCCATATTGTAGAAGCGGCAAAGACGGCCATTCGGGATGGGCGCACCGGACCGACGCCCGTCAAAGGCATGGACAAACTGCGCGCCGCCATCGCCGAGCACATGCGCGCGGTCAATGGTCTGCCCGTCGGCGCCGAAAATGTGATGGTCACTACCGGCGGGCAAGAGGGCCTTTTCCTGGCGATACAAGCGCTGATCGACCCCGGCGACGAAATCCTGGTGCCCGACCCGCGCTATACCTCCTATGATGATGCGATCAAGCGCGCCGGCGGAACCATGGTCTCCGTGCCCACCAATCGCGAAGACGCCTTCAACCTGGAAGCGGAAGCGGTCGAAGCTGCAATTACGCCCGCAAGCAAAGCCTTGCTCATCGTGACGCCCAGCAACCCGACTGCCGGCATCGTCACCGAAGATCGCCTGCGCGCCATCGCCGATGTCGCCATCCGCCATAATCTGATCGTCATCGTCGATGAAATCTACGGCAAGATCGTCTATCAACCTTGGCGGCACTTCAGCATCGGCTCGCTGCCCGGCATGTCCGAGCGCACGATCACCCTGGACGCCTTCTCCAAAACCTACGCCATGACCGGTTGGCGCTGCGGTTACGCGGCCGCGCCCGTCGATGTCATCGACGCCATGGCGCGCATCAAGCAGGTCACCACCGGTCCGGTCGCCACGGTATCGCAATGGGCGGGTTTAGCCGCCATCAGCGGTCCGCAAGATTGCGTTGCCGAATACTTGCGGATTTACACCGACAGGCGCGCCGTATTGCTCGAAGGCTTGGATCGCATGGGCTTCGCCTATGGCGAGCCGCGCGGCGGCTTATTCGTCTGGGCTGATTCTTCTTCCACCGGCATCCACGCCACCGAGCTATCGTACTTGCTGCTCAAGGAGGGGCGCGTATTGATCTTCCCCGGGACGGCATTCGGCGACGCCTGGCGCGAATACGTGCGCATCACGATGTTGGAGCCGATCGAAACGCTGAAAGAAGCCGTCGAGCGTATGCTGCCCGTGTTGGAAAGATACCGCGTTTGAAAATCGACCGAACTTATATCCACTCAGTGCTTTGAAGCGGTTGCGTTGCCCCATTTGGTCGACGTGGTGCATTGTGCGCAACGATGCGGTATATTTGATGCAGTAGCCGGTTGATTGAGGAAGGAGCGCCTTTGCAAGGTCATGCAAGTATCGTAAGACTCGTTCAATATGTACAGGAGCAAGACATGAATAAGAAAATCCCGCTGATGCTATCTCTGCTGCTAATCATCGTGCTCGGGCTCGTCCCCTTGATGAGCAGCGCTCAATCCGTTCCGACGCCGGATGACGACACCCTTGTCATCGCCATCAACGGCGAACCGGGCTCCATGGATCCGGCGCAAGTCGGCGGCTCGACCGGCGGCAGCAACTTCCGCATCATGATGCACACTTTCGCCACGCTCTACGAGTTGGGTCAGGCGAGCGGCGCCATTGATCCCTACCTGGCGCACAGCTTTACGGTATCCGAAGACGGCACCGAGTGGACCTTCCACATGCACGAAGGTTTGACCTGCGATGATGGCGAGCCGCTGACGGCCGAAGACGCCGCCTACAGCTTCAACCGCATGGCTGACCCGGCCAACGGCTTCACCGGCAACTCGGCTGGCTTCGTTGTCGCTTCCACCGGATTTGTCGAAGCACGCGCTGACAGCGAGCTGGATGTGACTATTGTCGCCAGGAAGCCGCAGAACCGCGCCATGCGCCTGGGCTTGTAC
>WTGC01000066.1 GCA_011523705.1 Chloroflexota bacterium | reverse complement strand
CGCACGTCGTGCTGCGGCATCGGCTTCGGCTCGTCGCCACAGGAGGTCTGGCGCGGCGCGGACATGCGCGTCCCGACTTCAACGGCGGAGGCGCCATTGGAGCCGCGGAAGCTGATATGGCGTCGGCCGTCGTTCAGCTCGGTTACCGCCGTCAGCCGCAGTTCCGCAATGCCGTATTGGCGCGTGCTTTCGCGGATGACCGTTTCGGCCGCGCCCGCTGCCAAATGCGCCGCTTCGTCCAATTCGTGGCCCGCGTAACAGCCGCGCCCGCGATACTTGTGCGTCAAGATGTAACCGGCGCGATGGTTCATCAGCAGGCTCTCGGCGTCACCGGGGTCGACATGGCCATAGACGATGCCCTGCGGAAAGGCGATCAACGTCGCCGCCATGCGATGGCCGCCGATATGGGTCGTCTGCCAGACGCGGTCGGCGCCGGCTAGGTCGGCCAGCGCCTGATAAACCGGCGCGCCATACGCGGCGCAGCAGGGATCGTGCCGACCATTGGTGCAGACGGTGTACAGTTCGTCGATCTGCGCCATCTCGCGTCCGTTGAGGCGCGGCGCGCTCTCTTCCGTCAGGCTCGCGATATCGAGCGCCAGCAAATCGGCGTAATCATCCAGCTCGGCCTGGAAAATCTTGGGCTCGTCTTGATTGGTCACGGCGATGAAGAAATTCTTGCCGTCGCCCTGCGGCCGGCGAATGAAAAGAATCTTCGCTCGCCGCGCGCCTTGAAGATGCCGCAGAATTGGCGCGAACTCGCCGGCGTTGCCCGCCGCCTTGACGATGCTCCCGCTCCAGCCGCCATAATCGGGCAAGTTGCTCTCGATCAAAAAAAAGGTATCGGCCGGTTTGAAGGTGCCAGCCAGCGTTTCTTCCAGCGCGCGCGATTCTTCGGCACAGGTCAAGGTCATTTGCATGGGGATCCCTCGTAAAGCTTAGCGGACGGTTCATGTCCAAGTCTACCATGCGACGGGCGAGCGTCAAATCGGCGCGGGTACCTGAATGCTTCACCATGGAGGAAAACGAGGAAGCACAGAGGGCACAGAGGGTAATTTTGAACACAGAGAACGCAGAGGTCACAGAGAACTGCGGGCGACCCAATGGGTAGCCCCTACACCACGTTGGTATGGCGGGAACGGGATTGAAAGCGCGAAAACCCGCATACACTAGCTCCCCCTCCCTGATGCTTCGGGGAGGGGGCCGGGTCACGTAGACATAGACCTTCGGGGGTGGGGTTGGCTTAGCGAGGGCGACACAAGTGTCGCTCCTACAGATCGCTGGTTTAGTGGAGATGGGATAGAAAACGCGGGCGCCTCACAGAGTCGCCCCTACAGACCTTGGTGGGGCGGGTCGCCTTCTGCGTTACAATTGAGAGGTATCCCTACCCTTGGTCCAGGAGCCGCCCATGCCCAAGCTCTCCATCCGCAACCTGACGCTCAAACGCGGCGGCGCGACCGTCCTGCACGATATTTCGTTGGATGTCGCCGAGGGCGAATTGCTCGTCGTCATCGGGCCCAGCGGGGGCGGCAAGAGTTCGCTGCTGCGCTGCGTCAACCGGCTGAACGACACGGAATCGGGCGCTATCGAGCTGGACGGGCGCTCCATCTACGACCAGCCCGTGACCGAGCTGCGCCGCCAGGTCGGCATGATGTTTCAGAAAACCGCCGCTTTTGAAGGCACGGTGGCGGATAATATCGCTTTTGGCGCGCGCCTGCAGGGCGAGGTGCTCTCAAGAAACGCGATCCTCGATCTAATGGCGCAGGTCTCGCTGGAAGCGGACTTGGCGGACAAGCCGGCGTCCGACCTATCCGGCGGGCAGGAACAGCGCTTGGCCATCGCCCGCGCCCTGGCGCTCAATCCTTCGCTGCTGCTGCTTGATGAGCCGACCTCGTCGCTCGATCCGATCGCCACCAGCCGCGTCGAAGAGTCGCTGCTGCGCCTGCGCGAGCATTCGAACTTGACGATGATCTGGGTGTCCCACGCGATTGAGCAGGCGCGCCGCGTCGGCAGCCGCGTGCTGCTGCTTGATGGCGGGCGAGTCATCCGCGAGGATACGGTCTCCGCCATGCTGGACCCGGAGACGGGCGACAAACGCGCCCTCGCCTTCGCCGAAGGGGATCAAGCCGGCTTGCAGACTTAGTCGCCCGCTTCGTCTTTCAATCGCTTCAAATAGGCGCGGTCTTCTTCCGAGAGCGGCGCGGTCTCCAGCAACTCGGGGCGGCGCTGCCAGGTGCGTTTCAAGGCTTGCCGCCGCCGCCAGCGATCAACCTGGGCGTGATGCCCGCTGGTCAAAACCGCCGGCACATGGAAGCCGCGGAACTCGGGCGGGCGAGTGTAGTGCGGACCTTCAAGCAAGCCATCGGCGTGGCTGTCGCGATGCTGCGCGCCTTCCGCGCCGAGCACGCCCGGGATCAGCCGCACGACCGCGTCAATCAGCACCAGCGCCGCCAGCTCGCCACCGGTCAGCACATAATCGCCGATGC
>WTGC01000232.1 GCA_011523705.1 Chloroflexota bacterium | reverse complement strand
GCGACGCCGCCTTCCATCGCCGCCACCCGCTGCTCCAGCACATCGTTGGTCGGGTTCATGATGCGGGTGTAGATGTTGCCGGGCACCGCCAGGTTGAAGAGATCGGCGCCGTGCTGGGCGTCATCAAATTCGTAGGCGACGGTCTGATAAATCGGCACCGCGACCGCTTTGGTCGTTGCCTCGCTTTCGTAGCCGGCGTGGATGGCTTGGGTCTCGAGTTTCATTCAGGCGCTCCTTTTGAATCTATATGTCTTTTGGTCGCGGGATACTTTACAGCAAATTGCCAAGTGTTGTGAGATGCAAAATGCGACTGCGGTTCAGGACCCCGCCCCATGTTTCCAGCGCGCCCGCGTCTGCTCGAGGGTGGCGAAGACGACGCCGTAGATCACCAGGGCGCTGCCGATGATTTGCATCAGCGACGGAATCTCGCCAAAGAGAAAAAGCGCGATCAGGGCGCTGCCGACCACGGCCGTCTGCAGGATGATCGCCAGGGCGGTCGCGGTGAAATGCTGCAAAGCGAGGTTCATCATTAGATGCCCCATCGCCTGCGCCAGGATGGTCACAATGATGACCCAGAGATAACCTTGCGAAGAATAACCGGTCACGGGCGTCGCGCTAAGGGCGACAAAGACGCTGGTTACCAGCGCGGCGCTTAGGAATACGACGAAGCTATAGAGAAGCGGTGGAATGACATTGTTGAGCTGCCGCCCGATGAGCAGGTAGGCGCCAAAACATAGGGAGCCGATCAGCGCCAGCGCGCCGCCGAGCAGGGGATCGCGGCCGGCTTCTATGGCGGTTAAGCCGCCCAGCCCGACCAGCGCCACGCCGATCAGGGTCAAGGCGAGGCTCAGCCAGAAGCGCCGCGAGAAGATCACGCCGAAGATCAGAATCTCGGGCAGCACGATCCAGAGCGGCGTCGTCCGCCGCAGCAAGCTGGTCATCAGCACGCTGGTGTATTCCAGGGAGACGAATAGCAGCAGCAGGTTCAGCGCCAGCCAAAAGCCGGAGATGCCGGAGAGCAAGACTTGCCGCGACGTCAAGCTAAGGAGCTCCCGCCGGCAGCGCAGCCAAATCCAGGGCAGCAAGGCGATTGAGACGAGCCACAGGCGGATCAGCACGATCACCAACGACGGCACGCCTTCGCTCTGGGTGATGCGGATCGCGATGGGGGTCACGGCAGCAGAAAAGATCATCGTGACAATGATGATCAGCCGCCGTCGATCGAGCATAAGTCGGTTCATGGATGCGCCGGGCAAATTCGCGCCATGCTAGCACGGCGGTCATTGTCTGCCTTGTCTGTGGCGCAGGCGTCGCCAGGGCGAAGGTCTAGGAATAGTTGATCCGCGAATCGCCGTCCCAGTTCCAATTGACCGGCAGTATCGTAATGGAGTTCATCGTCATGCCTTGTCAAGCCGTCGGTGTCTACGAGCGAAGCGTTTGGCAGGGTTTCGGCAATCTGCTGTTGCGCGGCGCGCACTGTTGACAGAAGAGCGAACCTGGACGGAGCCGGGTTGACGAGGCCGATAACAAATTGCAGCAGCGGTTGATCCAGATCCTGGCGCAGGTCGGCAAAAAGTCGCGCCAGATTGCGCTGATATTGCGCCGCCGCCGACGGGTATCGGCTGTCGCTTTCGCCCTGCATCCAAAGACAGGCGAGCAGGTGAACATTTTCACCGTGCATGACGTGCTTCGCATGGAGAATCAGCCGCTGGTAGAGCGCGCCTTTGTCCGCGTCATCGGCGATGGAAGCGCGTTCGGAGGACCAGTCGCGCTCCCAGGCGAATAGCGAAGAACCGCCAACGGCGTATTTGATCAGCCACAACTCATCAAGCGGCATCAACTGGAGGAAGCGATTCGCGAAGCCGACCTCGGGGCCGAAGCAACCATCACGTGGATTGAGATCGAAGAGCCTGGCGTTGGCTGGCAGGGCCGGGTTGTTCATCTCCGCCAGCTGGCCGTGCCCCGCCATGTTAGATTGTCCTGCCAGAATCACCGCTGAAATCATTGGCGCGCTTTCTCCACAACCTGTTCTGCAAGGGAGTGTACAGCAGTCCCATGGCTCTTAGCAAAGATGCGGCGAATTAGTCGGTAAATCCCGGATTAAGTTGCCGCGGCGGGCGATCGGCTCACGTAGGGTTTCTTGTGTGTTGGAGCAGGTTTCAAGTACAATGCGGAAAGGACAACTGATTGATGCGGTTGACAATAAGGCGTGAGCGCTGGTTGCGTCTGGCGGATGGGGGATTCATCGCCTCACAGCTCAATCGCGCATCACGATGCGATAGCCTATTTTCGTGCAAAGGAGAGTTAGAATGTTCAATCGACAAAGAGCAAGAAAAATCCCATTGGCGCTACTGGTATTGGTTTTGATGCTGGCAAGCTCGGTGGGCGCGCAAGACGCGATGAGCGAATTTGTTATCGGTGTCAGCGAAACGATCGTAACACTTGATATGGGCGTGCGCAGCCCGTCACTGGCGCATAAGCAGGTCAGCTACGCGA
>WTGC01000123.1 GCA_011523705.1 Chloroflexota bacterium | reverse complement strand
ACCGAGCTCTACGGCGACGAACCCGATGTCATGATCGCGGCCGGCGCCAGCATGCTCGCCTGGATGACGATTATCGCCGCGGGCGAAGACGAAATCGCTGAAGAACTTAAGAACAGCCTCTTCACCCTCGGCTGGACTGAAGAAGAAATCGGCTCCGACTTGTTGAGCGCAACCACGGTCGCCACGCCCATGAACGGCGATCCCGCCTGCGTCGACTACACTCTCAAGGGCCGCAAGTGGCTGATCAACAATTCTTATCACGCCGATTACCACACCATCGTCGCCAAGACCGATCCCGATTCCAGCGGACCGCGCTCGCTCTCGATCTTCCTCGTGCCCCAAAGCAGCTGCAAGAATTGGCAGCGGCTGGAGACCCACGTCCTGCGGCGCATGGTGCTCACCAGTTTTGACATTGACGGACCCGGGCGCCTGCTGGGCAAGGCGGGGCACGGCTTGCAAATCCTGCAGCGCATGGCCATGCCGAGCAAATATCAATGCGCCTATGTCGGCATCAACCTGCTAAACGAAGCCATCCCGGCCAGCATCGAGCATCTCTCGAAGAAACGCATCTTCAACGAAAATCCGATCAATTTCAGCAATGTGCTGCGGCAGATGTACAACATCGTCATGGGCGCGGCCGTATTGAATTTCATCTATTATCGCGCCCTGGCCTTGAGCGCGAGCAACTTCTTGCAATTCCACGGCGTTATGCTAAAGTCCTGGTTGCTGCTGCGCGCCAACGAATTGCTCGGCCAGAATCTGCTGGTCGTCGGCTCGAAGGGCTTCCTGGCTGAATCCGTCATCGGGCGCAACGCGATCGATTCCTTCGTGCTGCCCGTCTTCGATGGCCATTACACCATCAACACCCTAATGACCGCCAAGCACGCCAAGCGCTACCTGGGAGCGACGCGACGCGCCGATGTGGAAGAACGCATGGCGGCGCTGCGCTACGGCCTCTCCAGCTCAACCGGCGCTGATCAAATCCGCGCCAACTCGCGGGTGCTGCGCAATCCAGATTTCTTCGACTACGCCCAATACATTGAAGATCTTGAGCTGCCAATCGACCTGGACGCCCGCCGCATCGTCACGCAGATGGCGGCGCTGACCGACGAGCTGCACGCGCGCGAACTGACCACCGACCCGGAGCACCGCTACAAACTCGGCACCATGCTGCATTGGATGGAGGCGCTGCTGGCCGCCTGCGAAATGTGGAAAGCCACCGACGAAGACGAATATCTCAACGCCGTGACCATGCAGCACAACGCCTTCGTCAATGAGTTCAACCAGATTATCAGCGAGAGCGCCCTGGAGACGGCTTTCCTCCCGCTAATGCGGCAGCGGGCTTTGCGCTGCTTCGAAACCCCGCGCGACTTTCTGCTCCGCCTGTACCGCCTGGCGCAGCAATTCTCGTCTTCGCGCGAGGTCGCGTAGACACTGACCGGCGGCGCTGGCGGCGGAGTAGCGAAAGATCGTCACATTAGAATCAGAGGAGTTATTGCAAAAGAAATATGAGAATCATTGCAGTATGAAAGAAGTCTCGAAAATAATCGCAATGTTGTACGGGCGAGCCGGTGGCTCGCCCATTCTTGCAATACACTGTAAATCAGTTTTCGCACGAGTAACCTTGAACTACTGAGACGGCCACTTCGATGCAGACGATCAAAGACCCCCAATTCGGCGACATTCTCGATTACGACCGCCTGCGCGCCGGCATGATGGATGTGCTCGATAACGTCTACCCCACCTTTAATCTGATGGGCTCCATGCTGGTTGCCACCAAACATTTCAACAACAACCCGAGCTATATGACCGCCTGCGCCGCCAGCGGGCTGGCTTATATGATGCTGGTCGCCGCTGAAGAATACGAGCTGGCGGCCAAACTCAAAGGCAAGATCTTCACCCTGAGCTGGACCGAAGAGCACACCGGCACCGACTTGCTAAGCGTCCGCACCTGCGCGACGCCCGCGAGCGACGATCCGGGCGAGAAGACCTATCACATCCGCGGCCAGAAGTGGCTGATCAATAATTCCTACCATGCCGATTACCACTCCGTCATCGCCAAGGTCGACCCGTCGGCCGATGGCCCGCGCTCCCTTTCCCTCTTCGCCGTGCCCCATAGCAGCACCAAGAATTGGAAGCGCCTGGAAACGCACGTGCTGCGCAGCATGGTCCTCACCAAATTCGACATCGATGGACCCGGCATCCTGGTCGGCCAGGTCGGGCGCGGGCTGGAGATCTTGCAGCGGATGGCGCTGCCCTCCAAATACCACTGCGCCTACATGGGCGTGAAAATGGTGGACGACTCGCTGCCCGCCGCCATCGAGCATCTGTCGAGCAAGAACATCTTCGGCGACAACCCAATCCGCTTCAGCAATGTCTTCCGTCAACTGTATAATCTGGCGCTGGGCGCGGCGCATATCAATTTCACCTTCTTCCGCGCCCTCGCCTTCAGCGACAGCCCCTTCCTGCAATTTCACGGCATCATGCTGAAGTCCTGGCTGCTGCTCAAATGCAACGATATCCTCTCGCAAAATCTGCTGGTCACCGGCTCCAAGGGCTTCCTCAAAGAATCCAATATCGGCGGCAACGCCATCGATTCTTTCGTCTATCCCGTATTTGATGGTCATTACACCCTGAACACCCTGCTCACCTACAAGCACACGCGCCGTTACCTCGGGGCGACGGCGCGCGGCGATCTCGATGCGCGGATGCGGGCGCTGCGCGATAATGCCTACATCCCGCTGGAAGGCAAGCAAATTCTCAATAACAGCCGCGAAACCCGCCACCCGCCCTTTTTCGATTACGGCAACTACATCGCCCGCTGCCAGCTGCCCATCCGGCTGGACGCGACGCCGCTGATCAAGGCGAGCCAGGGCATCATGGACGCCATGCAGGCGCGCGGCGTCACCAACGAACCGGAATATCGCTACAAAGTCGGCATGCTCGTGCATAATCTCGAGGCGCTGCTCTCCGCGGTCGAGCTCTGGAAAGTGACCGAAAACGATCAATACCTCAACGCCATCATCATGCAATACAACGATGTCGCCAAGCTGATCAACCGCATCATCAGCGAGGGCGCTCTGGCGGTCGAATTCATTGAGCCGCTGCGCCAGCTGCCGCTCCCTAAACTGGACGACCCGCGCGCCTTCCTGCTGGGGCTGCTCGATGTGAAGGGGCAGATACGTCCGGCGTGAACGTGAATTCGCCTGCATCATTCACGACGCCGCCAGGCTGGCGGGCGACTCACCGAGTCGCCCCTACAACAGACTGATCGGGCGGGATCAACATTCCATCACAGCGGACGCTGTAGGGGCGTTTGCCCCGCTGTGTCTACGCGCGGCGCTGAAACGCCCGCAAGCATAGATTGTGTCAATTGTCCAAGGCTTGATCATGACCGAACTCACCAAGCTCATATCCGATCTCGTCGCCATCAACTCAGTCAATCCTGATCTCGTCTCCGGCGGCGCCGGCGAAGGCGACATCGCCGACTTCATCGCCGCGTGGGGACGCGACAACGACCTCGAAGTCCACGTCCAGGAGGCAGCGCCCAAGCGCCCCAACGTCATCCTGATCGCCCGCGGGGGCGGCGGCGGCAAGTCACTGATGCTGAACGCCCATACCGATACCGTTGGCGTCAGCGATATGGAAGCGCCTTTCCAGCCGGTGATCGAGGACGGACGCCTTTACGGGCGCGGCGCTTATGATATGAAGAGCGGGCTGGCCGCCTGCATGTTGGCGCTCAAGGCGGCGCAAAATATGAATCTGCGCGGCGATGTCATGCTCAGCGCAGTCGTCGATGAAGAATACGGCAGCATCGGTACCGAGGCGCTGCTGGCGGAATGGGGGCGCTGGCAATGCGACGCCGTCTTAATCGCGGAACCGACCGAGCTGGATATCAGCATCGCCCACCGCGGCTTCGTTTGGGTCGATATCGAGACCTTCGGCGTCGCCGCCCACGGCTCGCGACCGCACTTGGGCGTCGATGCCATCGCCAAAATGGGAAAAGTGCTGGTCGCGCTGGACGCCCACGACCGGGCAATGCGCGCAGCCCCGACTCATGAGTTGCTTGCTAGCGGCTCGCTGCATGCCTCGCTGATCAGCGGCGGCGAAGAACTCTCAATGATTCCCGCGCATTGCCGGCTGCAAGTCGAGCGGCGCACCATCCCCGGCGAGACGCAAAGCACCATCGAGACCGAGGTGACCGACATCCTCGCCGAAATCGCCGCCGCCGACCCCGACTTCAAAGCGCAGGCAAACGCGACATTCGCCCGCAGCCCCTACCACATCGACGCGGGTCACCCGCTCGTCAAGCAACTCAGAAGCATCGCCGAAACCAAATTGGGGGGCGATGTCAAGCTCGTCGGCAGCAGTTGGTGGATGGATTCGGCGCTTTTCGGCGACCAAGGCATTCCGACAGTCGTTCTTGGTCCCGCCGGCGCTGGCGCCCATGCGATTGAAGAGTGGGTTGACCTGGCGTCGGTCGAGCGCTGCCGCGACATCTATACCGACCTGATCGCCGATTTCTGCCGCTAAACAAGACCAAGATAATGATGATCATTACCGCCTTACAAAGGTCGAAATGTTGTACGGGCGAGCCGGTGGCTCGCCCCCTCTTGTCACAGGTTTCCAGTTGGTATCCAATTGGGACACTGTAACTTTCTTAGTAAATTCAAACGTTGAAACGAAACAAGATCACATCGCCGTCCTGCACCACATAATCGCGACCTTCAACTTGCAGCAAGCCAGCCGCCTTAATGGCGCTGCGGTCTCGATGCTGCTCAAACACAGCGAAAGGGATCACCTCGGCGCGGATGAAGCCCCGCTCCATATCGCTGTGCACGACGCCGGCCGCTTGTGGCGCCGTCCAACCGCGGCCGATTGTCCAGGCACGCGTCTCCTTCTCGTTGAATGTGAAGTAGCTAATCAAGCCCAGCAGCTGATAACATTCGCTAATCAGTCTTTCCAGGCTGCTGCCGCTCAAGCCGTAGACGCTGAGGTACTCAGCCCGTTCCTCATCGCTTAAGCTCGCCAGCTCCTGCTCCAGCCCGGCGCAAACCGTAATCAAGAGCGCGCCTTCCGCCGCCGCAATCTCTCTGGCGGACTCCAGATAGCGATTGCCATTCTGCAGCCCGTCTTCGTCCACATTGGCGACATAGATCACCGGCTTGGATGTCAGGAAGCGCATCTCAAAGTCGAGGGCGATGAAATCCGGATGATCGCGCCCTTCAAAGTCGCGCAGGGGCTCCCCCTCGCCGATAAAGGCTTCGATCTGCCGCGCCATCTCCAACTGCCCCTCCAGCTTGCGGTCGCCCTTCACCTCGCGCTCCAGCTTCTCCAGGCGGCGCTCCAACTGCTGCAAGTCCGCCAGCGCCAGCTCGGTATTGATAATGGCGATATCATCAGCCGGCTGCGGCCTCTCGTTGACATGGGCGACATTGTCGTCATCAAAGCAGCGCACGACATGGGCGATGGCGTCCACATGGCGGATATGCCCCAGGAAGCGGTTGCCCAAGCCCTCGCCCTTGTGCGCCCCTTTGACCAAGCCAGCCACATCAACGAAGTCGACGCGCGCCGGAATCGCCTGCTCGACGCCGACCCATTCTTGCAAGCGCGTCAGGCGCTCATCGGGCAGCGGCACCACCGCGTGATTTGATTCGATGGTGCTGAAAGGATAATTGGCGGCGACCGCGTTCTGTGCGCGGGTCAAAGCATTGAATAGGGTGCTCTTGCCCACATTGGGCAAGCCGACGATGCCGATGCTCAAGCTCATGGGTCGACCTCAAAGCTTCAATATTCCCATTATGTTACGACAAAATCGGCCAGACTGTGAAGGTGACGCTGTCGCCGGGCAATCGCCGCAAAATGATGACGCACGGGATGAAGAATAAGCTGGCTGAAATTCTACCACCGAGTGCACCGAGTTATATTGAGGACACAGAGAGATATTGGCATTTTCAGACCCATTCTCAACACCTGCCGCCGTCGAATGCAGAAATCCGTCGCGGCAATCAAATTGTCTACGCAGTTTTTCTCTATGTACTCTGTGTTCTCTCGGTGCCCTCGGTGGTAAACAATTTGAAGCGAAAGCGCTTAATGTGCGCGCCAGAGTCATCGCCTGAACCGGTCGCCAATGGTATAATCGCGGGCGGCTTACCGGATATGCGAGGGTGGCAGGAGTAACATGGCTGAAACGGCGCAATTCGAACGCATCGACGGCGCGACGCTGGACGCCCTGCGCGAGATCGGCGCGGCCACCATCGCCGGCGCCCTGTCGAAGCAGGCGGGCATCCGCAATCCGCATCTCGTCGGCTTGAAGCCATTTAATCCGGGCGCGGTCGCTTGTGGTCAAGCGGTGACGCTGCAATTCATGCCAAAGCGCGAAGACGTGCATTGGGGCGATGAATACGCCGCCGCGCCCGAACGCGAATTACACCGCCGCGCGATCATGGCTTGCCAGCCCGGCGACATCATCGTGGTCGATGCCCGCGGCAGCATGAGCAGCGGCGTCTTCGGCGAGATGATGCTGACGTCATTTCAGGCGCAGGGCGGCAAAGGCGTCGTCATTGATGGCTGCATCCGCGATTATCCCGAAGTAAAACAGCTTGACCTGGGTCTGTGGCTGCGCGGCGTCACGCCCAATTTCCATACGCAAACTGATATCTTCCCTCACGCCGTCAATGTCCCCATCGCATGCGCGGGCTGCTTCATCGTGCCCGGCGATATCATCGTGGCTGATGACGATGGCGCCGTCGTTCTGCCCTACGCGCTAGCGAAATCGATCGCTGAAATCGCGGTTGAAAAAACAGAATGGGAAGTCTTCTCGCGTATGAAGCTGGAAGAAGGCGGACGCCTCGACAAATATTATCCGCTGAACGACGAGGCGCAAAAGGAATACGAGGCTTGGCTGCGCGAGGGATCTTCACCCAAGAGCGACCTGTAGGGCTTGTTCGCTAGTGGTCTACCCCCCTCGGTCCCCCGTAGGTCTATGTCTACGTGACCCATATCAATGGGGTCGCGTAGACACAGACCCGCCGGGGGAAGGTTTCGCCGAGATCTGCTTCTGCGTTCGAAATCTCGGGCAAAGCTTCCGAGCCCGCTACAGTTCGCTCCCCTCCCTGATGCTTCGGGGAGGGGTAGAATTGGCGGGACGGGCAGGGGGTGAATCCATGTCGGAAGCCGCGCTGGCGCTCAGCCTATTCTTGCACATCGCCGCCACGGCAATCTGGATCGGCGGCATCCTTCTCATTACTTTCCTGGTTGTACCAGAGATCCACCGCGCCTTGGCCGAGCAGCCCGCCCTCTATCGGCTGCTGACCCGTCTGCGGCTGCGCTTCACGGTTTTGGGCAACCTGGCGCTGGCGGTGCTGATCGTCACTGGCCTGCTGCAAATGTCGACCGACCCCAATTACGAAGGGCTGCTGCGTTTCAGCAACCGCTGGAGCCAAGCGCTGCTGATCAAGCATATTCTGATCATCGTCATGGCGCTTTGCGGCTTGCTGCTGCAATTCGGCTTGGCGCCGGCGCTGGAACGCGCGAGCCTGCTGCGAGAACGCGGTCTGGGCGAGCCGGATGAGTGGGCGCGCTTGCAAAGGCGTGAGCGCCGTCTCACAATTCTTATCGCGCTGCTCGCCGTCGCGATCCTGGCGGCCAGCGCCTGGCTGACCGCGATATAGGCGGCAACATTGCGAGACTCGGTAGGGGCGAGGTCGCGTAGGTCGCGTAGACACTGACCGCCGACACTGACCGACGGCGGTGACTCGCCCTCAGTCCGCCAAGCAACAACCACCATGCCATCCCCTGCGTAATCTGTTATAAAGGAAGGTAGAGGCATTCGCATCTCGCACAGCAGTTGGGATAACAATGTTAGAGAAGCTGGCGCCACCGGAAACGCAGATATCTTCGCCCAAACTCGCGGACTTCACGCTCGAAGATCGCTATACCGCGCAGAGCGGTCGCGTCATCATGAGCGGCATTCAGGCGCTGGCGCGGCTGCCGATGGATCAGCATCGGGCGGACGAAGGGCGCGGCTTGCGCACGGCGAGCCTGATAACCGGATATCGCGGCTCCCCCTTGGGCGCGCTCGATTTCGCGCTGGAGCGGATACCGGCGCTGCTGGAAGAGCATCACATCCGCTTCGTCCCGGCCGTGAACGAAGAGCTGGCCGCCACCGCCATCATGGGCAGCCAGACGGTCAATCTGCTGCCCTCGCCCAAATACGACGGCGTCTGCGGCATTTGGTACGGCAAGGGACCCGGCGTGGACCGCAGCGGCGACGCCTTCAAACACGCCAACCTGGCCGGCGTCGGCAAGCATGGCGGCGTGCTGGCGCTGGCGGGCGACGACCCCTCCTGCAAGTCGTCCACCATACCCTCGCACTCGGAGGTGGCGCTTTACGACGCGCTGATGCCGATCCTCTATCCGGGCAGCGCGCAAGAGATTCTTGACCTCGGCTTGCTTGGCTTCGCTCTGTCGCGCTTCAGCGGGCTTTGGATCGGCTTCAAGATCGTCACCGATGTCGCCGACGAATACAGCAGCGTCGAAGTTGGCCTCGACCGTGTCCAAATCGTCGAGCCCGAATTCAAGCTGAATGGTCAAGTCTGGCGTCCGCGACAAAATCCGGACCTGCTGGCGCCCTACAGCTTGCAGCAAGAGCAAGAGATCCACGACGCGCGGCTGGACGCGGCGCTGGCATTCGCGCAGGCGAATCGCATCAACAAGATCGCCCTGCCCACTGCCGACGCCTGGCTGGGCATCATCGCCGCCGGCAAGACCTGGTACGACCTGCGCAGCGCGTTGCTCGAGATCGGCTTGGATGACGCGGCGCTGGAACGAGCGGGCATTCGCCTGCTCAAACTGGGCATGATCTTCCCGCTCGAGCCAAACATCTTGCGCGAATTCGCCGCCGGCTTGGAAGAAATCCTCGTCATCGAAGAGAAGCGCGCCTTTATTGAAATGCTCTGCAAGGAAGCGCTCTACGGCAGCGAGCACCGTCCGCTCATCGTCGGCAAAAAAGACGAGGCGAGACGCAAACTGGTCAAAGCGGATAATGAACTCGATGCAGACGATATCGTGAGGATTCTGGCGCGGCGCTTGCAAGGGCGCGTCGAGGCGCCGCTGCTGGAACGCAGGCTGCGCGAGATCAACCGGACGCCCGATTTGGGCACGATTCCCCTCGTGGCGCGCTCGCCTTATTTCTGCTCGGGCTGCCCGCATAATCGCTCAACCAAGGTGCCGGAAGGCTCGATGGCGGCGGCGGGGATCGGCTGCCATACCCTGGCCATCTTGATGGATCGGAATACGGGCGGCGTGACGCAAATGGGCGGCGAGGGCGCCAATTGGGTTGGCGCCGAGACCTTCACTGATATCGATCACATCTTCCAAAATATCGGCGATGGCACCTTCGCCCACAGTGGATCGCTGTCGATCAGACAAGCGACCGCTGCCGGCACGACGATGACTTACAAGATTCTCTACAACTCAGCGGTAGCGATGACCGGCGGGCAAGCGGCCGACGGCTTGATGCCCGTGCCCGAGCTGACCCACCTGCTCTACGCCGAAGGGGTTAAGAAGACCATTGTCGTCTCGGCTGAGCCGGAGAAGTTTCCACCCGACGCCTCCTGGGCGCCGGGCGCCGAAGTCTGGGAGCGCGACCGTATGGAAGAAGCGCAGCTGCTGCTTCGCGATACGCCCGGCGTCACGGCGCTGGTCTACGACCAGGAATGCGCGGCCAATCTGCGGCGCAAACGCCGGCGCGGCTTCGAGCCCGATCCCGCGCTGCGCATCGTCATCAATGAGGCGGTCTGTGAAGGCTGCGGCGATTGTGGCTCGGTATCGAATTGCCTGAGCGTACAACCGGTGGAGACCGAGTTCGGGCGCAAGACGCAGATTCATCAGTCCTCCTGCAACAAAGATTACACCTGCCTCGAAGGCAACTGCCCCGCCTTCATGAGCGTGATTCCAGCAGAATCGCCAGCCCAGGAATCGAAGCCGAGCTTCCGCGTCGAACGCGCAATCGCCGAGCCGCGGCGCCGCGTCAATGGGACGGCAAATATCCTCTTCATGGGCATCGGCGGCACCGGCGTGGTCACCTCGAATCAAGTGCTGGGCACGGCCGCAGCGCTGGATGGCTTTCAGGTGCGCTCGCTGGATCAAACCGGCTTGAGCCAAAAAGGCGGACCCGTCGTCTCCAATCTGAAGATCACCAGGGAGCCAATCGATATAGCGCCCAAGATTGGCGCGGCCGCCGCTGACGCCTTCCTCGTCTTTGATGTCTTGACGGCGACCGAAACCAAGAACCTGATCCGCGCCCACCCACTGCGCAGCGTCGCCATCGTCAGCACCAGCCAAGTGCCAACCGGCGCTATGGTGCGCGATACCACGGTGGAATACCCCGAAGCGGATCACCTCTTGGAGCTGATCAATCGCCAGACGCTGGCCGGCGACAATGTATTCTTCGACGCCATCGGCTTGGCCGAGGCGCTGTTCGATGATCACATGATGGCGAACATGATCGTCATCGGCGCCGCCTATCAAGCGGGGACCTTGCCCATGTCGGCGGCCGCCATCGAGCGCGCCATCGAACTGAACGGCGTCAAGGCGGACGATAATCAGCAGGCTTTCCGCGCGGGACGCCTGGCTGTCGCCGAGCCGGCCTGGCTGGAAAGCCTCGAAATCGAGCGGGCGGGCGCTATCGAGACCGTGCCGGAGCCCTCAACTGCCGCGCAACGACTGATCGATTCCGTCGGCGCGAACGGCGAACTGAAACGGCTGCTCGAGATCCGCGTGCAGGAACTCATCGCTTATCAGAACGAGGAATACGCGCGGCGCTATGTCGCCGATGTGAAGCGGGTCCTCGCGGCCGAAGGCGCTAGCTGCCCGGACAAGACGGAGTTGAGCGAAGCCTTCGCTCGCTACCTCTTCAAGCTGATGGCATACAAGGACGAATATGAAGTGGCGCGCTTGAGCCTGAAGCCAGAACTGCGCGCGGCGATGGGCGAGCAGTTTGGCGCGCGCGCGAAGCTGCATTATCACTTGCAGCCGCCGATTCTGAAGGCGTTGGGACTGAAACGCAAGATCAAGGTCGGGCGCTCGTTTGATCTCGTTTATCGCGGGCTGCGTCAATTGCGCTTCCTGCGCGGGACCCGCTTCGATCTCTTCGGCTACGATCGCGTGCGGCGCGTCGAGCGCGACCTGATCGTTCAGTATAGGCGGCTCGTCTTCGCCGCGCTGGAATACTTGAGCGCCGAGAATCATGCGCGCGCGGTCAAGCTGGCGGAACTGCCCGATATCATTCGCGGCTACGATGAGGTCAAGCTGGCGAACGTGGAGCGCTTTTGGGAAAACGTGCGGGCCTTGGGGTTTTTTCAGTCCAACGATTAGGGCTGGGCTGACAATGCGCCTCTGCGTACACAAGACTCCGCCTTCAATCAGATCGCGGCTTTTGCCTTTTGCTTGACTTCGTCCGGGTCAAGCTCGCGATAAAACTTTCGCAGGGCGGACAGCAAGGCCTGACGGATAATGAAGTAGAGCACCGCCGCCGGAACCAGCAAGAGCAGCAGATAGACCACGATAATCATCAATTCAACCCCGCCCAAACCGGGCATGATCCACCTCCAACAATCATTCAGACGATTCAAGACGCCGACAATAGCGCTATGTCAGTGCAGATCATTGCTATAAACGACGCTATAGCTCACTCGCCCCAGCCCACTCCACCTATACCCGGCGCCACTTTGACGTTACCATTGTCCCAATCAATTCGGGCGAATTTGAACACAAAAGGACAATCAACATGAGCGAGAAAATCGGATTCATCGGCTTGGGAATCATGGGGCGCGGCATGGTCGACAACTTGATGAAAGCCGGCTTTGAAGTCACGGTCTGGAACCGCACCGCGAGCCGCATGGAGCCGTTTCTGGAGCGGGGCGCGGAGGGTGGCGAATCTCCCAAAGAGGTGGCCGAAGCCAGCGACATCACCATCATCTGCGTCAGCGACACGCCCGATGTCGAGGCAGTCGTGCTGGGCGAGAATGGCGTGATTCACGGCGCCTCCGTCGGCGACCTCGTCATCGATATGAGCACGATCAGTCCGGAAACAACAGTTGAGATCGGCGAGCAGCTGAAGGCGACGGGCGTGGCCATGCTCGACGCGCCCATCAGCGGCGGCAGCGAGGGCGCGGCCAACGGCACGCTCAGTATCATGATCGGCGGCGCCGAAGCGGACGTCGCGCGCGCCATGCCCTGCTTCGAAGCGATGGGCACGACCATCACCCACGTTGGTGAGACTGGCGCCGGGCAGACGGTCAAGCTCTCGAATCAGATCCTTTGTGTGGTCAATATGCTGGCGGCGAGCGAAGCGCTGCTCTTCGCGCAGGCCGGCGGCGTCGACCTGGACAAGATGCTGCAAGCCGTCACTGGCGGCGCGGCCGGCAGTTGGATGCTGGCCAACCGCGGTCCGCAAGTCATCAATGATTATTGGGCGCCGGGCTTCTCGATTGATTTGCAGCAGAAAGACTTGCGGCTGGTGCTGGGCGCGGCTGATGAGATGGGCATACCGGTGATCGCGACGGCGCTTTGCTTCAACCTCTACCGGACGCTGCAAGCGCAAGGGCTGGGCGCCGAAGGCAACCACGGCATCATCAAGGCGCTCGAGGCGATGGCGGGGATCAAGGCGCGGTTGTAGGCCTTTGTATGAACTTGCTGCGCAGATGTGTTATGCTTGGGTTTCACGGCCTTGAAAGGTGGCAAATCAAATGGCGGAGCGATTAGCGGAATACTTGGTAAGCGCCGATCACTATTTGGCTTGGGAAAGTCAACAGCCTTATAAGTATGAACTGATCGACAACAGGATCTATCCCATGACCGGCGCCAGCCTCTCGCACAACTATATCAGCACAAGGTTATCCGTAGCACTAGATAGCAGACTGTCGGAAAAAGGATGCGCGGTATACACCAGCGACATGCGTGTACAGGTCGAGGAAGAAGGGACCTATACTTATCCCGATTTGGTAGTCTTGTGTGGCGCGCCTCGGCTTCGTCCCTACGCCGAACAAGATACCCTGCAGAACCCAACGCTCTTGTTCGAAATTCTGTCGCCTTCAACAGAACTGATTGACCGCTATCAAAAGCGCGAGCAATACCTGCATATCCCGTCTCTTCTAGGCTATTTCCTCGTCGCGCAAGACAAGCCGCTGATTGAAGCGCACACGCGCTCCTTCGACGACTGGCATTATCGCGAGTATGCCGGGTTGGATGCCAGCCTGCATATTCCGACGCCGGACTGCGAAATCCCCCTGAGCGAGATTTACCGGCGGGTACGCTTCAAAGACGCTTAAGCGATTGCTCCGCAAAAATACCGTCCCAAGCGCTACAAGGGTAAATCTGCGCGCTGGAAGCGATGGCGGGGATAAAGGCGACCTGTAGACGAAACCGACAATACAAGCGGTGATATGGTAAGCTTGTGGTCACAGTATATGCCGTTGGAGCGGATGATGGCGACTGAAATCGCGGAACGTATGATGAGCGCGGAGGAATTCCTGGAATGGGAAAGCGCGCAACCTTGTAAGTACGAGCTAATAGACAACAGGATATATCTCATGCCGGGCGGCAGTCGTGCGCATGAAAACATAGTTGCCATGCTCATTCATTTGATCCTCATTGCGCTCATGGACAGAGAAGGCGACGTTTATCCTGGCGGAATGAAGGTACAGGTAGACGCTCTCGCTACCTACACGTACCCTGATGTCGTGGTCGTATGCAACGAGCCCAGATTTCGCGGCGGGTCACAATCCGGTCCGCTAGAGAATCCCACCCTGCTGTTTGAAGTCTTGTCGCCATCTACAGAGAAGATCGATCGCACTTGGAAAATGGAGCAATACCTGCGAATTCCGTCGTTGCGAGGCTACTTCCTCGTTTCCCAAGAAAAGCCCCTGATCGAATCCTACACGCGCACCAACGACTTGTGGGGCTTCGGCGAAAGCATCGGGTTAAAAGCGAGCCTGAGCCTTCCCGCGATGAACTGCGAGATTCGGCTGAGCGAGATCTACCGCCGCGTCCATTTTGAAGAGGCCTAACGCGCAGACGCTGCCCCCCCCCGCCGAAACCGCGGTTCTCTCCCGACTCTTCAATTGTAAATCGCCCTCGAAGCGGGCATAATCTCCCCCGTTCAAAAGATGCTGTGTTGAGAGGAAGCTGATGAATCCATTACGCGTAACCGTCTGGCACGAATACCGGCACGAGAAACATGACAAACATATCGCTGAGGTCTATCCCGAGGGCATCCACGGCGCGCTGGCGAAGGGCCTCGCGCCTTATGGATTTGACATCCACACCGCCACACTTGATGAGCCGGAGCATGGGCTGACGCAAGAGGTGCTGGACAATACCGATGTGTTGACCTGGTGGGGGCATATGGCGCATGGCGAGGTCAGCGATGAGATCGTCGACCGCGTTCAAGAGCGCGTGCTGAATGGCATGG
>WTGC01000088.1 GCA_011523705.1 Chloroflexota bacterium | reverse complement strand
CGCCATCGAGACTTCGCATTCGCTCTCGAAAGCGCGCGCCATCGCATCAGCGTATTGCGCTTCGATTTCCAGCCAGTTGCGATGCTGGCGATCAAAGACGCCGTTTGCCAGCAAGTTTTCGCCGAAGACCGAAGCCGATGGATAGACTTCCGGATCCATGTTTTCGATCTGCGAGATACGCGCCGGCGGCATGCCCGAATGCGCCCAATCCAAACCGTGATCGGACATGTATGCCAGGAAGCGCTTGGAGGCATCCAGCCGGTCGCCTTCCGCCTGAATCGGCAAATAGAAGACGTGCGCGCTCGCCCAGACGGCATGGTTGCCCTCTTCGCCCAAGGCCGGATAGGGCAAAGCCATCCAGTTCGGCACGTTTTGGCTCACGAAGTTCCAAGCCCAACTGCCGTGGTTGAATATCGCCATGTTGATCGACAAAGCGCGATAGCGGTCGAAACCAGCCGGTGGCGGCGCTACATGGTGCACGCATTCCAAATCCTGGAACCACTGCATCGTATCGATGATGGCCTGATCTTCCAGCAGCGCGTTGCCCATATCATCGGCCCAGCTCATGCTGTTCTGCGCCAGCGCCGTCAAGAAGCCAGGACGGTACCAAAAGATCGACGTGCCCCACTGGACGATATTGTCCGAGTCAAAGTCGTCGGAATGCGCGTTGTTGCCGTTGCCATCCAGCGTCAGTTTCTTGGCCAGATCCAGGTATTCGTCGGGGGTGGTCGCCACCGTGTCGCAGGGCACCCCAGCCGCGTCAAACAGATCGCAATTATGCCATTCGCCATATCCGTGGAAGTCCAGCGGCACACCCATTATCCTGCCGTCTGGGTCCGTCAGCGAGTCAATGATGGCGGGAGACACATCGTCGATCGGAATCGGACCACCGTTGTTGGAATACAGGTCGCTCAAGTCGCGCAGGACGCCCATCTGATTGAATTGCGTCATCTCGTATTCATGCATCAGGAAGATATCCGGCGGATTGCCAGCCGCCAGACCCGCCAGCAATTTCGGGAAATACTGCTGCGTCCAATTCAGGCGCTCCATACGCACCGAGACATCGGGGTTCTCCGCTACAAACGCCTCAATTATCGGGATCATGGTCTCGCCATCGGGACCAGTCAAGCCGTTCCAGAAGAGCAGCTGGATTTCGCCAGTACCCGCTTCGCTGACCAGTCCGTCATCTTGCGCCGCCACGCCGACTGCCGCCAGCAGAAGCACAACTGCCAAAAGTAATCTGAACCTGTTCATCTTCTTCATCTCCTGAATTGAAGTTATCGAACAATGAAATTCTTGCTTTGGGCATTTGATATAGACCCCTCCTTGACGCTAAGACCACCGTGCCTACCGAGCATATCGCGCCGTAAATACAAAAGCAAATTCCAAGAATCGAACTTCGCGCATGCCCGCCACAAGCTTTGCCGGCAAACCTAGTTGTTTGTAGACACGCCCTCGACAATGCCACCGCCCACGCAAACTACCTTGCATCCCGCTGTGTTTGGCTCCCCTTCCCTCCTTGTGGGATGCCCGCCATAGAGATGGCGGGAGAGGGGCCGGGGGATGGTTGGTTGGCTGCCCGCCTGTAGCAAAGCGCGTGCGCAGCGCCCTGTCTTGACCCGCCATGCCCGCAGACTGTATCATCAAATCAGACACGACCTGCGCCGGGAGCCTCCATGACCAGACCCAATTTTCTCTTCATGATCGCCGACGACCATCGCCACTCCGCCCTCGGCGCCCTGGGAACGGAAGCGGTCAGCACGCCGACATTCGACCAGCTGATCGCCGATGGCACCTGCTTCACCCAAGCGCATATCATGGGCTCGACCTCGGGCGCCGTCTGCATGCCCAGCCGCGGCATGTTGATGTCCGGCTGCGGCCTCTTTGATACGCCCGATCCCCTGCCCGATGATGTCCCGCTCCTGCCCGAGATGCTGCGCGCGAACGGCTACCGAACCTACGGCACCGGCAAATGGCATAACCGGCGCGGCAGCTATGCCCGCTGCTTCGGCGATAGCGGCAAAGTCTTCTTCGGCGGCATGTCCGACCAATTCGCCATGCCCGTCAACGATTTCGACCCGGCCGGCGAATACCCCCCAGAAGAGACCTATATCGCTGACGGCTATTCCACCACTGTCTTCAGCGACGAAATGATTGCATTCTTAAACGAACGAAGCCCAGACGATGACGAGCCCTTCTTCGCCTATATCGCCTTCACCTCGCCCCATGATCCACGAACGCCGCCGCCGCCCTTCGATACCATGTACGATCCGGCCGACATTGAGCTGCCGCCCAACTTCGTTCCCGAGCATCCTTTCGATATCGGCGTGCGCGACATCCGCGACGAGCTCCTCGCCGGCTACCCGCGTGGCGAAGACGAAATCAAGCGCCACATCGCCGATTACTACGGCATGATCTCGCACATGGATGACGATATCGGCCGCATCCTCGCAACGCTGGACGCGCGCGGACTGCGAGAGAACACCATCGTCGTCTATACCTCGGATCATGGTTTGGGCGTCGGACAGCACGGCCTCATGGGAAAGCAAAATCTCTACGACCACAGCATGCGCATTCCGCTCATCATGCGCGGACCCGGGGTGCCCGCCGGCTTGCGCAGCAAAGCGCTGCTCTATCTGCTCGACCTCTACCCCACCCTGCTGGAACTGGCGGGCCTTCCCGCGCCCGATAGCACAGCGGGCCACAGCCTGAGCGCCCTGCTCAACGAAGTCACCTACAAGCACCGCCGACAGATTTATTCGGCCTATCAAGGCCTTTTCGGTCACCCAGCCGGCGCGCCCTATCAGCGCAGCATCAAAAACGAACGCCACAAACTGATTCAAACCGTGGTCGACGGCGTGATGACCTGGCAGCTCTTCGACCTCGACGCCGATCCCCAGGAAACGGAAAATCTTATCGCAAATCCAGCGCATGCCGCCCTCATTGAGCGCCTCAAAACGGACTTGAAAAAACGGGCGGCCCGCTTCAACGACCCGGTCTCTCTCTAACGAAACTGTAGGGGCGAGGCGGCGACTCGCCCGCCAAAGCGAATCTGTAGGGGCGACCAATCAGGTCGCCCTCCAAAACGAAGACTGTAGGGGCGAGGCGGCGACTCGCCAACCAATGCGAGAACCGTAGGGGCGAGGCGGTGACTCGCCCACCGAATACCACCACTGTAGGGGCGAGGCGGCGACTCGCCCACCGAAGACCTGAGGACAACCAACATGACAAACCCAATCCGCATCAACGGCGAGCGCCTCTGGAGCAGCATCATGGAAATGGCCAAAATCGGCGCCACAGCCAATGGCGGCAGCCACCGCCTCACCCTCAGCGACGAAGACAAAGTCGCTCGCGATCTGTTCGCGTCATGGTGCGCCGAAGCCGGCTTGCGCATGACCATCGACGAAATGGGCGATATGTTCGCGCGGCGCGCTGGCTCTGATGACGAAAAAGCGCCGGTCGGCATGGGCAGCCACCTCGATACGCAGCCATTCGGCGGGCGCTTCGACGGCGTCTTCGGCGTGCTCGCAGGCCTCGAAGTCATCCGTACCTTGAACGACCACGGCCTGACGACGATCGCGCCGCTGGAAGTGGTGAATTGGACCAACGAGGAAGGCGCGCGCTTCGCCCCGGCGATGCTGGCTTCCGGCGTCTATGCTGGCGTCTTCGAGCGGGAGTGGGCGCAATCACGGGTAGCGGTCGATACCGGCGCGACGCTGCTCGACGAACTCAAGCGCATCGGCTATCACGGCGATCAGCCCGTTCACGACCACGAATTTTCCGCCTTCTTCGAATGCCATATCGAACAGGGACCCATCCTGGATGCCGAAGGCATCGCCGTCGGCGTCGTCAATGCGGCCCAGGGCTTCCGCTGGTACGACATCGCACTGGAAGGTTTCGCTTCGCATACCGGCTCGACGCCAATGAAAGGAAGGCGCAACGCCCTCCTCGGCATGGCGAAAGTCGTCCAGGCGGTTGATGACATCGCGCACGAACAGGCCCCGCTCGCCCGCGGCACCGTCGGCAGTCAGGTCGAGGTGGGACCGGGCTCGCGCAACGTCATCCCCGGTCTGGTCAATTTCACCGTCGATTTGCGCCACCCCTCGGCCGATACCCTCGCGGCAATGGACGCTCAACTGCGCGGAGTCTGCGACGAGGTTGCCGCTGAAATTGGACTCAATCTGTCGCTGGAGCAAATCTCATATACCGCGCCGGTCGCATTCGATGTGGGCTGCGTCGCCGCCGTTAAGCGCGCCTGCGAAGAACTCGACCTCTCCCACACCTTCATCACATCGGGCGCGGGCCATGATGCCTGTTACATCGCCGGGCGCTGCCCGACTGCCATGCTCTTCGCGCCCTGCAAAGACGGCATCAGCCACCACGAATCCGAGAGCGCCGATCCGGAAGACCTCGAAGCTGTCGGCAACGCCCTGCTGCATGCTGTGCTTGATGTCGCCGGCGTCGCCAGTTGAATTGCGCTGTAATCTCATTTCAGATCGCTGATACTGGCAATTGCTAAGCGTTCCCCTCAGCTGCAGTCTCCGTCCGCGTTCACATAAGCCGCCCGCACCCAGCCGACCTTGCCTTGATACTCAACCTCGACCCAATGCTGGTTTCGCGAACTGGAGGGCAGCGATTCGCCGCGCGGCACATAGCCTTTGACTTCGCCATTCATGGCCGGCGCCGCCAACAGCATGAGCGGGTTCGTCGCGGTGACGCGGCATTGCCCAGTCGGCGATGCAACGGACGCGGCCGCCTAGCCAGACGAGGCTTGCGCGGGCGCGGAGACAACAATTCCGCCGCAATCATCGCTCACGTGTCCGGCCCCGATCCAGCCCGCTTCGCCACGGTAATTGATCTCGATCCAGCTCCCGAACCGCGATAGGACATTAAGTCTGACCCCGCTCCGTACAAATCCGATGACGTCCGCATCCAGCGCCGGACCCGCTCGCACGCGCAGCTGACCGGTCGTGCAGACGGCATCATCCACGTCTCCCTTCGCCTTAGACGCGACGGCAACCGCTTCGCCGCAGACGTCCCTCACATAATCGGCGCTGATCCAGCCCGCTGCGCCACGGTAATCAATCTCGATCCAATACTCGTTCCGCGATAGGGGGCGCACCGTGACGCCGCTCCGCAAAAGGCCGATGATCTCCGCATCCAGCGCCGGCGCCGCCCGCACGCGCAGCTGACCGGTCGTGCAGACTGATTCACCCACGTCTCCCGCCGCCGCGGAAACCACCTCAGCCGCTACGCCGCAGTCATCCCTCACATAGTCGGCGCTGATCCAGCCCGCTTCTCCCCGATAATCAATCTCGATCCAATCTCCAATGCGCGACCGGGTCTTCACGCCGACGCCCCTCCGCAAAAAACCGCTGATCTCCGCATCCAGCGCCGGACCCGCTCGCACGCGGAGATTGCCCGTCGTGACGATGCGGCATTGCTGAGCCCGCGCTTTCACCGGCATGAGCACAACCGTGCCCGGCCCTTCTAATTCGGCGCAAGTCCGGCCATCGCGCTGGTAGGCGTCCAGCCAGGAATGAGCGCGCGGCGAGCTGCGGGCATCCAGAAACAGCAGCGATCCCAAGCCTTCCAAACAGACCTCGCCCTGCACATCATCGCCCCATACGTCGATCGCATTGATGAAGCCGGCATCAATGATCCATTGGACGCCGATCCCGGCCGCGCCAATTCGCCGCACGTTCATGCTTGAATATAAGTTAACTTCGCTCCGGCGAACGACGCTGACGCCGCTACCACCGCCATTGTCGTCATTGTTGCGCTCACTGTTCCGCCCAAAACGGCTATTGCAAAGAGAGGTGATGCGACCAACATTGCAGATCCAATCCCACGTAACGGGCCGGCAACGGTACGTCGAAGGCGCGATCTGTATATCGCAGTGATACCAGCCTGACCAATCAGACTGCGCCAGCGCCGCGACGTTCGGCGTGCAAAGAACGACACAAAGAACCGCAACGGCAAGCAGCTTCCGCCCGGCGCCGCCCACCTCGCATGCCCGCCTGGCGCGCGCGTAAACGGAAAACAATCTTGCGGCCGATCTCTTCAATGGCATAAACGCAAGCACGGATCGGGTTCATTGAGCGGCGATGGAAGGACAGCCTCAGTTCGCCGCAAGGCGACACAGAGGATTCTAGTCATAGGCCAGACAGATTGGCTGATGCGGCGAGAAGACCTGAAAACTAACAAATTAAGAATCACTTTTTTTTACTTCTATCGTAATGTTAATATGTATTGTATCGACTATTATCCCAGCCTGCAAATTTTCGTCACCGTGTCCGGCGCGCGCCTTGTAACTCGCCGCGTCAGCAAGCATAATCAGCCGGGCCGACATGAAAAGACTTTCTGCAAGACGACTTCGCATGAACTGGCGCATCCTCACTCTGTTGCTCCTGATCGGGCTGACGCTTCTCTTCGGCATCAGCTTGTATGAACCGGCGAACGGCGGCGTGCTCAGCGCCTCTACGCGGCTCGAAGCGCCGCCCCAGGACATCAGCGGATTCGCCCGCGCCATCGAACCCTGGGATTGGCGCTTCCCGCGCGACCATGGCGCCCATCCCGACTTCCAAACCGAATGGTGGTACTACACCGGCGTTGCCGCAAATGCCGAAGGCCGGCTTTTCGGCTTTCAGTTCACCATCTTCCGCCGCGCGATAAAGCCGCTCGCCCCGCCATCCAGTTCTGAATTTCGCGCCAGCGACATCTATATGGCGCACTTCACTGTCAGCGACATCGAAAACGGCGACTTCTACCACGACCTGAGGTATTCGCGTGGCGGCGCTGGGCTGGCCGGCGCGCAAGTCGATCCCGTTTATCGCGTCTGGCTCGAAAATTGGGCTGTCAGCGCGCTGGACGACAATGTAAACAAGACGCATATCACCGCCGCCAGCGAAGATTACGCCGTAGACCTGCACCTCTACCAAATGAAACAGCCCGCGCTGCATGGCCAGGGCGGCCTCAGCCCCAAAAGCGCCGAGATCGGCAACGCCAGCTATTACTACAGCTTGACCCGCCTGCTCACCGAAGGCGCCATCACCATCGGCGGCGAGACCCACATCGTCAGCGGATTCTCCTGGATGGATCACGAATTCAGCACCTCCGCCCTCGGCGGGGACGCGCAAGGTTGGGATTGGTTCGGTCTCATCTTTGACGACAATACCGAGCTCATGGTCGGGCAGATCCGCCAGGTCGACGGCGGCGTCGAGCCGACTTTCGGCGGCTTATTCGTTGACGCCGACGGCGAAACCCGCTATCTGGACGCGGCCGATTTCTCCATCGCCGTCACCGATACCTGGCGCAGCCCCCATAACGACGCCGTGTATCCCGCGGGCTGGGAGATTTCTATCGAGGGCGACCAAGGATTCCAGATTCAAGTGGCGCCCCTGCAAGCCGACCAGGAATTACATAGCGCCGATATCGTCTACTGGGAAGGCGCTGTCGAAATCAGCGGTGGCAAGACCGGCTACGGTTACGCCGAGCTCACCGGCTACGTCGGCTCCATGCAGAACCGCTTCTAACTACTAGCGATTCAGTCGTGCCAGAAGCAATCTTTGCAAGCATACTCCCCGTCCGCAGGTCAGTGTCTACGCGACCCTGGCTCGCTGCTGAGGACAGGACAGGTTTGATGCAATCGCACAGAAGACCGCCAAGTCAGACATCAAAAGCATCTCTCGTGGCGAAAACTGTAGGGGCGACTCTGTGAGTCGCCCGAAAAAGCCCAATAAAATACAGAATTTGTGGCGATAAATAGCTCCCAGAAAAACTGTCCTGTCGTCAGTAGCTCGCTGGGAATTCCGCCCCCCGTTGAGCGGGGGACCGAGGGGGGAGCTAGGCCGGGGGATGGGGTAAAATAGCTGCAAGATGAATCCGCCCCTCATCCACGATCAAGTGGCGCAGCTCTACGATCGCGCCCGCCCCGGTTATCCTGCCGCCCTTGTCGACGACGTCATCGCGTACGCGGCGCTGGTTGCAGACGCGCGCATCCTCGAAATCGGCTGCGGCACTGGCCAAGCCACGCTCCCCCTGGCGCAACGTGGCTATGCGATCGACTGCCTGGAGCCGGGCGCGCAGATGGCCGCCATCGCCCGCGCCAATCTCGCCAACTTTCCCAATGTGACGGTACATCAAACCAACTTCGAGCGCTTTTCCCATCCGCCAGCCAGTTACGACCTGCTGCTTTCGGCCACCGCTTTCCACTGGGTCGATCCCAAGATTCGCTTCCGCAAAGCCCATGAACTGCTCAAACCACGCGGGGCGCTCGCGCTCTTCTGGCATCGGCCGGTCCAAACCGAAGCAAGCCGCGATTTCACCGGCGCCGTCCAACATATCTACAAAACAGTCGCGCCCGAGCTCACCAGCGACTACGTCCCCCCACCCCATCCCGATCACGTGACCACCGAATACGACGACCTCATTCCAGCGAGCGGCTGCTTTTCCCAGCTCGAGATACTTAAGCATTACGTCGCGACAACATACAGCGCGCACGCTTACGTTGACCTGCTCGCCACCTTTTCCGACCATCAGAAGCTGGAAGCGTCCAAACGGCAGCGGCTGCTCGCCGATATTGAACAGCTGATTGCAGAACAATTCGCCGGATCGGTCATCCGCGAGACTGTCGCCCTGCTCTACCTCGCCCGCCGCAAATGACACTGCCCCAATCAAGTAACGAATGCCTTTCGCGTGTAAAATCCTCGTAACATCAGTAAGCACAATGCGACCCAGGAGCTTGAATGATCCGCGCCTTGATCACCGGTGGCGCCGGCTTCGTCGGCAGCCATCTGGCCGAGCGGCTGTTAGATAGCGGCTACCAGGTCACCGTTATCGACAATCTCTCCACCGGGCAACTGCGCAACATCCAATGCATGATGCCCGATCCCAATTTCAGCTACGCCGTCGAAGACATCCGCAATATCCACGTCATTGACCGCCTTGTCAGCGAATGCGATATCATCTTCCATCTGGCGGCCGCCGTCGGCGTGCGCAACATCATCGACAGACCGATCAATACCATCGAAGTCAACATCGGCGGAACCGAGATGATCCTCAAAACCGCCAGCCGCTATCGCCGCCGCGTCCTCATCGCCTCGACCTCCGAAGTTTACGGCAAAGGCGTCAAGTTTCCCTTCCGCGAAGATGACGATACGCTGTCCGGCCCAACCACGCGCAGCCGCTGGAGCTATGCCGCCTCTAAAGCCATCGACGAATTTCTCGCTTTCGCTTATCACGAAGAAGTCGGCCTTCCCGTTACCTTGTTCCGACTCTTTAACACCGTCGGTCCGCGCCAGCTTGGGCAATATGGCATGGTCGTTCCCCGCTTCGTGCGCTGGGCGCTCGCCAACGAAACGATCCAGGTTTACGGCGACGGACAGCAGCAGCGTTGCTTCGCCAATGTGCACGATGTCGTCCGCGCCATCCATGAACTGGCCGAATGCGACGCGACGATCGGCGAGCTCTACAATATCGGCAGCGACGCCGAAATCAGCATCATGCAACTGGCTGAGCTCGTCCGCGACCGCGCCGACAGCGCCTCCAATATCGAGCTGGTCCCCTATGACCAAGCCTATCAGCAAGCCGGCTTTGAGGACTTCCGCCGCCGCGTCCCCAGCATCGACAAGATTCAATCCGCAATCGGCTGGGCGCCGTCAACGCCGCTGCCCGAAACCATCGATCAGATAATCGCCTACTATCAGGCTGATATGTATCATCACGGATAGCGCCCTATCACTTCGCCCGCCAGAATGCAAAAATTGTAGGCAGGCGCAAAACGATGCCGCCGTCCTCGCAAAATAACTTGCATCCCACCGTGTCGTTTCTCCCCCTCTCCCCTTGTGGGAGAGGGGGCCGGGGGGTGAGGGGTAGAATAAATCCGCCCGCCCTAGCGCCAATTGCCATGTAAAAGGACGCCGCGCCGTGCACATCGCCATGAACGGCTGGTTCTACGACCAGGAATCGACTGGCAGTGGGCAATACCTGCGCCACCTGCTGGCGCACCTGCGCAAAGCCGCGCCCGGGCTCCAGCTGTCGCTAATCCTGCCGCCGCACATTTCGCCCCCAAGCGATCTCTCGCCAGCGATCAATGTCGTCCGCGCCGGGCAATCTCGCCTACTCCCCAAGACCATGAGGCGCTTGGGCAAAGTCTTCTTTGAACAGCGAACCTTTCCGCAAATTGCGCGCCAACTCGGCGCCGATATCGCCCACGTCCCTTATTGGGGAACGCCGATGGCTTGCCCGGTCAAGTTGGTCACCACCGTGCTTGATGTCATTCCCCTGCTTTACCCGGTTTACAGCCGCGGTCCTTTCACCAGCCTGTACACCGCCCTCGTCAGTTCGGCCGCGCGTGGCAGCAATCACCTCATCACCATCAGCGAAACAGCCAAGATCGATATCGAAGAACAACTGCAAATCCCGGAGGACCTCATCACCGTCACTTACCTGGCGCCCGCTGAGCGTTACCATCCACATATCGGTTCCGAGCACGATGAAGCCGTCCGCGACAAATATGACCTGCCCGAGCGCTTCGTGCTCTATCTCGGCGGTTTCGATTGGCGCAAGCAAGTCAACGATCTCCTGCTCGCTTACACCTATGTCGGCGAGGCCGACGGCGATACCTTTCCCCTCGTCATCGCCGGGCGAGAGCCAGCTTACGACGACCGGCTCTTCCCCAATCTGCGCGAATACTGCCGCCGCCTGAATATCGAAGACTACCTGCGCTGGATAGGTTTCGTCGACGAAGCCGACAAGCCCTCGCTTTATCGCCTGGCCGATGTCTTCGTATTCCCCAGCCTCTACGAAGGCTTCGGCTTGATGGCGCTGGAAGCGATGGCATCGGGCACGCCCGTCGTGACATCAGACGCCATCGTCTTTGAAGAAATACTGGAAGACGCCGCCTTTATCGTCAATAATTCTCGTGAAATGGCCGGCGCCATTCTCGCCCTGCTGATTCAGCAGCCCCTGCGCGATACGATGATCAACCAAGGCTTGGCGCTGGCGAGCAACTTTTCCTGGCGCAAAACGGCCGAAGAGACCCTCGAAGTGTACGAAGGCGTCATGCGCGGGCAGTGAATGACGGCGTCTCAACAGGAGATCAGTCAATGACGGAAAACCGGAAAGACCGCCGCGAGATGTCGCTGATTGAGAAACTCTCCGCCCCGGAAGCGTCGCCGCCACCCTGGAGTGTTTTCAGCGCAGCGATAACCGTTATCGCTATGCTTATCGCCCTCATCAGTGTGGGTCCAGCGCTCGCGTCGATCTTGCTCGGCGGCGATGCGATCTCGCACTTTCTACTCATGCTTAGTTGGTGCTTTGGCATGACCTTTGCCATCGTCTTCGTTTTGGCGAGTCGTCGCAGCAGTGCGGGCATGTGGAGCGCTCTTTGCCTGCAGAGAGGCCATCTGCCGCTTCCAATCGCGCTGTTGGTTGGCGTGGCCATTGCCTTAGCCGTCCAACTCTTTGTCAGTCTCGCAAGCAATAAGTTCTGCGCCATTCCAGAGTTGTTCGATTTCTGGAAAGTGGAACCAAGGAATATCATTTCTGCGGCTCTGCTGTTGATCTTGCTGCAACCCTTGGCCGAATCTCTAGTCTTTCATGCGGTAGTTTTGCCTTCACTGCGTTGGAATTTCGGACCGTGGCTCGGCGTTTTGATGACCAGTGTGCTCTTCACGCTGCTGCACCTCGCCGTTTTCTCAGCCGCCAATCGCGCTCTCTACATAGATCCTTGGTACGACAACGTCTATCCTTTCTTGACCGGTTTGGCATTTTCAGTGTTGAGAGTATATTCTGGTTCCAGCAGCGCGGTAATCATCGGTCGGATGGGCGCCGGTCTTGTCTTCTTCTTGACCGGCCTTGCTCTTGCAGGCGCTTAAACCAAGACTCGCCAAGCCACCTACAGCCTAAAGCAGTGTCACGGACACCTACCGGAAAGGACATGCACAATGAACGCCAACCAAATGAAGATCGGCGACATTGAAGTCGCGATACTGCACGAAGGCGAATCCGATCTCATCGCCGCCAACCTCGCACTGCGCTATCCCGGCGTTACGCCAGCCCAAATCGACGCCGCGCTCGCTGGGCAGCAGCCCTCCGGCAGCCTCAATCTTCCCTACATCAACAGCGGCGGCACGCATATCATCGCCGATGTCGGCTTTGGCGCCGCGGGGCGCCCGTCCGCCGGCGGGGCCGAAACGGCGCTCGAGTCGCTGAGTCTCTCGCCCGCCGATATCGACATCGTCTATCTGACCCACTTCCACGGCGATCACATCGCTGGCCTGGCTGATGCGGCTGGCCTACTCGCCTTTCCCAACGCGAGCTATATCACGACGCAAGCGGAATGGGACGAATGGATTGGGCGTTGGTCCGTCTCAGACGCGCCGGGAGATCAGAAGACCTTGGAACTCTTTACTTCGCTGCAAGATCGATTCAGTTTCGCCAGCCCCGACGACGAAATCGCGCCCGGAGTAACTGTGGTTGACCTCGCCGGTCACACCCAGGGCCATTCCGGTCTGCTGATTGAGTCGGGCGGCGAGCGCCTGCTCCATGTCGTCGACCTCCTCCACCAGCCCTTCCAATTCGCCAACACCGACTGGCATTTCTCCTTCGATTCCGATCCCGAGCTCGCCGTCGAAACGCGCCGCCGCGTCCTGCAACAATGCGCCGACGAAGACATCCTGACCCTCTTCTACCACATGCCCTTCCCCGGCTTGGGCAAAGTCACAGTTGAAGACGAAACCTTAGTCTGGAATCCCATCGCCTAAGGCTGTCACACAGCGAAAACTGTAGACACACGAGACAATGCCGCCGCCCTCGCAAGATACCATGCGTCACGCTGTCGGCAAGTAGGTCGATAAATCAAGAGCTTGCGATGTCTAGCTCCCCCTCTCTCCTTGTGGGAGAGGGGGCCGGGGGGTGAGGGGGAACACGTGCTGCGCGGACGCTTCTCGCTCGCCCGACCACAACCCGTTTTCAAATTCGTCTGGTATGTGTTAGACTCGCGCAAACCTCACCGAAGCCAGGCATCGCACTCGTCATCTCGATTCGATCTTCTAGCAAAGAGAGGTCTCTCCATGGTATTCACTCGCAAGTTTCTATGTCTCTTGACGCTCGTTCTTTTTCTCGCGTTGCCCCTCGCCGCTGTCAGCGCCCAAGACCACATGGATCCAGCCACCTTCGGCTTGGATGCCAGCAAGCCCTACGACGGAACGCATCTCGACTTCCTGATCTGCTGCGCCGCGGCGCCACAGTTTGCCTCCGCAGCGTTCAAGGGCGCCGAGGAATTCACCGCCATGACCGGAATCAGCGTCACCTTTGGCGATGTTCCCTTTGGTTCATTCCAGGAGCAGCTTTACCTGGAAGCTTCCAACCCCAACACCGAATACGACATTGTCGCCTTTGTTGACGCCTGGGGCACCAATATCTACGACTATCTGCATCCGCTGAATGACTTCGTCGCGGACGCCGGCATCGATTGGGACGACTACGGTCCCGCCTATCAAAGCGCATCGACCGGCAACAGCGATACGATCTACGGCTTGCCCTTCCGTGGTCATCCCCTGTTGCTCCATTATCGCGCCGATGTCCTGGAAGCGGTTGGCGCCGATGTGCCGACCACCTGGCAGGAACTCTCCGAGGTCTCTCAAGCTATCGTGGATAGCGGAATGGATATCGCGCCCGTCTCCATGTACTACGGCTTGAATGTCGATCAAAATCTTTTCAACTGGTACAGCCACCTCTGGGGCGCCGGCACCGATATCTTCGATGAGAATTGGGAACCCATCTTCAACAACGAAATCGGCGTGGCCGCTACGGAACAGTACGCAAGTTATGTGCGCGATGGCTATTCGCCCGCCGCGTCGGTCGCCTGGAACGAGCAGGAAGCCAATCAAGAACTGATTCAGGGTCGCGCCGCCATGTTCATCGGCTGGTGGTGGATGGCATCCCGCATGCTCGATGCTGAGTTGCCGGAAGTCTCGGACAATGCCGCCTTCGCGCCCGCGCCGGGTTGGGCTGGCGGGGACATCGCATCTTACGGCTACCTGTGGCCTGTGGGCATCCTGGCGCAATCAGACGATCTCGAAGCATCGCTTGAATATATGAAGTGGCTGACCCATCCGCTAACCGAGCGCCGCATCGTCCTCGATGAAACATCGGGATTGAACACCAACGTGGCGGTCAGGCTCTCAATTCTGGCCGATGAAGAAGTCAACGCGGCACACGGCGGCTTGCAGGGCATCGCTTCGGAGGTATTGGCAAACGCGCGCACCATCCCGTTGATCCCGCAATATACCGAGATCGTTCCGATCCTGGCGGAAACCATCAACGAAATCGCCATTGACGCCAACGCCGATATCCAGGCGATTCTGGATCTGGCCGCGGAAGATGTGCGCTTTGTCATGGAATCCGCGGGATACTACGACGGCTAAGCCGCCGTTCCAACCCCTTCTGCTAATCTCCCCTCCCTCTTCTTGGGGGAGGGGCCGGGGG
>WTGC01000203.1 GCA_011523705.1 Chloroflexota bacterium | reverse complement strand
GGGCATCCCTGGTATCCGGCGGGTGGCGGACGCGATTTGCGAGAAGGAGAGATGTTCAATCATTGCAACGAGCGTACCATCATTTTGGAGAAAAGGGACGACTACATGTTTACATTTTCGGCGAAGTAAACATCGCAGACGATATGTAGTTTGGCGAAGACGCCAGAGGTATATTTGACCACGGAGGGCACCGCAAATACACAGGACAGCGAAAACAAACATATTCCTGTTTGATTGGCGGGGTGGTTTTGCGGTCGGATGGCAGCACGGTTTGCGAGTCGCGATATATGACAATGCATTCGCAATCAGTTACAATGGCGGAAGTGGCGCGGCTCATTCACTATAGATTCAGTAATTGCCGAGGCGCAAGTGCGATGTTGCGAGTTTGCCGCGAAGTGTGTATTGGGGACGACTGCCGGTGACGCAGCGAATCATCGCCATGTGGTCGGGACCGCGCAATATCTCGACAGCAATGATGCGGTCTTGGGAGAGTCGGTCGGATACCCTGGTTGTGGATGAACCATTTTACGCGCATTACTTGTTCCATTCGGGTTATGATCACCCGGGCGCCGATGAGGTTATCGCCTGCGGAGAGACGGACTGGCGAAAAGTTGTCGCGAGCCTGGCGAGACCTAAAGGCGGGGAAGCGATCACTTTTCAAAAGCACATGACCCAACATATGCTCGAACATATTGACCGATCCTGGCTCGGCAAAGTCTCGAACTGTTTTCTCATTCGCGACCCGCGGCGGATGCTGCTTTCGTTTTCGAAAGTGATCCCAAACCCAAGCCTTGACCAGACCGGTCTCCCGCAGCAAGCTGAGATTTTCAATGCGGTTCGGGAGGCGACGGGCGCGATCCCGCCGGTGATCGTGGCGAAGGATGTATTGCTAAACCCGGAGCGGATGCTGCGAAAGCTGTGCGCCGCGCTGGATCTGAATTTCGACCGGGCGATGCTGTGCTGGAAAGCGGGGCGGCGAGAGAGCGATGGCGTCTGGGCAAAGCACTGGTATGGCGCGGTGGAAAAGTCCACCGGTTTTGCGCCCTACAAGGTTGACGATACGCCCTTGCCAGCGTGGATGAACGGATTGCTGGACGACTGTCAGGAATTGTACGAGCAGATGGCGCAGTATTGCATTCGATAGGGAGTGCAACCCCCATCGCCCGGCCCCTTCGCCCACAAAGAGGAAAGGGGAGCTGGATTTGGCGAAATCGGCGCTGAGTTGGGAGTTTTCGTGCATGACCACCTCACCCAATGTTGCTTAACGCGGTGTTCTTACAGCTACTTCGGTGTGAGAATGAACTAATGGACGAAATTGCTAGGGAGAACGATGAAACAGAGTTTCAATCCGAAGAATAAGGATCTGCTGATCAATATCAACGGCGAGCTTTATCATCGCGATGAAGCCGGCATCAGTCCCTTTGATTCGGCCGTGCAAGGCGGCGATGCGGTTTGGGAAGGGCTGCGCCTTTATCAGGGGCGGATCTTCAAATTGATCCCGCATTTAAATCGCCTGCGCGATTCGGCTAAAGCAATGGCTTTCAGCGAGATTCCATCGCATGACGAGATTATCGCGGAAATCAGCAAGACACTGATGGCGAACAGCATGACCGACGGCGTGCATATCCGTTTGACGCTCAGCCGGGGCGTCAAGTATACCAGCGGCATGGATACGCGGCTGAATACGCAGGGTCCGACCTTGATTGTGCTGGCGGAGCACAAGCCGCCGGTTTATGACAAGGGCGGCATTCGGCTTATCACCTCGAGCATTCGGCGGATTCCGCCGGATTGCGTCGATCAAAATATCCATTCCTGCAACTTGATCAATTCGATACTTGCCAAGATTCAAGCCAATGCATCCGGCGCCGACGACGCGCTAATGCTCGATTATCAGGGCTTCGTGGCGGAGACCAACGCCACCCACGTCTTTATCGCGCGCGACGGCGAGGTTTTGACCTCGGATACCGGTTCTTGCCCGGAAGGCATCACGCGGGCGACGGTCCTGGAGATTTGCGAGCGCGGCGGGATCCCCCACCGGGTGAAAAATATCTCACTGAGCGAGGTGTATCGGGCGGATGAGATGTTCTGCACCGGCACGATGGGCGAATTGGCGCCGGTAGTCGAGCTGGATGGCCGTCAGATCGGCGATGGCGAAGTCGGACCGATGACGCGGCGCTTGAGCGCGCTGTTCCGCGAACGCACGGAGCGCGAGGGTTATCAGGTGGTGGAAATGGCGTCTCCGGGTTAGTATCTTGGGGAGTGGTGATTTTGATGGGAAGTGCCTTATGTCGAGAACAGCATATAGATTCACCACAGAGGAAACGAGGCAACACAGAGGGTCGCGTGGACACTGACCTCCAACACAGAGGGCTCAGAGATAATTTTCCGCGCGTTGCGTCGGTTCATATCGGTTCCCTTGAATTTCAATGGTAATGGATACAACGCCCAAGGTTGCGCATAGAACATACAGCATCATTTTCGTCATGTGCAAGAATTGCGTATTCATCCCTTAGTCAAAAGGAGCGATTTTCAATGTCAGACTTCTCATTTGTTGGCAAACCGACACCGGTGATTGACGGTCCCGCCAAGGTGACCGGCAATCTGAAATATACCGGCGATCTCAAGCTGGCGGGCATGCTGCACGCGCGCTTCGTCTTGAGCACATACGCCCACGCCAATATCACGGGCGTCGATTGCAGCGCCGCTCTTGATGTGCCCGGTGTGCAGCGAGTTTTGACCTGCGATGATCTGCCCGATGTGACGCCGTCGTCGCGCGCCCGGCTGATGCTCGCCCGCGGTCGCGTGATCTTTGTTGGCCAGCCGATTGCGATCGTCCTGGCGGATACGGCGGCGGCGGCGGCCGATGGCGCCGAGGCAGTTGAAGTGGATTATGAGCCGCTTCCAGCCGTCACTTCGATGGATGACGCCGTGGCGGAGGGGGCGAATATTGTCTGGCCGAACGGCATCCCGACCGGTGCGGGTGATGAGGCGGCGCATGGCGCGGACACGGGCGGTGAAGCGGAAGATGATGATGAAGAGATCTCCAACATCGCGGGCCAGACCAAGACGGAAACGGGCGATGTCGACGCCGCATTCGCCGAGGCGGACGTGGTTGTCGAGCGCAGTTTTGATACGCCGATGGTGCATCAGAGTTCGATCGAGACACAAGGCTGGGTGGCGCAGCCCAATCCGGTCAACGGCGGCTTGACGATGTGGGGCAGCGTTCAATCGCCATTTGGCGTGCGCTACGATGTCGCCGAGGTGCTGGGCTTGCCCGAGTCGGACGTGACCGTCTATGGCATGCCGGTCGGGGGCGCCTTTGGCGCAAAATTTGGCTTGTATGAGGGCTTGGTTGGTTTGGTCGCCACTGCAGTCGGCCGGCCGGTCAGCTTGATTTTGACGCGCGGCGAAGAGTTGCTGAGCACCAATCCGGCGCCGGCGCTGCGCATTCGAGGCAAGCTGGGATTCAAGAGCGATGGCACGCTGATCGCCATGCAGTCTGACGTGACGGCGGACACGGGCGTTTATCCAAGCGGGCTTGGCGGATTCGCGGCGATGCAATTCGCCAGCTTTTATCGCAGCCCGAATTTGCGGTTGGAATCGACCAATGTGATTACTAACAAGCAGTCGGTGGGCGCTTATCGCGCGCCGACATCGCCGACCGCCTTCATGGCGGTTGAGACCCTGTTTGACGAAGCGGCGGCGCAACTGGGCATGGACCCGGTGGAACTGCGCTTGAAGAATGCGGCGCGCTCCGGCGATCCGGCGCCCGATGGCGGTGACTTTCCGGTCATCGGCATGGTCGAAACGCTGGAAGCGGCACGCGAGCATCCGCTCTGGACAAACCGAGAAGCGTCGCGGGCGAAGGGACGCGGCGTCGGGATCGCGATAGGCGGCTGGATGGGCGGCTTGGAGCCGGGCGCGTCTGTTTGCAAGCTGAACCGCGATGGCGTCTTGCAAGTGCAGATCGGAACGGCGGACTTGTCCGGTACGCCCACATCATTCGCGCAGTTGGCGGCCGAAGCGTATGGAGTTGATGTAGACAAGGTGCGCTTCGTTTACAGCGATACGGACAGCGCGCCCTACGGTGGCGGCGTCGGCGGCAGCAAGACGCTCTACACCCTGGGCAACGCCGTGATACGCGCGGCGGAAGACGCCCGCCGGCAAACGCTGGCCATCGCGGCTGAGGAGTTTGAAGTATCGGCCGAGGACTTGGAAATTGTCGATGGCCGTGTGCAGGTGCGCGGATTTCCCGATCGCTCCGTACCGCTCGGTGATCTCGCTGGCAAAGCGATGACCTTTGGCGGTCAATACGAACCGATTCATGGCAGCGGCAGCCAGGCGGTGACCGACCGGGCGCCCTCGTTCTGCGCGCAAATCGCCGAAGTCGAGGTCGATGAAGAGACTGGCGAAGTCAATCTGCTGAATCTGGCGGTCGTGCAGGAAGTAGGGCGTGCAATTAATCCGTTGACGGTGGAAGGGCAGATGCAGGGAGGCGCGGTGCAGGGCGTTGGCTGGGCGCTCTACGAAGAGATGCGCTATGACGAAGACGGCCAGCTGCTTTCGGGATCATGGATGGATTATGCGATGCCGGATGCGGTGCAAGCATCGCCGATTCAAACGCAGATAGTCGAGGTGCCCTCAATCAGCGGTCCCTTCGGCGCGCGCGGTGTGGGCGAGCCGCCGGTGATTCCGACGGTGGCGGCAATTGCCAATGCGGTCGCGCATGCCACCGGCGTACGCATGACGCAGACGCCGATGACGGCGCCGCGTGTGTTGGAGGCGCTGGAGGGGCGGTAGTTTACCCCTCACCCCCCAGCCCCCTCTCCCACAAGGGGAGAGGGGGAGCTATGTTGGGCGGGGTATTGAGCAAGGGGCGCGTGAATAATGCCCGTCGGTCGCCCCTACATTTTGTGATAAAGCGGGCGACCTGATAGGTCGCGTACACACTGACCGCCGGCCGCCCCTACATTTGGGATTTCAAGCGTTGTCTACAGCTTGCCGCCGTCGATGGACAGAACCTGGCCGGTGATCCAGTTCGCGTAATCTGAGGCGAAGAAGAGAACGCCGTTGGCGATGTCTTCGGCCGAACCAAGCCGCTTGAGGGCGAAGCGATTGACCAGCGCGCGCTGGCCTTCTTCGCCGTAAGACTCGAATTGCCGGATCGAATTTGGATTGGACAGGACAAAGCCGGGCGCGATATTGTTGACGGTGATATTCCATTCGCCCAGTTCATGCGCCAGCTGGCGGGTCAAGCCAATTTGCGCCGCCTTGGCTGAAGTGTAGGCTTGGATGCCGGTGAGGCTGACGCCCAAGCCGGCGCCGCTGGAGATATTGACGATGCGGCCGTATTGCTGCGCTTTCATGCTCGGCGCGACCGCCTGCGCGAAATAAAAGGCGCCGCGCGCGTTGACCTCGAATATGCTGTCCCAGTCGGTCTCGCTGATTTCTTCCAGCGGCCTGCCCACTTGTCCCAGGACGCCGCCGGCATTGTTGACCAGGATTTGAACCCCGTCTTCTGCCGCCAGACTTTCATCAACGAATGCGATAATTTCATCGCGATTCCGAACATCCACCACTTTGACGCAGCAGCGACCGCGGGCGTCTTCGCAGAGTTGTTTCGTCTCGGCGAGTTCATCGCCCAGCAGATCGCAAGCCCATACGGAGGCGCCGCGTTCGGCGAAAGCGCGGGCGATCGCGCGGCCGAATCCATGCGCCGCGCCGGTGACGATTGCGGTCTTGCCAGCAAAATCTACATTCATGACATCTCCGCTTTCAGCTCGTCGAGGTTTGCCAGTGATTGTTCGCGCAGCCCGTCTTCAATCTCCCGAATCATCTGGATCCAGCGGCGGGTCAAGGGCAGGTCGAGGCCGATTGACTCGGCTTGGGAGAGGATTGGCTGGTACATGGTGACTTCGGTTTTGCGCTTGCGCACGGCGAGGTCGCGCCAGATGCCGCTATGCGTCTTGGCTGAGAGTTTGTTGAATGCCACCAATGTATCAAGCGAGCGGTTGATGCTTTCCTGGTCGTTTTTCAGGAAGGCGGCTGGCTCAAAGCCATTGAAGCCATAAGCCTCGATACCGAGCCGGTCGGCGAGTTGCAGGATTTCTTGCGCCGCATGGATGTAAAGATGACGGTAGCGACCGTCTGAAAGCGCGTCGGCGATGGATTGATGCGTCAGGGCGGAAACGAAGAGCATGGCGCCGTAGGCTTCTTTGCCCCAAAGATATCCCCAGATATTTTCCGTGACCAGCGTGTCGTCGTCGAAATGGCGGAAGATGGATTCCATGCGCTGGATTCGAGGGCTGATGGTGCCATCGAGTTCGCCGATGACGACGGCGCCGCGACCGCCGAAGAGGATTTCGCCGGGCGCGTGATAATCGGCGCTGAAGTTGACAAAGGCGCCGAGGGTCCGCTCGCGCCCAACAATCTCTTTGATGATCAGTTCGTTGAGTCCGTTTTGGACGGACATCACGAAGCCGTCTTCAGCGAGGAAAGGCGCCAGCGCCTCAGTTGCCGCGCGCGTATGCTGCGATTTGGCGCAGAGGAGAATCGCGCCGTGCTTCCCGCTCAGCTGATCGGGAAGAAGCGCTTCCGCCGCCACCTGGAACTCGTCTACGGGACCTTTGATCCGCAAGCCCGACTGGTTGATCGCATGGACGTGTTCCTCGACGATATCGACGAAGAGCACGTCATGCCCGGCTCTAATCAAGTAGGCGCCAAGCGTACCGCCGATGGCGCCGGCGCCCCAAATAAGCAAGCGCATCAGTCCCAGCCTCCTTCGATATGGGCGAGCGTCTCTTCGACCGCGACTCGCCAGATCGCCAGCATCTCCTCGTCATCGCGCTGATAGAAGCCGCCCATGTTGCCATCGCCGAGCGCCTCCCTCGTCCTGGCTGGGTTTAGCGTCATTAGCGCCTCGAGATTGGTCTGCGCCTTTTTCACGTCCGGCATGGCGACATCTGCCAGGCGCGTCCAGGGGTAGTTCTCCATCCAGGAAGCGTGCGAGCCGACCGGATCGGTCTCCAGCACTTTCGCCCAGGTACGGGGCGCGTTGTACCAATTGTGCCATTTTACGGTGGAATCAGGATTGTCCATCATCCATTCGCGCAGCATGCCTTGCGCGGGCGCATTGCCGCCATGGCCGTTGACCAGAAGAATCCGGCGGAATCCGGCGCGGCGGATGCTATCCAGGACATCGCGAATCAGCGCCAGATAGGTTACGACACGGAGGGTGACCGTGCCGGGGAAAGCGGTCCACTGCTGTGCCAAGCCGTACGGGATGACGGGAAAAACCGGCACGCGGGCCGCTTCACCGACTTCCTCGGCCAGGCGCGCCGCGAGGGTGGCGTCTACGGTCAAGCTCAGATAGGCATGCTGCTCGGTGCTGCCTGTTGGCAAGATGCAGCGGTCGTCGTCCTGAAGGAATTGTTCGACCTGCATCCAGTTCATTTCGGAGATCAGCATGTTGCGTCCTTTCGGCAGGTGAAGATTGCATTCGCCGCTAGACACCCCATTCGGCGCGCGCCGAAACCATATCGCGAGTTTCTGTCCCGGCGCTATAGTGCCCGGGTCCGTCGCGTTTCCAGCGCTCGTCGACCGGGTCGGCGGCCGGCTGAAAGCGGACGTCGCAACTAAGGCGGAAGCGGTTGCTGAGGTTAGTGGTGGAAGCGTGCATCGTGTGCATGCCAAAGATGATGACATCGCCAGCACTGTAGTTCCCTCCCAGCCACTGGCCGCCGAAGCGCTCCACGATTTTCAGCGGATCCAGCTCAAACCAGCCCTCGATGCGGTCGCGATCGACATCCATTTTGCCGTAGGTGTCGCGGATGCGGGCGAAGCTGGCCAGGTTGTGCGAGCCGCGACAGATGGCTAGCGTGCCGCGCGTGATTTCGATATCGTCCAGTGGAATCCAGACGGTGTAGAGATTCGGCGAGCCGCGCCCCATATAGACAAAATCGAAGTGTGCGCCCGTGTACTCTTCGTTGCCGACTCCCCGCAGCCACTTGTAGGAGTAGGTCAGCGCGGGCTCGGCGAAGAGGCGATCGAAGAGGGCGAAAAGAGCGGGATGTTCCACAGTGGCGAGAACAGCTGGATGATGGGCGATGCCTTTGCGGCCCATCATTTGCACCGATTTACCGCCGCGGGGCATGACGCCCTCGAGCAGAGGCGAATCCGGTTGCAAAGCCTGTTGGGCTTGCATGTGCTGCAGGATAGCATTGCGCGCATTTAGTACTGTCTCGCGCTCCAGCAGGCCGCGCAGGAGCAGGTAACCGTCTTCGTCAAAACGCCGCCAGAGCGCCTCGACATCGGCGAGCAGTGATTGGCTTTCGCGCAGCGGTTGGAGCTGATCGCTCGGGAACTGAAGGTCACGGTAGCCGAAACGGATTCGCATTGGGAGGCCTTTAAGCAGTCGCGGGATTCGGTGATATTATATTGGATGTTGTCGAGTGTCAAATCACGTGCGCAAGTGCCAAACTGCTGCCGATTCCACTCTGTTATGCTTGGCGGCGAAAGATAGAAGAACAGCAGAGAGAGAGTGAAATGTGAGCGAAGAGATACTGCGATATTGGGATTTGAGCGCCAATGAAGTCCGGTTCTATGATACTTACGGTTACTTATGCCTGCCCGGACTGATCAGCGCTGAGACGGCCGCTGCGCTGGCGGAGGAAGTTGTCGCAGTGATGGCGGCGCTTGGCGTTTCACGAGAGCAGCTTTGCCAGGCATCGACGTCAAAGGACAAGCTGCGTCAGAGCAGGCAATATCTGGCGGGATCGCAGCTGGAACGGCTCGTCCGCAGCGAAGCGCTGCTTGCGATTGCGGCGCGGCTAATGGGCGGAGCATCAACGCTGTACATGCCTTTCACAGCGGTGAAGAGCGGCGGTGGCGGCGGCCGCTTTCACTTTCATCAGGACAATCAGTACACGCGCTTTGATGGTCCGGGCATCAATATCTGGTTCGCACTGATGGAAATGAAGCCCGAAAATGGCTGCCTGCAGATGGCGCCGGCATCGCATTTGCGGGGCACGCTGGATTCGATCGAAAGCGAAGATCTCGATGGACACCGGACGGTGGCGCTTGAGCCGGAGGATTTTCTGCCGCTGCGCATGATGCCGGGCGACGCGGTCGCTTTTACGCGCTTGACCTTGCATGGCTCGGGCGCCAACAGCAGCGATCAGCCGCGCTTGGGTTATGCCTTGCAATTCCATCGCGACGATGTGCGGGCGTCTAGCAATGGAATTGATTTGGGCTTGCTGAAAGAGAGCCCTCGCTATGAAATAAAGCCGGTGGCTGCGATATCGCCGGCGAACGAATAAACGATGGTGGAAAGGATGAGGTAAGCTATAGTCGCCTATCCAACCCCTCCCCCGGCCCCTCCCCGAGGCATCAGGGAGGGGAGTCTTCGTAACCAGGCTATACCCACGAGTAATGTGGGACTAACAAGCGAGATTGAGCAGATGCAAAACAATACGTTATCGTCGATCAACCCAACCGAGATGATCCGGCCCAAACGAAAGATAACGGGCATTTCGGCGATTCTGCTGCCGTTCAGAGAGACTGGCGACATTGATTGGCCCGGTCTGGCGAACCACGTGCGGCGCACAGCTGATGCGGGATTGACGCCCGCGGTCAATATGGACACCGGTTTCGCCAACCTGATCTGCGAGGAAGAGCGTCAGAAGGTGTTGCGGGCGACGCGCTGCGCTCTGGCTGGAGGCGAATTTGTAGCGGGCGCTTTCGTCGCCGATACACCCGGCGATGCATTCGACGCCGACGCTTATTTTCGACAGGTTGAGAGCATTCAGCGCCAGGGCGGCACGCCGATCATCTTTCAATCCTACGGCTTGACCCAGCTGAACGGAGCGGGAATCGTCAATGCTTACGAGACGATTGGCGCCGAGGCAGACAGGTTCATCGCCTTTGAGCTGGGTACGATGTTCGCCCCCTTCGGCGCTATTTATGATCTCGATACCTATGGCGGATTGCTGGGCGTCGCCAGCTGCATCGGCGCGAAGCACTCCTCGCTCAGCCGCCAGCTTGAGTGGGATCGGATCGCGCTGCGCGATGCCGTTCGCCCCGATTTCAAAGTCTTCACAGGTAACGATCTGGCGATTGACATGGTGATCTATGGCAGTGACTACTTGCTCGGTTTGAGCAGTTTCGCGCCCGATCTCTTCGCCCAGCGAGACGCCATGTGGCTGGCTGGCGATTCAGGGTTCTACGCGCTCAACGACCTCATTCAGTATCTGGGATTCTTTGCATTTCGTCCGCCAGTGCCCGCTTACAAACATACGGCGGCGCAATTCCTCAAGCTGCGCGGCTGGATCGGCTCTGACCGCACCCACGACGATTCGCCGACTCGCCCGGCAAGCGATATCGCGATTTTGCGCGACATCGCCGCGCGAATGGGCGTCTTGAAGAAGGGCTAGCTCATGAAGCCGAAGGCGGTTGCGCAGCTGCGGACATACGCCCAATTCAAGAGATACTGCAAAGCCGTCGGGGCGGATCTGCCGGTCGACGAAAACGCCGTATTCGGCGCCGAGTCGCCTCTCGCGCAGCCTTATGTTTATCGAAATCATGAGCTATCCAACCGGTTCGCGGTGCTGCCGATGGAGGGCTGGGATGGCAATGCCGATGGCGGACCGACGGACTTGACCCTTCGGCGCTGGCGGCGCTTCGGGCAGAGCGGCGCCAAGCTGATTTGGGGCGGGGAGGCGGTGGCCGTCCGGCACGATGGACGGGCGAATGCGCGGCAGTTGGTCATCAACGAGGCGACTGTCGCGGGCATCGCCGCGTTGCGCGAGGCTTTGGTCGGCGCGCATCAGGAGAGATTTGGCACTGACGATGATCTGCTCATTGGCTTGCAGCTGACGCATTCGGGGCGATTCTGTCGGCCGAACAGTGCCAAGCTCGAGCCAGTCGTTTTGTATCGCCATCCGCTGCTCGATGACAAGTTTGCGGTGGATGATGATTCTTATGTCATGACCGATGCCGAGATCGAGATGCTAATAGACGATTTCGGCGACGCGGCGGCGTTGGCGCAAATGGCGGGATTCGATTTCATCGACATCAAGCATTGTCACGGTTATCTCGGGCATGAGTTTTTGAGCGCGGTCGATCGGCCCGGCCGGTACGGAGGCAGCTTTGAAAATCGCAGTCGCTTTCTACGGGACACGGTTGAGCGGATTCGCGGGCGGGCGCCCGGGCTGGATATTGGCGTTCGCCTCAGTGCTGTCGACTGGATTCCCTTTCAGGCGGGAGCGGACCAGGTTGGAGAGCCGGCTCGATTCAATGGCGGCGACTATCCTTATGCCTTTGGCGGTGACGGCAGCGGCATCGGTTACGACCTGAGCGAGCCGCGGAAGTTCCTTGCGCTGCTGCAAGCGCTTGATATTCAGCTCGTCTGCATCACCGTCGGAAGCCCATATTACAACTTTCACATCCAACGCCCGGCTCTGTTTCCGCCCTCTGACGGCTACACGCTGCCGGAAGATCCGCTGGTGGGCGTGGCGCGTCAGATTAAGGTCACGGCGGCGCTCAAGGCGAGTTGCCCCGATCTGACAATTGTAGGCTCCGGTTATTCTTATTTGCAGGATTGGCTGCCCCATGTGGCGCAGGCGACCGTCAGCGCGGGCATGGCTGATTTCGTTGGCTTGGGTCGCATGGCTTTGAGTTACCCGGAATTGCCGGCTGACCTGCTGGCGGGTAAAAGTCTCGACCGCAAGCGTATCTGCCGCACCTTCAGCGATTGCACGACGGCGCCGCGTAATGGGATGGTTTCTGGCTGTTATCCGCTGGACGAATTCTACAAGTCCAGCGCTGCGTATGAGCGGCTGGTGGCGGTCAAGAAGGAGGCGGCGCGATGATGGATCCCCTCACCCCCGGCCCCTCTCCCACAAGCAGCGCGCGTAGCTACTAACCACCGGTAGGCAAGGGGCGAGCCGCCGGGTAGCGTAGACACTAACCGACGCTCGCCCGTACACACGTTGTTGGCGCGGCGGGCGACTCACAGAGTCGCTCCTACAATCTTCTGCACATTAACGGGCTCGTCTATTTTCGCCCAAACATCACTCGTTGTATTAGAGCCAGGTGTGATCGGAGGCTCTGAGGTTGACCATGCGGCCGTGGTAATAGGGCACGGTTGCCATTTCTGGCTCAGCCAGCGCGTCAAGGCGGGCGTGATCTTCGTCAGTCAGGACGACTTCGGTCGCGCCGAGATTGTCTTCCAGGTGTGCCATTGTGCGGGGCCCGATAATGGGGCTGGTCACGCCGGGTTTGCTCAAGACCCAGGCCAGGGCGATCTGGCTGGGACTGCAGCTTTTCTCGTCAGCCAGCTGGGTGACGCCATCGAGGATGTCGAATCCGCGATCGGTGAAGTGTTGATCACGTCGGCGCTCGACGGCGGCGCCGCGCCCAGCATCGGCGGCGAAGCGGCTGTTCCCCGGAATCGGTTCGCCGCGTTTGTACTTGCCGGTCAGAAAGCCGCGCGCCAGCGGCGACCAGGGGATGATCGCCAAGCCATAGCTCTGCGCCATCGGAATCAGTTCGCGCTCGATACTGCGGTCGAGCAGGTGATAGGGCGGCTGCTCGCTGACGAAACGGTTCAGTCCCAATTCTTTGGATACCCAGAATGACTCCATCACGCGCCAGGAGGGAAAAGTGCTGGTCCCGATGTAGCGCACTTTGCCCGCGCGAATCAGATCATCCAAGGCGCGCAGCGTCTCGTCGATCGGGATCTCCGGGTTGGCGCGATGAAGCTGGTAAAGATCAATATAGTCGGTTTGCAGGCGCTTCAAGGAGGCGTCACATTGTTCAATGATGTGGCGCCGGTTGTTGCCGGCTGACAAGATGTCGTCTTCGTCCATGCGGCCGTGGACCTTGGTGGCCAGCACAATCCGATGGCGTTTGCCATTGCGCTGCAGCGCCTTGCCGACCACTGTCTCGCTGCCGCCGCGCGAATAAACATTGGCGGTATCGAAGAAGTTGATGCCGGCGTCAATGGCGTGGTCCATGATGTCGAAACTCTCCGCCTCCGGCGTGGGATGACCGAAGTTCATGCAGCCGAGGCAGAGCTCGCTGACCATGACGCCGCTGCGGCCTAGCGCGCGATATTCCATAACATGCTCCCTTTCAGGCTGGTGGCTCGCGTCCATTGTAGCGCGTCTCGAATCATTGGGTATGCGCAAATGGGTGCTTGGACAACGCAATCGCATCAAATTATTTTTACCACCGAGTACACCGAGTACACCGAGTACACCGAGTACACCGAGTTTTTGCATGGAGAACTTATCATGCGGTTGGAATGAAGCCAGTTGAAGGAGAACGGGGTATCATTCGTCTGGATGCACGCAAGGAGATGAGAGGAGGCGGTATGCGCGACTACGGCACGACTAAAGATGGGCAGATGATTGAAGCGTATACGCTGCGCAATGCGGCAGGCATGGAAGTGAAGTGCATCAGCTTCGGCGGCATTCTGACTTCGATCAATGTGCCGGACCGGCAGGGCCGATTCGCCAATGTCGCTTTGGGCTTCGACAGCCTGGCCAAATACGAAGCCGAGCACCCGTACTTCGGCGCGATAACCGGTCGCTATGCCAATCGGATCGGAGGCGGCATTTTCAGTTTGGATGGGATGGAATATAAGCTCTTCAAGAATGATGGCGACAATTCGCTTCATGGCGGTCAAGTCGGATTTGACAAGCGAATATGGCGAGCGCGCGAATCGGGTGGCGTGGTAGTGGAGATGCAGTATCGCAGCCCCGATGGCGAAGAGGGTTACCCGGGTAATCTCGATGTCAGCGTGCGCTACAGCCTGGACGAGGACAATGGATTGCGCATCGATTATGGCGCCGAGACCGATGCGCCGACGGTGCTGAACCTGACGAATCACAGTTACTTCAATCTGATGGGCGAGGGCGAAGGCACGATATACGATCATATTCTGACGCTGAATGCCGACCATTACACGCCGACAGACGCCAATCAGATCCCGACGGGCGAGATCGCGCCGGTGGACGGAAGTCCATTTGACTTTCGTCGTCCTAAAACGATCGGATCCGGTCAGCGATCGGCGCATCGGCAAATTGTGATGGCGCAAGGATATGATCACAATTTCGTTCTGAATCGCGCTGGCTTGGCGGCTGGCGAACTGGGGCTGGCCGCGCGGGTTTATGAGCCGAGATCGGGGCGATTCATGGAGGTGTGGACGAACGAACCGGGCGTGCAGTTTTACGCCGGCAACTTTCTGGATGCGACGCTGGTGGGGACGAGCGGACGTCTCTACCGCCAGAGCGATGGATTCGCATTGGAGACGCAGCATTTTCCTGATTCGCCCAATAAACCGCAGTTCCCGTCTACGGTGTTGCGGCCCGGCGAACGTTTTGAATCGACCACCGTGTATCGGTTCTCGACGGATTAGATGCTCGGGGGACGATTCAAGTATTACGTGCGATAAGTGGTCTGTAGTGGATTTGGAAGGGGCGATCCAAGGGTCGCCCCTACATTTTGCGTTTCGGCGGGCGACCCAATGGGTAGCGTATACGCTAACCTTGGCTCGCACCTGTTTACGTTGCACGTTGCAAGAGGGCGTTACAGCGCCGCGCGTAGGTCGCGTAGACACTGACCGCCG
>WTGC01000004.1:60632-293973 GCA_011523705.1 Chloroflexota bacterium | reverse complement strand
GGAAGGGGCCGGGGGATGGGGTTAGAAGAAGCGACTCCTCCTATGGGTTTACTGCCCGAGCCGATCCTGCTGAACGCCGTGCTCTTCACACCATGCATGCAGTGGATTGGCGCCACCTTGCGGCTGAAACTCGACCGTATCGTCGACCTCTTCGCCCACCAGGTAGCGCTCGATGTCGCTGAGCTTGTCCACGAATGCCGCATCCTGTTTGACGTAATCCATTGGCTTGAGCCAACGGTAGCAGTAGCCAATCATGACGCATTTGCGCGTGACGTCGGTGAAGTTGGGCGCACCGGCGTGCCAAGTGCGATACTCGAAGATGACGCAATCCCCTGGATTCAGCAAGGGTTCCAGCGCATTGGCCGGGTCAGTCGCGCCATCGGCAATCTCGATTCGCTCCGTCAGTTGATTGCTGCCCGGCGCCAGCATGGTAACGCCGGAATTCGGCTCGCTGAGGTCGGTGAGATAAAAGGCGCATTTCAATCCCAATCGCGGATAATTGTCCTGGCCCAAATCAAGCTGCGTGCGGCCGCCATCGCGATGCCAGCCGGGCCGCCTTATCGTATAGGGCGTACCCGGTGGGTCCGGATGTCGATAAATGAGGTGGCTGGTCGAAAGCTGCAGGTTGGCGCCCAGCAATTGAATCACCAGCGGCAGGGTCACGTCGTTCGTCAACAGCGGGATGAAGGCATCGTCCATCACGATGCAATTGCGAAAGCCATCGTAGAATTCGCTGGTCTGGTAACGATTGAACCGCTCGTCGGTGGCGATGAGTCGGTCGCCCGCTTCAATGAGACGGCTGATCATATTGTCATCAAGGGCATTCTGTACGATCAGGTAGCCCTCATCGCGGAATTGCTGTCGCTCTTCATCTGTCAGTTTGGTAAATCCATTGATCATCGTCCGCCATCCCGATCTGTATCTGTCCGATTCATTCAAGTATAGGTGAAATATGCCGTTGCCACACTATCATTCTCGCAGCGCAGGCGAACCCAATGGGCGCTGTAACCGGCGGGAAAGGCATGATGGACATAGCCGCCCGCTGGAACTTCAAATTTGTCGTAAGTTCGCCACTTGCCGTTGCCGAGGAAATCGACTTCTAACACGAATTGAGCCGGCGAACCGCCGTCGTTGGTCAGATGCAGCGCTTTCTTGTCAAAGCCGGTCATCAGATAGGGGTCCGAGGTTTCACCGGCCGCGACCTCGTCCTCCCACCAAACGCCGCCCCAACCGGCCGGTTTTCCAAACTGCCAGAGGTCATCCGTCTTGCCGAAATACAAGCCCGACTGTGGCTCGCCCGCCAGGTGATTGGCGCCATTGTGCGGGCTGGCGTTGTCCGCGCCGAGCACGAGCATTCCTCTATACGTGCAAAAATCGCCGTGCACCCAGAGGTGGGTCGATATCGGTCGCACGCCCCAGATATGATTCTCGTAGGCCCAGGTGGAAAGCTCGTAGAAAATGCCGTGGCAATCCATGATGAAGCGCTCATGATCGACCTCGCGGATACGAGGCCACTCGGTCTGCCACATGTGATCGAAACAGTGGCTGGCTTTGGGCAGGCGGTAGCGCTTCCATTCGCCATTGTCGTCCGTGTAGACTTGGAGAATCGCCGAGCGCTTGTCCCAACCCATGGCGAAGATCGTGCCGGCGAAGTTCCCGCGGCCATTCACTTCAATGAAAGGATTGCGCTCAATGATGGTCCAGCTTTCGCCGTCCCACTCCGCCAGTCGCCCGGCCGCTTCGACGCCGCTGAAATCGCGCTCGTCATAACTGTTGTTGGCCACGACAACGCGGCCAAAGTTGCTGTAGGCGGCTTTGAAATGCGCATACTGGTGGTCAGGCACGCCGAGTTCGACCGTGAGGTCAGCCAGGAAGCGCGTCTCCAGCGTATGAACATTCAGCTCATAGAATTCGCCTTCCATGCCCAGCATGTAGACCAGATTCTGCTGGTCGCTCAGGTGGCGCATGGTGGAGCAGATCCGCACTTCCAGCAGATCTTCAATCGTGCGGACCTTGCCAGCGGAATCGATAACGTGTGGACCGATGAAGAGCTGGTTGGATTCCCAATGCACCATGCGGTTGGTATAGGTGCCGACGTAACTATCGGGATGTTTAGCCATCTCCAGCCGCTCGTTGATGCTGTAGAGCCCGGTGCCGACGCCACTGGCCGACTTATGCGAGACATAGGTAACCAGCCAGAGTTTCCCTGCCCAAGCAATCATGGCGCCGACGCCGCATTCTGTGCGCGGCGGACCCAGCTCGGCACTCAGCGCCAGATGCGGATAGACGCCGCTCACGTTCTGGTATTGGCTGGACGCCATTGTCATTCGCCTTTCTACGATGTCAATTCAGTCGGTTCTGCAGCGACGTTCGCGACAATGCGATTGTGCCAGCGGGTCAAAGCAGACTGCAATATTGACTGGATGCCGGCGCAATCGGGATCATGGAGGCGATTCTCCAGTTCGCTGGGATCGTCGCCAATGTGGTAGAGCGCCGCCGGCAACAGCGAGCGGTCCTTGGTTTCGAGTTTCCAAGATTGCGCAGTGGCGCAGAAATTCTGGAATTCGCTTATCATTATCCGGTCTTCATCAGCAGTTCCGCCCTCAATCTGCGCGCGCAGCGAGATACCTTCAGCCGTTAGTGGCCGATCGACGCCGGCGTAATCGAGCAGGGTTGGCATCAAGTCTATCGTCGCCGCAAGCTGGCTGGTTCTATGTCGGCATGCATGGCTTGGCGCACGCGCAATCAGTGGCACGTGCAGAGATTCTTCGAACATCAGGCCCTTGCCAAACAGCCCGTGCGCGCCCGCCATCTCGCCATGATCCGATGTGAATAGCACCAGCGTATTCTCGCGCAAGCCCAGTTCATCCAGCCCGCTCAGCAATCGGCCGAAGGCGGCATCGAGCTGGCTGATTTCGCCAAAGTACAGTTGACGGAAGGTCGCCGCGTCGTAATTGGCATTCCAGTGCGGCATGTCATACCAAGCGGCAGCATCGGCGTTTGCTTCGGTAAGCAGATCTTGGCCGCGGTAGAGATCGAGAAATTCGCGCGGTGGCGAGCAGGGCGGGTGCGGCGCTTGATAAGACAGGACCATGAAGAAAGGATTCCTGGCGCGGGCTGCCTGCTCCAGTTGATTCAGGGCGATATCAGTCAGGGCATCGGTCTCATGACCGGGCATTTCTTTAGGACCGTTAGGATCATCGCGCCAGATCAAGCCGGCATGATGATCAACATGATGACTTTCCCAACCAATGAAATGCTGGAAGCCAGCGCGCTTCTCCGGCGGCACCCAACGGTTCTCTTGCGGGGCGCCGCTCAGATGCCATTTCCCAACATAATGCGTCGCGTAGCCGGCCGCGGTGAGATGGTCGGCCAGGCTGGGCGTATCGTTGGGAAATGCTTGGCCATTCTGGCGGATGCCCGTCTGTGATGGATACATGCCGCTGAGCAGGCAGCCGCGATATGGCGTGCAAACGGGCGAAGTGCTTATGGCGCGTTCGAATACGGTGCTTTCAGCGGCGAAGGATTCCAGATGCGGCGTGGACACCTGGACCTGCCCATGTATCGGCAGCCAACGCGCGCCCAATTGATCGACCAGCACAAAGAGGATGTTCGGTCGCGAAGCCATCGCCGCGAGACTCAGCCTTTCATGCCGGAGAGATTGGCGCCCTGGATAAATTGCTTTTGAAACAAGAAGAAGACGATTAGAACTGGCATGACCATTAGCACGGACGCCGCCATCTGCTGGTTGTAGATGCCGCCCTGACCGGGCAGCGAGGTGAACTTGTATAGACCGATTGCCAGCGTATGCAGGTCCGGGTCTTTCAAGTAAATCAAGGGACCGAGAAAATCATTCCAGCTGTTTTGGAAGCTGAGGATTGCGATGACGACGATGGCGGGCTTCGCGAGCGGGATCATTACCTGGGTAAAAATGCGAAACTCGCTGGCGCCGTCAATCTTTGCCGCGTCCAGCAGATCCTGTGGAATGCCGAGGAAGAACTGGCGGCAGATAAAGATGTAAAAGGCGTTGCCAAAAAAGTTCGGCACGATCAAGGGATAAAAGGTATCGATCCAGCCGATGGCGTCATAGGCGGCGTAAACCGGTATCAGACGGACGGCGAAGGGCAGCATCAGCGTCGCCAGCAAAATCAAGAAGAGCGTATCTCGAAAGGGAAAGCGGAAGCGGGCGAAACCATAGGCCACCAGCGTACAAGATCCAATATCGCCGAAGAGCGAGAAGATAGTGATGATCATGGTGTTGCGGAAGGTGGTGCCGAACTTCCAGAATTTCAGGGCGTCCGTGTAGTTTTCCGGCTGCCATACGCGTGGTATCCATTCGACCGGGAAGACGCCAACCTGCTCTAGCGGCATGAATGAAGACATGAACATCCAAAACAGGGGCGCGATGAACCACAGGCTCATGAAAATAAGTATGCCGTAAAGCGCAATGCGCCCGATGATTTGGGTCGCGCGGGTGAGCGCTTCGCTGCGGAGTTTGGCGGATTGCGTCTCTATTGCGGACATCGCTGCTATTCCTCCCCGCCTTGATAAAAGACCCAGCGCTGCGATGAGGCGACGATGACCGCGGTGAAGGCGAAAATGATCATGAAAAGGATCCAGGCGAGCGCCGAAGAATACCCCATCTGTGGCGGGAGGTATTGGAATGCGTGGTCAAAGAGATGCAAGACATAAGTTCGCGTCGCATCGCGCGGGGCGCCGCCGGTCATAATGAAGACCTGCGTGAAGACTTGAAACGCCCCGATGATATTGATGAGGACGTTGAGATAAATCGTGGGCGTCATCAATGGAATGGTGACGCGCCATAAGCGCTGCGCCATGTTGGCGCCGTCAATCTTTGCCGCGTCGTAGTACTCCTCCGGGATGCCCTGCAAGCCAGCCAGGAAGATCACCATCGTCACACCGACCCAGGTCGTGCTCATGATCAGAAAGGCGAGCATGGCGAAATCGGGGTCGGCGAACCAGCGGATGCGCGATATGCCGAAGAATCCCAGGAACCAGTTGAGCAAGCCGGCGCGGGCGTTCAGCACGTAAAGCCAGACAATCGACAGCGCGACGATTGGCACGACCGAAGGCACGTAGAAGAGCGTACGCCATAAGCCGAGAAAACGAACCTTGGTGTTCAGCAGTAGCGCCAGCCCAAAGCCCAACACAATGCGGATCGCGACCGAGCCTCCAACGTAGACGGCGGTGTTTTTAAGCGACTTAAGAAAGAGCGGGTCATCGGTGAAGATGTGCTCATAATGCTCAATGCCGACCCATTCCGGCGGCGCAACGATATTGTATTTGGTGAAGCTCAATACAAAGGAGGCGATAAAGGGAAAGAGCGCAAAAAGCAGCACGCCGATGAACCATGGGGCGATGAAGAGAAAGCCGAACTTGGCTTCGCGCTTCCGCATGGGCGAGAAATCGCTCCAGCGTTCTCGTCTTCGCCCGCGCAAGGCGCTGAATTGCGAGCCAAATGCTGTTGCCATTATTTCGCTCTCGGACCGAAATTTTGGGGAAGGTAGGTTGGGGCACCGGAGGATGCCCCAATTTCAAATTCAGATAGCTCTAGCCGTATTCTTCCCAGAACGCGTCGAGCAGCTCCTGGATTTCCGCCTCGGCGCTGGCCAAGGCGTCTTCGATTGAACTGTCGCCGAAAAGCACGTCTTCCACCATGCGGTTGATGATTTGCGTCGCTTCGGGCTGCACTGGCGAGACGGGCACCAGGTAATCCAGCGCGGCAACGCCCAGCAGCGCTTCCGCCCGCGGATGCACTAGGCCATCCTTTTCGTAACCGTTGCACTCGACCAGCGGCGAGGGGCGCTGCTGCTGCTGGATGAACCAGCAAGCGCCGTCGCCTTCGACCTCGGTCGTCAGCCACTTGACCAGCTTCCAGGCTTCATCCGGGTGCGCGGCGTTCTTCGGCACCATGTAACCCCAGCCGCCATGGGCGTTGCCGCGGCGGTCGGCGCTGCCATTTGGTCCGTAGGGAATCGGCGCGACATCGTAGTTGAGATTCTCGGCGTGCGCTTCCACCTGGAACAGCGTCCAGGAGCCGTTGATCTCCATCGACACCAGACCATGGATCAGCGGACCCTGGTCAAATTCGCCCGCCATCTCCCAGAAGGCGTTCACTTCTTCGATGCCGTAATTGATCTCGGCCATCGCCTGCATGAACTCGAGGGCTTGCGCGCCCTGCTCGTTGTTGATGGTGATGGTGCGCAGGTCCGGTGTGATCCAGTCGCCGCCATTGGCATTCAGCCAGGTCAAGAATGCGCCAGCGCCACTGGTCGATTGCGCGTTCAAGCCGATGCGCTCCAGGAATTCGCCATCGCCTACGCGCAGCTTCTCCGCCACATCAAGCATTTCGTCCCAGGTTTGGGGGAAGCTCTCGATGCCAGCTTCGGCGAAGTGGTCGGTGTTGTACCAGACGATGTTGTAAGCGCCACCGCCGGGCAGCGGCAGCAGCCAGGTCTTGCCATTGAACTGGGTGCCGGCAAATTCCGAAGAGTGGAAAATGGCCGGGTCGACGCCATCGGCAGCCATGTAATCGTCCAGCGGAATGATGGATTCGGTCGCGGCGAAGAAGGGCAGGTCTTGCCGCCCAAACATGGTTACATCGGGCGGGTTGCCGGCGGCAATGGCGGCCAGCAGATTCTGAAGGCGGTTGTCCCAAGGCAAGAAGACGTTGTCGACGCAGATGCCGGGGTGGGCATCTTCAAAAGCGGCGACTTGATGTTCTTGCAGCGGGATGCGGTTGCCGCCCCAGTGATGCCAATAAGTCAGCGTCACATCGCCTTCACAGTCCGGGTTCTGCGCCGTCGCCGTCAGGGAGAGCGGCACAAGCGCAAGGACGACTGCCAAAATTGCCAGAAGAAGTGTGCGTTTCCTAAACACGAGATTGTCCTTTCATTAGCGGAATCGGTCAAAAGAGATTGTCATATGCAAGAGATGCCGTTTGCCATCAGGCTGGTGAGACCGATGATTGCAGACTTGGCTACACCCTGAAGCTCCTCGCCATTGATTGTCAGAAAAGGCAAGATCAACGCTGATAATCTGCGGCGGACGGCGATTTAGGCTTGTGCAAAGACGAGCAATTGAGCCGCCGCCGAAAAAACCAGCGCCTAATATAATGATTTTTTGCCGCGTCTGCAACAAAGAACTAACTGCCTAGGGCGCCAGCCAGGCGTGATGGGTGGCGCGCAGCAATACATCGCGGCTTTCTCGCAGCGCTCGTGCTGGATTCGCCAGCGCCGAGCTCAATTCCAGGCTCAATGCCCCTTCGTAGCCAACCGCATCGAGCGCGCGCAAGGTCGCGAGTAACGATTCGTCGGTCATCACGCCCTCGAGCAGCGGCCAATGCAGGTCGTTGATGCCATCGTTGTCGTCGAGGTGAATATATCCCAGCCTGTCGCCCGCATTGGCGATGACCGCTGCCGGATCTTCGCCCGACATCTGAATATGCCCGCTGTCGTAGAGCAGGTATAGATTCTCGTGATTCACCTGGCGGATGAATGCCAATGTGTCTTGAGCGGTGGGCAGCGCAGTTCCGGGAAAGTGCTCGACAGCTAGTTTGATTTCCCGTTCAGCTGCTGCATCCGCCAGTAGCGAGATTGAACGGCGATAGCGCGAAAGGGCAGCGGGATCATCGTTGGCGCTTGGTATGACATAAACGGTATCAGCGCCGATCTCGGCGCCGTGCTGAATCGCCGAGATGGCGTGGTCGATTGCGCTTTGGAAGCCGCCTGGTTCAGCATGATCTAGGGCGGCGCCGTCCGGTGTGCCGAAGGAAGCGCCGACGCAGGAGACGCGCAAGCCAAGCTCTTGCGCCAGGAGACGGCTTTCCAGCGACCGCTGCTGCGTCGGCTGGATGTCGATCGTGTCGAAGCCGATATCACGAACCTGGCGCAGCACATCGGTTTCGGAATCGCTCAGCGCCCAAATGCAGCAAGCGATTCTCATGTCTTTTGTCCCTTCGCTGACTTCAGCGAGACAAATGGTAGCGCATCGAATTCGACTTGTCACGAATTGACAAGGGGCGTACACTTGGCGCGGCTTGGATTGGCGAGGAGATGCGATGGCGCGGCGGATTGGACTGATCACAGGAGCGGGTTCCGGCATTGGGCGCGTATCGGCGCTGGCCCTTTGGGAGGCCGGCTATTCGCTGGCGCTGGCTGGGCGACGTGAAGAGGCGCTGCATGAGACAGTCGACATGGCCAATGTCAGCGATGATCGCGCGCTGGTCTTGCCCACTGATGTCAGCGATCGGTTGGCGGTCTCGTCACTTTTCGCCGCGGTCAAGAGCCGTTTTGGGCGGCTGGATCTGCTCTTCAACAATGCGGGCATGAACGCGCCGGCGATCTCGCTCGAAGATTTGACGGCGGAGCAATGGAAGAGCGTGATTGATGTGAATCTGACGGGCGCCTTCTGGTGCCTGCAAGAAGCCTTCCGAATGATGAAATCGCAAGACCCACAGGGCGGACGCATCATCAACAACGGGTCGATATCGGCACATGTGCCCAGACCGAATTCAGTCGCCTACACCGCGTCCAAACACGCAATGAGTGGATTGACCAAATCCGCATCGCTTGATGGGCGCGCTTTTAATATCGCTTGCGGTCAGATAGACATCGGAAACGCGCGAACAGAAATGTCAGAGCGCATGCAAAGCAAGCTTGAGCGAACGAAAGGCGCAGCCGCCGTCGAACCGCAAATCGACGCGTGCCACGTGGCCGACGCCGTGGTGTATATGGCGAATCTGCCGGTCACGGTCAACGTGCCCTTCATTACCGTCATGGCGAACGGCATGCCGTATATCGGGCGAGGCTAAAGCAATATGAGCGATCTCGTATGGAAGACCGCGGTTGAACTGGCGGCGCTGATCAAGCGCGGTGAGGTCTCCGCGACGGAAGTGCTGCGCGCGCACCTGGAGCAAATCGACGCGGTAAACCCGGAGTTGAACGCCATCGTTACCTACCTGCCGGAGATGGCGCTGGAGCTGGCGCGCAAAGCCGACGACAAGCAGGCGCGCGGCGAAGAACTGGGCCTCTTGCATGGTTTGCCGATCGCGCACAAGGATGCCAACGAAACCAAAGGCATCCGCACGACGATGGGTTCGCCCGTGTACCGCGATTATATTCCGGAGTCGGATGATCTCATCATCGCGCGTTTGAAGGCGGCTGGCTGCATCACGCTGGGCAAAACCAATGTGCCGGAGTTTGGCGCCGGCTCTCATACTTTCAATCGCGTCTTTGGCGCCACGCGCAATCCTTATGACTTGAGCCGAACTTGCGGCGGCAGCAGCGGCGGGGCAGCGGTGGCGCTAGCCGCTGGCATGATACCAATTGCCGATGGCAGCGATTTAGGTGGCTCGCTGCGTAATCCCGCCAGTTTCTGCAATGTGGTCGGTTTTCGGCCATCGCCAGGTCGCGTGCCAAAATATCCCGCGTCGATGGCTTGGGCGCGCCTCAGCGTCGACGGACCGATGGGGCGTACGGTGCAAGATGTGGGGCTCATGCTGCAGGCGATCGCCGGCTACGACCCGCGCGCGCCAATCTCGCTGGAAGCGTCGCCCTCTCTCTTTGCCGATGACCTGGGACGAGACTTCACGAATGTGAAGATTGCCTACAGCCCCGACTTGGGCGAGCTGCCGGTCGACCCGCAGGTTACCGAGACGATTGATAAACAGTTGCCGGTATTCAGCGACCTTGGCTGTCAGCTAGAAGGGGCGGCGCCGGAATTCCGCGATGCCTATGACATTTTCCAAACGCTGCGCGCCTGGTCCTTTGAGTTAAGCTTTGCCGAGCGCTTCGCTGAATTCGGCGAGGAGCAGTTCAAAGAGACGATCCGCTGGAATGTGGCGCGGGGCCGGGGCTTGTCTGGCGCAGACATCAGCCGAATTGAAGTCAAGCGAACGGAACTCTTTCATCGAGTGCGTGAGTTTCTCGATTCGTACGAATTCCTGCTGCTGCCGACGGTGCAGGTGCCGCCATTCCTCCTGGAGTGGGAATATCCGACGCAGATCAACGGCGTAGCGATGGAGACCTATATTGACTGGATGATGAGCTGCGCCTTCATCACGGTGACCGAATTGCCGGCAATTTCAGTGCCTTGCGGCTTCACGGACGATGGCTTGCCAGTGGGCTTGCAGATTGTGGGGCGACCGCGCAGCGATTTCGCCGTGCTTCAGCTGGCTTACGCCTTCCAGGAAGCGACGCGCTTTTATCAGAAGAAACCTCCAATTTGTATTCCATAGGGGCGACTTGGCGAGTCGCCCGCCTAACTAGACGATTTCTGTAGGGGCGACCCTTGGGTCGCCCGTCGATCTGGGCAAAAACTGTAATGGCGCGACAAGTCTCGCCACCACAGGCCATGGCGCGGGAGAATTGACTTGGACTTGAATCTCGTCAATTGGCTTTTGGCGCTATCTCCCGTGCTGACTGTGCTGGTTCTGATGGTGGGCGCGGGCTGGGGCGGCGGCAAAGCCGGTACCGCCGGCTTTCTGATGGCGCTGGCGCTGGCGCTGACGGCATTTGGCGGCGACGCGAATCTGGCGCTGGTGGCAATTGGCAAGTCGGTGCTGCTGGCGATTGACGTGCTCTACATCGTTTGGATGGCGCTTTTCTTTTACAACGTTACCAATGAATCGGGCGCCGTGGGCTTGATCGGCCGCAACCTGCAGCGCCTCACAGCCGACCGCGCCGCGCAGAGCTTGCTCATCAGCTGGATCTTCGTATCGCTGATTCAAGGGGTCGGCGGCTTTGGCGTACCGATAGCGGTGGTCGCGCCGTTGCTCGTAGGCTTGGGCTACACGGCGACTCAATCAGTGATCATGGCTTCGCTCGGCCACGGCTGGGCGGTGACATTCGGCTCACTGGGCACATCATTCGTCGCCTTAACCGCCGTCACCGGCCTGCCGGGCGAAGCGCTGGCGCACGACGCCGCTTTGATTCTTGGTTTTTCCTGCTTGATCAGCGGCGCGCTGGTCGCTTTTGTCAGCGCCGGTTGGATGGGATTCCTGCGCTCGATACCCATGCTGCTCATCGTTGGCGCGGCGATGGGATTGACGCAGTGGTGGATCGCCACCAATGGCATCTGGACCCTGGGCTCGACATCGGGCGCGCTGGCTGGCGCTCTCGTCGGCGTGATTTATGTGTTGTCGCCGCTTCACCAGGGGGGCGTCAAGCGCGAAAATGCTGCGAGTGACGACAGCGGACGCAGCCTCGTCCTGGCGCTGGCGGCGTATGTCATCTTGCTGCTGTTGGCATTTTCGGTCAACCTGATTGAGCCGATTGAACAGTTGATGGACGGCGTCATCATTCGGCTCGAGTTTCCGGCCGTCGCGACCAGACTTGGCTGGACTGTACCGGCCGAGACGGGCCGCGCGATCAGTGTGTTTGGCCACGCGGGCGCTATTCTGTTTTATGCCGGCTTGCTCGCTTTTCTCCTTTATCGCGCCGCCGGCTCGTACCACAGTCCGACGGTATGGCGCGACATCTGGACCAAGGTGCGGCAGTCAGCGCTGAAATCGACCATATCGATACTGGCTCTGGTGGCGATGGCGTCGCTAATGACGCACACCGGCATGACCCAGATCATCGCGCGCGGCATCAGCGAGACTTTCGACGCCGACATCTATCCCTTGTTCGCGCCCTTCATCGGGACGCTGGGCGCATTCATGACCGGCAGCAACGCCAATTCCAATGTGGTCTTTGGCGCCTTGCAGCAGGAAACGGCGACGCTCTTGGCTTTGAGCGTACCCGTCATTCTCGCCGGGCAGACGGCGGGCGCCTCGCTAGGCAGCGTTCTGGCGCCCGCCAAGATCATCGTCGGCTGCAGCACGGTCGGGCTGGGCGGGCAGGAGGGTCCGGTCATTCGGCGCATGCTGTTGCTGGGATTGATACCGGTGCTCTTCGTCGCGCTGTTCACATTCGCGCGCCTGGCATTCTGGGATCTGTAGAGGCGAGTCTTTGGTCGCCCGTTTCCGCCCGCAAATCCCAACCTCGCCCCCTACCATCCTCCAACTTGGCGCTTTCTGTGGCAATAATAAGTTGGAGCGCTGGACCTGAAACGCCGCCTTGGCTAGCGCGCCGTAGTCGGATAACCAATCGGATCAATCATCACATCGATGATCATCGGCGATTTGGAGGCAAGTCCAGCGCGGATGGCCGCGTCACACTCCTCGCGAGACGTGACTTTGTGATACCCATTGCCATAAGCTCTCGCGATGTATTCGTAGTCGGGGTTGGCAAATACGGTACCGAAGACTGGGCGTCCCCGCCGAACTTGAGCCGAGCGAATCAGATCCAGCGCCGCGTCATTCATCAGCGCGATCAGCACCGGCAGCTGCCGCTCGGCCAGCAATCCCAGCTCGCCCAGCGCCATGGCCAGCCCGGCGTCGCCGGTGACGCAGACGACCGGCTCTCCGCTGATCTCAGCCGCGGCGATCGCGCTGCTCAAGCCGAAGCCCATCGCCGACAGCCCGTTGGACACGAAGTAGCGATTCGGAACGCGCGCAGCCCATTCCAGGGCGGCGAATATCTTGTGCGAGCCCACATCAGTGGTCAGTATGATATCGTCCGGGCTGTTATCTCGCAGGGATTCCAAAAAAGTTTGCGGGAGAATACGGCCTTCCGCGGGCGTCGGCAGCGGACGCCCGGCGAGCTCCGCGCGGAAGCGCCTCACCCTTGCAGCGCCCCAATCGGGCGCCGCGTTCGCTTCTGTTGATCCAATTTCATCCAGGATTTCAGCGACATTCCCGACCAGCTCCAGCTCGCAGGCGATCTGCGGATCATGATTCGGCCATTCCCCGATCCAGATGAGTGGCTTCGCGTATTCCCAGGGCTTGACCAACTCAACCACGTCAAAGCCGATGGCGACTATGGAGTCAGCTTCGTCGAGGAGCTGGTAGACCGGATCGTCGCGAGTCAAGCCGATGGTGCAGGCGAAGAGCGGGTGATCGGATGATAGCGCGCCTTTGCTCTTCGGCGTGTCAATCACTGGCGCGCCCAGCGACTCGGCGAGATGGCGGATCTGCTGGTAGGGGCGGCTCGGCGCCAAGCCCAGCCCGACGATAATGACTGGTTTCGCTTTGTCCGCGAGCAGGTTGCGCGCCAAATTTATGTCGGTTGCATCTACCAAGCTTTCGTGCTGGGGCGCTTGAACCGGACTTCCAGCGGCGATAGCTTGCGCGGCGATGCGATTGTGGATGCTGATGTGCGCGGGTCCCGGGCGTTCTGCCTTTGCCAGCGCCAGCGCTCGCCTTATCGTGCCGGCGGCGTTGTTGACAGTCAGCTCGGCGCTGAGCTTGCAGACTGGCTTAAAGACGGCGCTCAAATCGATGACTTGGTGGCTGTGCTTGCCGATCACCTCTGGATCGTTCGCCGCGGTGATGAGCAGTACAGGCGCTCGGTCAAGATAGGCGTGCGCCAGCCCGGCGTAAGCATTGGCTGCGCCGGGACCGAGCGTGGTCAGCGCGACGCCGATGACCCCGGTCAGGCGCGCTTCAGTGGCGGCCATGAAGCAAGCGCTGCTCTCATTCTTGACCAGGATGAAGTCGATCGCCCGGTGGCGGATCGCGTCCAGGATTTCGACATTTTCGCCGCCCGGCAAGCCATAGACGCGAACGACGCCCGCTTTGGCGAGTTGGTTGGCAAAGAAATCCGCCACTGTCATCGTCATCGGCATTCCTATGTCATTTCGGCGCATTGTGATTATGCAGCTTGGCGCGCTTCTGTCAAAGGCGCTGCGGACCGGGTACAATTCAGCGCCATAGGCAGCGGAGTCAATTGGTGACGACTGGGGGGTGCCATGGCATTTGTCAAGGTCGCCAAATCGGGAACGCTTTCCCTGAATGAAAAGTCTAGCGCCCTGGCCGCTGCCGGGCGCCGCGTGTACCGCTTTGGCTTTGGCGAGTCGCCCTTCCCACCGCCGCGCCGTGTGCACGAGGCTTTGCGCCATGCCGCCCATCGCACAGATTACACCGCGGTAGCGGGAATGCCGGAGCTGCGCGAGAAAGTCGCCGCTTTTCATCATGAGGTCGATGGCTATCCGATTCAGCCTAATCAAGTTCTCATCGCGCCGGGCAGCAAGCCCCTGCTGCACAACATCATGCGCGCCTTCCAACCAGCGGAAGTAACCATTCCGGGACCGTCTTGGGTGTCCTATGCGCCCCAAGCTCGCCTAGCCGGTCACAAGACCGTCGGCATTCCGACTTCATTCGACGGGCGCTGGCGGGTAGCGCCAGAAGACCTCGAGCACGTCATGCTGCGCCACCGCGGGGCGGATTGCCACAAATTGATGGTACTGAACTATCCGGGCAATCCCGACGGCTTGACCTACAGCACTGAGGAGCTGGAGGCATTGACAGCCGTTCTGCGCCGGCATGGCGTCTGGGTAATTGCCGACGAGATCTACGGGCTGCTGGATCACCGCGGGCAGCATGTTTCCCTGGCGCGCCTCTATCCGGAGCGAACGCTGGTGACGACCGGTTTGTCCAAGTGGTGTGGCGCCGGTGGCTGGCGATTGGGCGCTTTGATCCTGCCGCCTGACGCGCCGACCGCTCTGCGCGACGCGCTGATTGGCCTCGGCTCAGAGACCTATTCCTGCGCCCCGGCGCCTATTCAAGTCGCCGCGCTCGCTGCCTACGAACTCGATGCTGAGCTGCATGGCTTTCTGGCGGCGCAGCGGCGGATATTGCGCGCCATCGGCTCGGCTGTACACCGTGCCTTGCTCAAGGCTGGCATTTGCGTGCATGCTCCGCAAGGCGGTTTCTACCTGCTGCTGGACTTCAGTCCCTTTTCAGATCGGCTTGTGGAGCGCGGGATTCGCAGTGACAGCCAGCTTTGCGACCGGCTGCTGGCAGAAACCGGTGTAGCTCTATTACCAGGCGGGGCATTTGGCATGCCAGCCCTATCATTTACGGCGCGCCTGGCTTATGTTGACTTTGATGGCGACGCCGCGCTTCGGGATGTGGACCGGATTGAAGCGAACGTGACCGAACACGCGGCCAAAATGCTCGAAGGCTTAGCCGCCCTGCGCGAATGGCTGTGCTAGCCGGAAAGCAGCAGATACACGCTGAGCACGGCAAGCGGGATCATCATCATCAATTCAAAGATCTGCTGATTAATGCGGTCGATCAGGCGGCGAGCGACCAGCACTGCCGGTGGAATCAGCAGGAAAACCCAGGCTATGCTCAGGAGACGATCGTATTCGAAGAGTTCCAACGCGATGAAGCTCGGTACTTTGGTCAAGTTCATCACGGCGAAGAAGAGCGTAGTCGTACCGACGAAGCGGCGCGGCGTCATCTTGGGCTGCAGCAGCAGATAAGCGGTGAAGGGCGGCGCGCCAACGTTTGCCAGCGTGGAGCCGAAGCCGGATGCCCAGCCGGCCAAATAACCATGCCAGGTCCGCGGTTGATAAGCCAGCGCGGCCAGGCGGTCGCTGGCGATCTTGAAGGCTAAAGCCAGCAGGGTCAGACAGCCGATGACGCGCTTGAGCGTCGCGGCGTCGATGGCGTCTAGCACGAGCGCGCCCAGCAAAACGCCGATCAATCCGGGCGCCATCATCAAGGCGATGTAATGGCGATCCCATCGCCGCCAATAGAAATAGAGAGCGAAGATATCGGCGAAAATGAGCAGTGGCAGGACAAGCGCGACGGCGATCTGCGGGTCGATGATCAAGGTCATCAGCGGCACGGTCAGGGCGACCGGAACCGGTCCGCCAAGCCCGCCCTTGGACAAGCCGACCAGTATACCGACAATCGCATACAAGAAGATTTCTTCCGCGCTAAGCATATCATCGCTGTCCGGCAATTTCGACGAGTTAGATTATATGGTAGCGGATGGTGGCTCGCGAGCAAAGGACGGCGGAATTGGACATTGAGCGTCTCAACCAAGAGGGTCGCGCATTGTGGAACCGGAAGGCGCAATTCTGGGACAAACTGCACGGCGATTTCGGCAATCAATTTCATCGGCGCCTGATTGAACCGACCGTGCTGCAATTGCTAGACTTGCAGGCGGGCGAAGCCGTGCTGGATATCGGCTGCGGCAATGGCGCGCTGGCGCGGCGGCTGGCGGGCTTGGGCGCGCGCGTCACGGCTTTCGATTTCAGCGAAGAACTGATACGGCTGGCGAAAGCGCGGCGCCGCACTAACTTGCCAATGGTCGCATATCACACGTTAGACGCCACCGACGAAGCGGCAATGCTGACGCTGGGCGCTGGCCGGTTCGATGCAATCACCTGTACGATGACGCTGATGGATATCCCGACGATTGATCCGCTGTTTCGCGCGGCGGCTCGCTTGCTGGGGAAGGGCGGGCGCTTCGTCTTTGCCACGCAGCATCCGGCATTCAACTCCAACAATCCGATCTTCGTGCAAGAGAAAGAAGATCGCGACGGCGTCGTCAGCGATCACTATGCGGTCAAGATTCGCGCCTATCTTGATTTGCCGCCAGTCAAGGGTTCCGGCGCGCCCGGCGAGCCAGCGCCTCACTACTATTATCATCGGACCTTGAGCGAACTGCTCGAGGCCGCCTTCGCCGCCGGTTTCATGCTGGATGGCTTGCTGGAGCCGGCTTTCACCGCGGATGACGGTGCCGCAGCCCAAGGATTGAACTGGCAGAATCTAACGCAAATCCCGCCCGTGCTCAGCGGTCGTTTGCGCCTCGCCTAGATCGCTGGATTGTCGCCATTGAGAACGGCGGCGTCGAGGCTTCCTCCGGCATATTCAGCCAGCAGCTGCTGCAGATCGGCGAGGGCGCTTTCAATATCGACCGCTCCCTTTTCGTGATGCGCTTCGACCGTGATGACGGCGTCGGTCGTGGATTCGCTGGAGGCGCTGGTCGCGCTTTGGCGCCAACACCATCTCCGCGCCACCACCATGCGCTTCTTGTCAGAGAAGATCACTTCACCCGGCTCGGGGTGGACGATCGTATTGCTGCCTAGGTCGGTGAAGTCTTCGCCGCCATCGGCATAGCGCACGGTGATTGGCAGCTCGATTTGACGCGTATCAAAGATGGCGACCGGCAAACCATAGCGGATGCTAACCAGATTGCCGATATCAACCAGCGTGTTGATGAAGGGGATATCGCCTTTCTTGGTCAAGCGGCGCAGCAGCGATTCGGCCGCGCTGCGGTATTTGGTTGGGGAGACGCCGAAAGCGCTGATCGCCCGCCGCCAGGCGCCAAGAGTCGGCTGCTCGCTCAATGGCGTCGAGCCGATGCGCGCTTTCACCGCCGCTTGCTCCGCCATATAGCGCTCGCGCAGCGCATCTGGCGACCGGTCATTGGTCATGCCCTGCGCGACAATGACGCCGGCAGCCAAATTGGGATAATTCTCAATGATCCCGGAATCGTATTGAAAGCTTGTCATATCAACCTCCTGCCGCCAGTTCGGGTGAGACGGATAGCGTATGCGACTCCCGTTTTTCCAGCAATTGCACAATCCGCGCCCAGATTAGCAGCGGCGCGAGCGACACCAAAGCCGCGCCAAACACAATCGCCTGAATGCTTTGGTGACCGGCCGCGTCGATCAAGAGCCCGATAACAACAATGCCGATGCTTTGCACCAATTCAAATCCGGCAAAGTCCAGCGAGAATGCGCGCCCCAGATATTCGTCGGACACAACCTGTTGAATGATGACCGAGCTGTATGTCCAATTGATCGAGCCGCCCATGGCGCGCACGACAACGGCAAACACCAGGAACTCCAGCGAAGGCGCCAATCCCCAAAGCAGCCAGCCAAGCGCCATAAAGATGAAGCCGATGATGATCAGCCGGCGCAAGGCGCGGACCGAACCATCGCTGAAATGGTTGGTAATGAAGGGGCCAATGATAGCGCCGAAGCCAAAGGCAGCCCAAAGAATCGCCATTGAGGTGATGCCCTGCTCGCCCAGAACGAAGACCTGTGTGCCATAGATGATCAGCACGGTGTCGGAGCTGGTGATGCTCAATCCCATCTTGACCAAAAGGGGCGCAGCGGCGCTGCGATGACTTAGCAGATAACGGATCCCGTCAACAAAGGTCCGCTGTGACTTGTCTTTGACCTTGCGAAGCTCCCGCCCAAGCTCGGAACGGGGCGTCTCCGGGATCACGATCGTGACCACCAGCAAAGCCGAGACAACAAAGGTCAGCGCGTCAATCAGCAGGGCGGCTTGTATTCCCAGGAGCTCGGCGACGATACCGCCGGTGATCGCCCCGATCGCCAGCATTGCCGACCAGGTCACGCTGCTGAGCGTGTTTCCGATAACGAGCTGATGGCGATAGAGGATACTCGGCATGATGGCGTTTCGGGCTGGTTCAAAGATGGACGATACCAGAAACTGAATGACGATGAAAACATAGACGAGCGGCAAGTATTGCGGACCTTGCGTGGTGAACAGCAAGCCAAGAACGGCGAGCGCGCGTAAAATATCACTGGCGATCAACAATCGTTTGCGGTCAAAACGATCGGCAAGCACGCCCGCCAGTGGACGCATCAACAGGGGCGGGACCAAGCGGGCGATGAGGAAAGCGCTGACGGCAAGGCCCTGGTAACCGGTCCCTTCCGTGTAAGATACGATGAGCGCGGATATGACTATCGTACTGAACCAATCGCCGAGAAGGCTGACGAGCTGCGCCCCCCACAATTTGGCGAAATCGCGGTTGCTGCTGATGAGCTTGACGTATTCCATGGCTGGTTCCTGTCGCGAAACGGTAGTGTACTGTAGAACAGGAGACGATGCACGATAGAACCGCTGGACGGTAATCGCGGACTGCCCGCCGGCGCGGCCTACACGCGGTCGCTTGGCGGCAGCGAAAAGATCTAACCGCTGTCGCGCATGATAGCAAGCCCTCTCATCGCGCGAGCAAGCAGGTCTTCATTTGAGCGAGTCGATCTGAGAAGAATCGAGAATCAGCAGAAACAGTTGCGGGAGCCAGCGATGGAGAATCTGATATATGTCGGCATTGGCGGGTTTTTCGGCGCCAACGCGCGTTACGCGCTGTCACTTTGGGTCAACGACTATCTGGCGCCGCGCTGGGGTGCTTTCCCCTATGGGACATTTCTGGTAAATGTGATTGGATCATTTGGCCTTGCAATATTCGGCGCCTGGTTGAGCGCAAGAACCGGGCTGTCGCCGCCGCTGCGCCTGCTGGTCGGCGCTGGATTCTTCGGCGCGTTCACAACTTTCTCAGCATTCGCGAACGAAAGCGTCGCCTTGATGCAGCGCGGCGACTGGACCTTGCTCGTGATCAATCTGCTGTTGAACAATGTTGGCTGTTTGCTCGGCGTCGTCATTGGCCTCTTCCTGGGCCAGCGACTTTTCGCCATCGTGTAATCGATCAGGCAATCCAAAATGCCGCGCGCTAGAATGATGAATGCATGATGGATGACATTTTCAAAGTTGCCATACTGTCGCTGATTCAAGGCGTCACCGAGTTTCTGCCTGTTTCATCGACCGGGCACCTGATCGTCGGCGCGGCCGTGCTCCAGTTTGATGCCTTATTGCCTCCGGTTTTCGAGATCTTCATTCAAATTGGCGCGGTGGCGGCCGTGCTTGTTTACTATAGACGACTATTGGGCGAGCGGATTCTGCCCCTGCGATCGTCGGCGGAAGCGCGTCGATTCTGGCTGATGATCGCACTGGCAAGCGCACCCGTGGCCGCGCTTGGAATCATATATCAACAGGAAATCGAGGCTCTGTTTTTCTCTCCGCACGTGGTGGCGGCCTCGCTGATATTCGGCGGAATCGCAATCCTGTTCGTCGAGCGGCTGCCCCGATTCCAAGACAGCTTCGCCGTGGAGCCGATTGACCTTGGCAAGGTAAGCTTGCGTCAGGCGGCGCTTATCGGTTTGGTGCAAGTGCTCGCGCTGATTCCGGGCATGTCGCGCTCGGGCAGCTCGATCGTCGGCGGCATGTTAGCGGGTTTGCGCCGCCGGGCCGCGACTGAGTTTTCGTTTTTCCTGGCGATACCGCTCCTGGGCAGCGCGACGCTCTACAAGTTCGTCACCACCGCCGATTCGCTGGGCTCGGAACAGCTGCTGTTGCTGCTCTTAGGCGCGGCCTTATCCGGCCTTTTCAGTTGGCTGGCTATCGACTTGTTGTTGAAATACATTTCTCGGCGCAGTTTCGTCGCCTTCGGCTATTATCGCATCGCTGCCGGCGCGCTCATCCTGCTAGGATTAGCATCCGGCATGATATCCTAAGAACTGACACCCCTCACTGCGCCCTTGACTTCCGGAATGTGGCAAAGCCTGTCGCAAACTCGTTTGTCCATAATCTCCACTCTACCTATAATGAACATCGAAAGCTGGCGCGAGTCGTATTGGGCATTTGAAACACTGAAGACTGGCGGCGGATCGCCAGCCAGAATCGACATGTCGATGCACCGACCGGCTTGCGATAGGGAGTTGCCGACCGATGATTGAGCGCCATCAACGCGATCTGCTGGTTGCTTTGCTTGCCTTGATGTCGCTGATGCTGACAGCATGTTTTCGCGATACATCCGAAGTGATTCAGCAGCAGCCGGTCGCGCGACAGGTTTCCTCGCCGACGCCGGCCGAAGAAGCGGAGCCAAGTCCCGCGCCGCCAACAGCCACAGAGGAACCGGAGACGGCGGAACAAGAAGCCGACGAATTCGCGCTCACGGCAACCGCACTGATTGCCTTGCAGACGCAGCCGGCCGCCCTTGCAGGAACGTCGACTGGCGCCCAGGATGTCGCGGGCGCGGCGATTCAATCGACGGCGATTCCGGCTGCGCGAGCCACCATTCCGCCAGGCGCAGACTGTGTGCATGAGATTCGCGCCGGCGATACCTTGTATCAATTGTCGCTGGCTTATGGCGTGACCGTTGATGACATTGCGAAAGCGAGCGCCATTGACAATCCAGATCGGATTGCCGTTGGTCAACATATTACAATACCCAAATGTGGGACCACCGGCTTCATACCGCCGCCGACCTCCATTCCCGCGCCGGCGCAAGCCCCGGCATTGATACCGGCGACAGCCGAGCTTGAACTGGCGGAAGCCGACGCGCGTGACACGCTGGTTGAGCAGGCGCAGACGACGCTTCTGGACAACGCGCAAGCGGATGCGGGAACCGAATTCAGCGTTCAGTCGGCGCCTCCATCGGCGTCCGGCGGTTCCTACACGGTGCAGCAGAATGATACGCTCTTTGGAATCGCCATCGCGCTCGGCACCACGGTTGACATTTTGGCCGAGCTCAACGATATCACCGACGTGGATACGTTGGACGCGGGCCAAGTGCTGCAAACCCCTTAGCAGCAGATTACCGGTTCATAATCTCGCCGCGCGGAAGCGCCTGCCCGGCGGGAAAGTCACGCGAACACCCTTGTAAGCCGCCCTGGTTCTATGCTAGAATGCTCGCCATTCAGGAAGACATCGTACGCCTTCGGGCGTATTTTTGTGGAAGGAATGCAGCCATGAGCCAGGACTTGGTGCGGGCGCTGGTCGCCGAGAATCATATGCATCCGGAAATTGAATCCGGCGATACTGTCAAGGTTCATGTGCGAATCGTGGAAGGCGTGCGCGAACGCGTTCAGGTGTTCCAGGGAGTTGTGATTCGGGCGCGCAAGGGCGGGAATGAAGCGAATTTCACCGTCCGCCGGATCGCCAGCCACGGCGTCGGCGTCGAGCGGACTTTCCTCCTGCGCAGTCCGCGCGTCGAAAAGGTTGAGATTCTGCGGCGGGCGAAAGTGCGGCGCGCCCAACTCTACTATCTTCGCGATCGTCGGGGGAAATCCGCTCGGCTCAAGGAACGGCGTCGCTAGAGCGCGATATGCGGACAATTCAGCAATTTGGCGCCAAGTCGGGCGCTCTTTGCTGTTCCAGCGGACTTATTCTCTGAGCACGTAATAGGTGCCCTTCTTGGCGCCGATACGGGTGAGGATCCCTTTTTCCACCAGATCGACAAGATCCAGGCGCAGGGTCTCGGCCGAGACTGACTGAATCAAGCCGCGATATTCCCGATTCGTAATCGAGCCGGATTCGCGGATATATTGCAGGGCGCGCGCCTGCCGGTGATTTGTATCGCGCGACCATTCGGGCAATTCCGGCTGCGCGCGTTCATTGTGCAAGGCGACGGCGAAGCTATAAGGGCGGGCGTCGAACTTGGGCGGTGAATGACCGGCTTGCTCCATCACTTCCATCATTCGGTCAATGCCGAGTCCGAGCTCTTCAATGTAGCCCCAATGGAATAACCCGCCGACCAAGCGCGGATTGCGCGAAAAGTGTTCGTCTTTGATATTTTCGACCGTGATGAAGCCGGGCAAGCCGCCGGGCGAAATCACTTCCAGTCGGTCGGAAAACATGCGCACTTCGATGCGGCGACCGCGCAGTCGATAATCACGATGGCAGATCGCGTTGACCAGCGCCTCGCGCACGGCGAATTGCGGATATTCGAAGGTTTCCTCGCGCTCGAGCCCCTTGACCACGGCGCTGATCGCCATTTCGCTCCAAACCAGATTCCAGGTGGCTTCGATCAGGCGCGGAACGGGACCGATCAGCTCTTCGCGGCGTGAGTAACCAGCCAGGCCGCTTTCACCGCGCGGGGTCTTGCCCACGAACTTGGCGAATACGACGCCGCTTTGTGGCAGCCAACGCTGCGGATATTCGCTGAAGAGCAAGAGCCCGCCGACTGTCGGTTTGCCATTCGCGGTGATCGCGCCGACTTCGGCCAGCAGAGAATTGACCTCGCCGCTGTAGGGACGTTTGGTGCGTTCGGCGCGCTTCTCCAGGTATTCGTCAATCATCGCGCGGCTGAAGTCGTCAATGGTCGCCCCCGGGACGGCCTCGCTTTCGAAATCGCCGGTGTTCTTCGCGCTGGCCAGCCGCTGAATCTCTTGCCCGCCCAGCGGCCGATTGACCTTGCCGCTGCGTATCAGAACGCGACCATCGGCGAGGGCGTGCAGCTCGGTGCTGCGCGGAACGCGAAGGGCGTAGACTGTTGTCTTGCCGCGAAGGTCCGCGCCGGCGCTGCCGCCGTTGCCATCGGCGGCTGGCATCTGCATCAGTTGATTCGGCGCCGCGAGGTCAATCTCTTCCCAATCTTCAGTGACGACCGGCGGATTGTAGAGATCATCAGCGAGCCGCAGCAGGCGGCTAATGTCGTGGATTTCAGACGCTGCTGACGCGACCTCGCCGTCCTCTTGAAGCTCAATGATGATCATCCCGCCTTCGGTATTGGCGAAGGCGACCATAGTCTCGGCGATGAGATCGGCGTCAGCGCGGTTGACATACGCGAGCCTTGGTCCTTCGCCTGACTCAATAAAGGGGGCTGTGGGCATGATGAATTTATCTAATCGTACGGCGGCGATTATCATTGCCGCGGGTCAATATGGTAATCGCGTGATGGCATATCTGTCATTATAATGGAGTTTCCGCGGGTCGATGCTGGGTTATTCTGTCAGATATGCAGGGTGCGTGCAAATGCTGGATCTCATAGCGCCTATGGGCAGCGTCTTGCTGACCTGGCTGCTGCTCTTTCTACTCTTCAGCGGCCTGGGTTTGGCTGCCATGCAGGCGCTGGGCAAGCCATTGGTATCCGGCTGGGTCTGGTTGGATAGCTTCTGGTTGGGCTGGGCGCTCTCGCTGGCCATCATGCAAATCTGGCATTTTGCCTTTCCGGTGAATGACATGCTCGCGCTGCTGCTTGCTATTATCGCGGCGCTCCTGCTCATGATGCGGCGCAGGAGCATCATGGACCAGGTCGGAAGACTGTCGCGCAACAAGATGTTTCTGCTTCCCTTTGGTCTATTGGCGCTTTGGATGTCCAATCGAGCGCTGGGCATGCCGATTGCCTACGACACCGGTTTCCGCGATATTCAGGCCGTTATTTGGATTGACGCCTTCCCCGTCATACCGGGCCTGGGAAACCTCTTTTCGTCCTTGGCTTTTAATCATTCGGTCTACCTTTATGACGCCCTGTTAGATACGTCGATTTGGTCCGGCCGATCGGTATACATTGCAAGGGGACTGTTGCTGACGGTTTACCTGGCCTATGCCCTTGGCACGGCGATCCAGCTCCTGCGGTCGCGGGCTGCGAAGGAGGCGCGTTGGTCGAGCATGTTCGCGTCGGCGACAATCCCCTTCATCTTGTTTCAGACCGTACGCTGGGGCGGCATCACGCACTTCTTGACTGATACTGTGGTCGATCTGATCGGCTTCTTGACCTTGATCTATCTGCTCGATTTTCTGCAGTATTGGCGACCGAATAGGGGCTCGCGCGATTATCTTGTTTATCGCCTGGCGATCATTATTTTGACCGGCTTCACAGTCAAGCAGAGTTTCATTGTGTTCGGATTCGCAACCGCCATGCTAGCGATCGTCGTTTGGTGGCGGCGCGGCGGATTGCGTATCGCCGCGCGGCGTATTCAACGCAATGTCGCGCTGATATCTTTGGTCGGATTGACGCTGCTGCTCCCCTGGTTGGCGCGGGGAGTCGTTACTAGTGGCTATGTCGCCTACCCGCTATCGATTGGCCGCTTCGAGGTCGACTGGGCGATACCCGCGGATCGGGTCGAAGACCGGCAGCGCACTCTCGCCACCAACACGCGCCTCAGAGGCGGCGATCCCGCTGCCGTGTTGTCATCCTGGGAATGGCTGGGTCCCTGGCTGCATGAATTCGCGCGCAATATTTTCCCCACCGCCATGCCGACGGTTGTGTCCGTCATGGCGCTCGCCCTGTATTTCTTTGGAAGTCGGAAGCATCGGCCAGAGCGCCGAGCGCCAGTCCTTCGCTGGTGGGCGCTGCTCCCGCTGCTGATCATGTTGGTATTCTGGTTTTTCACGGTGCCGGAAGACAAGTATGTGCGATACATTCTCTGGAGTACTGCCGCATTGTCAATCACGATGGCGACGCTGGCTTGGCGCTGGATTGAATGGCGGCGACGGGTTCTTGCTGTATTTGCCTTCATTCTGATCAGTCTGGCTTATGTGGTGTTTCTAATTTTCAGGCACGAAGAAATCCTTGTGCCAGCGGGAGCTAATGACGGTTTCCACGCTCCCTTCCAGCCGGAATACAAGCGATTTGAGACTGAGGACGGCTTAATTCTCCATGTCCCGATTGGCATGAATCAGTGCTGGACCATCCCGCTGCCATGCACGCCATATCCCGATTCCGCCGTTTCGGTGCGCGTCTCGGACGCCCTAAGACATGGATTCCAGATCGCAGCAAATCAGGAGGCGGGCTAGACCGATGGAAAAGCGTAAATTGAAGCTCGAGCCGCTTTGCGTCAGCAGACCAACGGGATAGGGCGATGGCTACGCTATTGCCAGTGTTTATGTTGGCAGCCACGGTATTGTTTCTGCGCGCCTGTCTGGTAACGCTGGGTTTCTATAAAGAGCCTATCCTTTCGGCTTTTCAGCGCTATGGCGACGAGGTGGGATTTAGTCCGCTCTTTGAATCTTGCGCCTGGGGCGGCGTCCTGGCTTATCTTTTGTTCATCGCTTTGGTGCCGTCCTCCTTCCTCATATTGATCGGCGTCTTCTGTTTTGTCCTTTTCGTGATGCTCTACTGGCGCGTCAAAGACAGCATTCTGAACCATCCGCAAATATTCTTGCGCTTTCCCTATTGGTATCGCGAAATTGTCGATCGCACGACGCGCGAAGAAAGACGAAAACTTTCGTATATGTGGCTGGCGCTGCCGCTGAGAACGCGTTTGCTCTACAACGCGCAGCACGAAGAGTTTCGCAAATGGGTCGAGTTGGTGGTTCTGTCAGTCTCTTGAGGCGCGGGCAACCATTTATACGCAAGTCTTCAAACGAGCAAGAGCCAGCAAAAAAGGCTGGCTCTTCTTCTTTCTGGGAGACCTGGACTCGAACCAGGAATGGCGGATCCAGAGTCCGCTGTTTTGCCGATTAAACTATCTCCCAATTCTGCGACAGTATCGTATCACGCGCCGCGTCGGATTACAAGTCTCGCGCGGCGCCGCGCAAGCCGAGAAGCAAGTCCGAAGCCATAGCCATCATGCGCAGTCATTGCCTAAAGACCGCAAGGCGAGTTCAATACGGCGGATGGATTCCTCCTTGCCCAGCACTTCCATCGTTTCGAAGGTGGGCGGGGAGACCTTCTGCCCGGTGACGGCGGCTCTGAGCGAGCCAAAAACCTGGCCGTTTTTGTAGCCGGTCGCCTTGGCGTATTCGCTCATCGCCGCATGCTGAATCTCGGCTTCGAATGATTCAAGCTGCCGCAAAAGCGGAATTGAGCCGCGCAGGATGTCAGCAGTGCCCTCTCGGTCCATCTTTCGCTGGATCAGTATCTCAGGCGACGGCGCTTCAAAGGCGGCCCAGTCGGCGAAGAAGAAACCGGCCATCGGCACGACGTCATGCAACGACTTCAGGCGCACCTGCAGCAAAGGGACGACGCGCCGCAAGCGCGCTCCGTCAACGCTAAAGCCGGCCTGCTCAAGAATGGGCTTCAGCAGTTGGCATAGGGCCGCCACATCGGCGCGCTGGATGTACTGGCTGTTCAGCCAATCCAGTTTGGCGATCGGGTAGGCGCTGTTGGCCGGGTTGACGTCCTTGAGTTCAAATCGCTCGATGGCTTGGGCGGTCGAGAAGATCTCCTCATTGTCGCCGTAATTCCAACCGATATTGGTTAGAAAGTTGAGAACGGCGGCCGGCAGATAACCGGCCTCCATGAATTCGTGCACGAGAACGGGCACGCTTTTGCCATCGGCATCGGCGAACTGTTCTTTGCGTTTGCTGAGCTTGCCCTTGCCATTTGGATTCAGCAGCACCGGCAAGTGGGCGAATTGCGGCTTCTCCCAGCCGAGCGCATTCCAGATTTGGATATGCAGCGGGAAGGATGGCAGCCATTCGATCGCGCGCGTGACATGCGTTATCCGCATGTGATAATCGTCAACGATATGCGCGAGATGATACGTCGGGTAGCCGTCCGATTTCAGCAGAACGGCATCTTGCAATTGCTCGTTGGCGAATTCCACTTCGCCGCGGATCAGGTCTTCGCCTACGGTCACGCCGGTCAGCGGCATCTTGAAGCGAATGACATAGGGCAGCCCTTGCGCTTCCAGGTCGGCCGTCGCAGCGGCAGATATATCACGATATCGTCGATCGTAGCCGCCGCCCACTTTGCGCATTTCGGCGAGTTCCTCCGCCGTGGCGAAGCATTTGTACGCGCAGCCATTTTCGACCAGCCACTTCGCCCAGGTCTGATACAGTTCAAGGCGCTCCGACTGCACATAGGGTCCGAACGCGCCGCCCTCGCGCGGACCTTCGTCGATGTCGATGCCCAGCCAGTCAAATGCTTCCAGGATCATCTCGACCGACCCGGGAACGGTACGCTTGCGGTCGGTATCTTCAATCCGCAGGATGAATTGTCCGCCATGGCGACGGGCGTAAAGCCAGGCGAACAAGGCCGAGCGGATGCCGCCGATATGCTGGGGTCCCGTGGGGCTGGGGGCGTAGCGCGTGCGCACCGGTCGGGCGGAAGGCTGGTTCAATTTGCATTCTCCAATGACTGGCTGGTCCGATTTGCTCGCTTTTGCCGCATCCGCCGCGGTCAAATGATGATTCGGCGGCGGCGAACAATCACGCTCTCGACGAGGCCAATGCCCACCATAGTGAACAGCAGCGACGTGCCGCCGGAGCTGACAAAGGGCAGGGTCAAACCGGTGACGGGCATCAGATTGAGATTCATGCCGATAGACACAGTCGTTTGGAAGAAAATCATGGCGGCGACGCCGTAACAGATCATACTGCCGAGGGGATCGCTGGCTTCGCGCGCGCCCTTCAAGATGCGCGACAATACCAAGGCGAACATCGCCAGAACCGCGATTCCCCCGACCATGCCGAATTCGTGAGCGATGACACTGAAGATGAAGTCGGTGTGGCGCACGCGCAAGAAGCGACCTGTATTCTGGGGACCGACCGCGTAGCCTTTGCCCAGGAGGCCGCCGGAGCCGATGCTGATGCGCGCCTGATTGATATTGTAGGCGCCGTCGGGATCCAGATCAGGATTGATAAAGGTTTCTATACGCGCGCGCTGATACGGTCTCATTAGAGGGAAGATGATGGGCAGAGCCACCATCAGCGCGAGCAGGAAAAAGGCAATATGCCGCAGCCTCAAGCCGGCTGACCAAACGATCACGGCCCAGATGAACAGAAATACGAGGGTGGTGCCCAAGTCCGGCTGGAACAAGATCAGCGCAGCCGGAATCGCCACGTGAATGATTGTGCGGAACACGGTGGAGAGCTTGCCCAAGTCGAGGTAGCGCTCGGCGATGTACTGCGACAGCGTGATAATCAGGATAATCTTGCCGATTTCGGAGGGCTGGATTCGGATGCCGATATTCAGCCAGCGCTTGGCGCCGCCCGCCCCTTCTACGCCAAAAGCGACCACAACAGCCAGGATCGCCACAATGCCGGCATAAAGCCAGGGGCTCAAGCTGCCCAGCAGGCGATAATCAATGGTCGCCATGATGATGGCGACGATAACGCCGATGATCGCGAAATTAATCTGATCGGGGACGCGCCTGATGATGTCATCGTCGATGGCGTCCTGCGTCGCGCTCGCGATCATCAAGATGCCGAATACGACCAGCACCAAGGTGGCGGCGAACAAAATATAGTCAAATCGACGCCAGACGCTGACGCTCTCCATCATGCGTTTCGCTTTTTGCAGCCAATCACAAGCACATTATATTTGGAAGGGAATTGCCAAGACAAGGCTTGATGTAATACGTGGAGGCCTGCCTACCTCTGTGTATAGGCACATTGGCGACATATTGGCTCGCGGGCCGCGAGGCGCGTAAACGGTCGCCTGACCGCCATCACAAAGTTATGATTTTCGGTCCGCTTCTGACTTATCGATGTCGCTATCGTCGTCTTTCTGATTTTTTGCTGCGTCCGGCGCTTCCCCCTCTTCAGGTTTAGTGTCTTGCTCATCTTCCGCCGCGTCGGCATCGGCGCCGTTGTTCGCGCCATTGGCGCCCGCGCTTTCGGCCGTCGCCCCTGTGCTCTCGACCGCCTTTTTCGCTAATCCCGGCGTATGAATGGCGACTGGGATCTCAGCCGTCAGTTTGCTATGCGTTCGATCTCGCTGTTCCAGGTCAATCTCCACCCGGTCCTGGTCGACGACGAGATACTTGACGATCACGGCCAGGATCTCTCGTTTCATCTCTTCCATGCGTTCGGGCGGCAGATTGATGCGATCGTGCTGCAGGACGAAACGCAGCCTGTCCTTGGCAGTGGCGCCACTGCCTTTTCTCGTTCGCCCGAACAGACGGCTCAGTAGGTTGGTCATGAGAGATTCCTTTGCTGGTAAACGATGGCGACGATTCCGTTCTGGCTGCGGCGCCTACCGACCATTGAGAAGCCCGACGAGTCTTTGCAAGATGCCGGGGCTATCATCCAGATTCATAAAGGGCACATCTTCACCGATGACGCGCCTGGCGACATTGTTGAAAGCCATGCCGGCTTTGGATTGCATGTTGAGCGTAACCGGGACGCCGCTGTTGGATGCGGACAAGACCAACTCGTCTTCGGGGATGATGCCGATAATCGTCAAGCCGAGGATGTCGAATACGTCTTCTGAGGAGAGCATTTCGCCTTTCTTGACCATATCGGCTTTCAGGCGGTTGATAATCAGCTTGCCAGGTCCCTTGTCAGCCGCCTCGATCAAGCCAATGATGCGATCGGCATCGCGCACGGCGGAGACTTCCGGATTGGTCACAATGAGAACCTCGTCGGCTGGCTCGAGGGCGTTGCGAAAGCCGCGCTCAATGCCGGCCGGGGAATCAATCAAGACGTAGTCGAATTCTTCGCGAAGCTCGTCAGTCAGTTTCACCATGTCCGCCGGGCTGACCGCCATCTTGTCTCGCGTCTGCGCGGCCGGGATGAGGAAGAGGTCATCGAACTTCTTGTGCTTGATCATCGCCTGTCGCAGTTTGCTCCGGCCCTCGACGATATCGACGAGGTCGTAGACGATGCGGTTTTCCAAACCCATGATGACATCAAGATTGCGCAGACCGATATCGGCGTCTATGACGACAACTTTCTTGCCCAGGCTCGCCAGGGATATCCCAAGGTTGGCGGTGGCGGTCGTCTTGCCAACGCCGCCCTTCCCCGACGAAATCGTTACGACTTTGCCACTCATTCGGCGTCCTTTCTCGGTCTACTCTCGCGATTCCACGATGATCTGATTATCGCGCACGAGAGCGACTTCCGGCTTGATTTTCCTGCGCTTGCCCGCCGGCGACGTGACGACGTATTCCGCAATTCGCAGTTGGCTGGGGCTCATCTCCAAGGCGCAGACGATGGCGGATTCATCGCCGCCCACGCCTGCGTGAACGTAGCCGCGCAGTTTTCCCCAGACGACGATGTCGCCAACCGCGATCACTTTCGCGCCCGGATTCACATCGCCGAAGACAATGACGTGGCCTTCGCTGTGGATTGTGCGGCCCGAGCGCAAAGTGCGGCGGAACAGAACGCCCTGCGTTCCCTTTTCTTCGGGATTCACCGGTGCGGTCTCCAGCGGCGCTGGATCGGGCGCTTTCGGGGCAACGTGATTATCAGTCGGCACATCCAGCGAAACGGCCGAATTCCTCGTCGTGTCGCTCTCGCTGCGCACCAGCGACAGGGTCAAGCCGCGGCGCTCAAGCAGCGCTTTCAAGGAACTCAGCTCATACTTGGGCACCGGCCGCTCGCCCAGCTCGACGGTGATGTTGGCGCCGGCGTAGAACTGCGCCTTCTCATCGATTCGCGCGGCAAGCTGATCAGTAACGGATTGCCAACTCTCAGTGGTGCTGAGCGAAATCAACAAGCCGTCGTTAACGCCTTTGATGGCAACGAGCTCTTCATGCATGTTGGGTCGTGTCCGCTAGGGCGAATTGCGGCGCAAACTGCGCCTACTTTAATATACTCGCTTTTGGAATCCGCGCTTGCGGCAGAGACAAGGAAAAACCCACTAAAGTCCTACGGAATGGGATTTGTTCAGCCGGTTTGAGGCGCGCGGCCAATGCGCATCGGCTGATTCAACTTCGCAAGATTTCCAGGAACAGAAATGCCGGCAGCGCAAAGTAGAGCGCCGAGACGATATGAATCCAGCGGCCCGTTTCATCCGCGAGCGATTTGTTCACCCATTGGCCGATGGTGTTGACGGCGTAGGTCATCCACATGACCTGGATGATGAAGAGCGGAATGAGCAGCACTTCACGATGGCTGCCACGATAAGTCAAGCCGAAGCAAATGTAGGCGGCGTACGCGATCATGGTTACGGTGCCGAGCGGCGGATACCAGCGAGACAGGCGCGCCACACCGATAACGCCCAGCACAATGCCGAAGACGCTGAACTGCGCAATCACCAGTTGTCCCAGTTCAATCCAGCGCGCCGCGTCCCGCCAGCCCCAAACATCGAGCGGTGTCGGCACCGGCAATACATAGGCGCGCGCAAGCCAAAGACTTCCAAAGGCGATGATGGCAAGAATGCCAAGCCAATAGAGCGCGGGCAACCTGGCATAGGATAGAAACAGGGTGAGCAGCAGCGCCGGCGCGAGCAAAGTGACCAGAGGATCGTTGATGGCGCCGAGGGCGAACAGAAACAGAAGTCCAGCGGTATGCCAAGACTTTGGCTTTTGCGCTGGTTGAATGCCCGGGCGCGGATTAGTAAGCAGAATCATGTCGACCATCAAATATAGCAGCCAGGCGGTTACCAAGCCGTTGAGCCGCAGACTTTGGGCGGCGCCCACCTGGCTCCAGAATATCACCAGGAAGAAGAGCACGCCCGAAGCAATTCCCAGGTCGCTGCGCTTGAGCAAACGAGACGCCCCCAGCATCGCCATTCCGGCAGCGCCGGCGGCCAGGAAAAGCGTCGACGGCTGCGACTGGCCGCCGCCCGTTTGCGACCAGAAGACCGGGCAGAGCGCAAGCGTCAAACCACCGGCGATGGAGGCGACGAATCCCATCTGACGCATGCTTGCCGTTACGCCAAAGATGGCGAGAGCCAAGCCCGAAGCGCGCGCGATGGGCGTTTCGCCTGCGATGAGCATCAGCAGCCAGGCGATCGCGGCGGTAAAACCCGCCGGCATCCACTTTCGAAGCAGCAGCAGCTGCTCGGTTGAGAGCCGCCGCACGCTAAGCCTCGCTTGTCGCGGCCGACGCGTTCAAGGGCATTCCATTGCGCTCGACCTTTAACCGGAAATACTCGGCCATGGTGCGGCGCACTATCGGCAGGGCGACCTGCGACCCCTCGCCACCGTTGTAGACAAAGGCCAAGATGATGACCTCTGGATTATCGTAGGGCGCGTAACCGGTGTACCAGGCGTGCGCGGGCCATTGACCCGGGACGCAAAGGTTGAGCGCCCAAGCATTGTCGTCGCAATATTCGGCCGTGCCCGTCTTGCCGGCGACCTCGACAAATGGCAGCGTCGCTGGCTGCGCCGTGCCGCCCTCGCCGATGACCGCCTCGCGCATGCCTTCGCGCACCAGGTCGAGCGTTCCCGCGGTGACAAAGGGCGGAATGTAAGGCGTGTTTACTGTGCGAAATCTCACTTGCTGGCAAACCGAGCCGTTAAAGCTGTAGTTCAGCGGGATGTGAATGCGGTAGGTCTGCAAGTCTTCAATGCCTGGGTCAGGATTCAGGTCGACTGTATTGCGATAACCTTCCGGGTCGCAGCGAAACGGATCATACCAGGTCGAATTTGGTTCACAGACGCAGGCCAGGCTCGCTTCGCCCTTCATCAGCATATCCTCAAGCAGCAGCAAGGTCAGTTCGTCGCCGGCAGTCATCATTTCGCGATTGATCGTGCGCAATACTTTTGGCTGGAATCCTTCAATAATCTGGCGCTCTTCATCGAGAAATTCGCGGATTATTGTCGGCTGATAGAGAACGCCTCCGTTGATGGTGGCGGCGACGGATGCTATCAGCTGCAGCGGCGTTACGTTGACGTAGCCTTGACCGAATGCCGCGTTGTAGGTATCGCCCGTCGACCAGCTCTCGCCCTGATTGCGGCGCTTCCAATCCGGATCGGGCATGCGATTGGGATTCTCAAACGGGAGCTCAATGCCCAATTCACTGCCAATGCCGAAGGCGGTGCCATAGCGGAATAAGTCGTCGATGCCCAGGCCGCCGGGGCGAATGGCTTGTGAAGAGAGATTGGGATTGCCGCCGCCGATCTGATAGAAGTAGACATCGCAGCTCCAGGCGATGCCGCGGATCATGTCGACGCGCCCATGCCCGCTGCGAAGCCAGCAAACGAATCGCTGCGCGGCCGCGCGATCCAGCGGGGCATAACGGTTCTCCACCAAAAGCTGACCCTCGTCAAGCAGCAGGGTATCGGGATCAATGACTTTCTCTTCCAAGACGGCGGCGGCGGTGATCACTTTCCAGACCGAGCCCGGCGGATACTGGCCCTTGATCGTCTTGTCCAGGAGGGGAAAGAGCGGATCGGCGACGATTTCCAGAAAGTAGTCGACATCAATCGCGCGGGCGAAGCGGGAATTGTCGTAACTGGGATAGCTGACCAGCGCCAAAACCTCGCCGGTGCGCGGATCCATGGCGATGACCACGCCTTGCTGAGAAACGGCGCGCCCCGCCGTCCGGTTCAGTTCCTCCAACTGATCAATGAGCGCTTGGCGGGCAAATGCTTGCAAATCACTGTCAATCGTCAGCCGCACATTCTGCCCGGGCGCCGGATCGACTTGACCGACGACTTTGACTACTTCTCCCGCGACATCAACCTCGCGGAGGATAGAACCGCGCTGGCCCGCCAGGCGCGCTTCCAAGTACCGCTCTATGCCTTCATATCCGATACGGTCGAAGGCGGGATTATATCCCAGCGCTATCAGTTCTTCCGCTTCTTCCGCCGGGATCGGACCCATGTATCCGATGATATGCGTAGTTAAGGCGCCAGTTGGATATTCCCGAACCGCGATCGGCTCCACATCGACGCCGGGCATATAGATGCGTTCTTCCAAGATTTGCATCGCGGTTAACTGCGGGACATCAAGAGCGACGATGACCGGTCTAAATGGCTCAATGCCTTCGCCTTCTTCGACCAAGTCTTGAATACTGCGGACAAATTGACCCGATTGTTCGGCGATTTCGCGCGTCGGTGGGACGCCAACCAATGCCGACAAGCGGTTGTAAACATCGAGTTCCGCTTCTACGTCGCCGGGCAGTTGAGCCGGAATAATGGTCACATTGTAGGCTGGCACATTAAAGGCGAGACGTCTGTCGTTGCGGTCAAATATCGCGCCGCGCCTGGCTGGAATCGGCAGCCGTTTGAATCGAAGATCGTTCGCCTCAATCTCGAACTCGTCATGCCGTATCACCTGAAATTCGTACATGCGGATGCCGAATATCAGGAAAACGGCAAGAATGACCGCTTGAAAAAAGGTCAAGCGCCAAGTCTGAAATGGAACAATTCGGTTGGATTTCATTCGCGACCGCCCATTTCCGTGCCCAAGGTCAAGCTGTGCGGCGCAATCTGCAAGCCGCCTTCGAGCCGGCGCTGTGCTATACGTACGATGGCGTACAAGGGCAATACAGCGACGAGATTAGAAATCATTGTCGGCAAGAGCATCAAACGGATTAGTGACGGGATATCGTAGGAATAGCCAAGCAGAAACAGAGCAATGATGGTATAGGCTGTCAAAAAGACAGTCGCGATCGCCGTAATCGCCAGCAAAAAGACAGAGCGAAGGCGCAGCAGCTGTTGCGCAACGCCATTGACGACGAAGACGATCATGACCAGCGCGGCCGACGATGTGCCTATTGGCAAAATCGACAGCAGGTCAAGCATGATGCCGCCGACAAGCGCCCAGACGAAGCCTTCCGCCAAGCTGGATCGCAGGGACCAGCAGATCACCAATAGCATGACCAGGCTCGGATGACCGCGCGACTCGTTCAGCACAGGCGTGAAGTTGCTGAGCAAGGCGACGACGAAGGCGATAAATTGCGGAACAAAACTGGCGGAAAGCGCCGCCGCCAAGCCCAATACCGCTATGGACAGGTAACGGCCCATATCAATTTCCGCCCGTCTCCTCGAAGATCATCAGGTCGATCGGCTCAAAACTGGTGATGACCAGCACCAATTCCAGCGTGTCAAAGTCAAAGAGGCTGCGAACCTCGGCTTCCTGAAATAGCTCGAACTCGAATTGGCGGACGCTGGTCACCTGGCCGACCACGATATCGGGCGGGAAGTTGCCGCCTAGCCCCGAGGTGATGACGAGGTCGCCTTGCTCAATCAGCTCGTCCAGGTCGACCATTGTGAGCCGCAGCACGCCGGAGGCTTGTCCAATGATGCTGCCATGCGCGCGGGTCGTCTGCAGGCGGGAGCTCACAGCGCTGTTCTCGTCGTTGATCAACTGCACCTGCGCCGCGTTCGCGCTGACGTCAATGATTCTGCCCACCAGCCCCAATTCAGTGGTGACCGGCATGCCGCGAGCAATGCCATCGCGGGTGCCGCGGTTGATGATGATGCTGCGCGCGATCCCGGTCTGTTCAATGGCGATGACGTCCGCGGGCAGGAATTCCTGATCTTCCAAAGGCGCTGTATAAGCGAGCAGATCCCGCAGCCGAACGTAATCACTGGCCGCCTCGCGCAATTCGATCAGTTCGACTTGACGGCGGGCGAGTTGTTCTTCCAGCGCGGCGATCCGTTCCCGCAGCTGCCCCAGGCTGTTCAGCTCTTCAAAGGCGGCATTGATCGAGAGCGAGACGCGGTTAAACAGGCCCGAGAGCCCGTTCAGAGGCGCGGCAACCACCGTTTCGGCCGGCGCCAATATGCCAGCGAGGCTCAGCAGAACCAAGCCGCCGCACAAGCTGAGCATCAGAATCAGCGCCAGTATTCGGCCGGATTGGCGAATTGTTCTCAATCTAAAGATCTCCCGCCAGCGCAGTTAGCCCTATGTTAGCACAAGCCCTCGCTTGAAAGAACTTGGCGCGCACAGAATCACGAAACCATCGTCTTCAGCGCGGATCTCTGGACTGGTTTACGCCTGAGTTGTGGCAAAACGGGCTGATTGAGACGGGAAAGCGCGGCTGGCTGTAGGACTAGAACGCAACCTATAGTTCAAGGCTAATGTCGCGTGCTGCCGCGTTCGGGTCCAGTGAGCAGACGGCGCAGGTTGTTGTAGTCTTCCAGAACGCGGCCCGCGCCGCGGGCGACGCAGGTCATCGCGTCATCGGCGAGCCAGGAACGGATATTGACTTCCTCGCGCAAGCGTTCGTCCAGACCGCGCAGTTGCCCGCCGCCGCCGGCAATCGTGATCCCGCTTTCCATCAGGTCGGCGACCAATTCAGGCGGCGTATCGTCAAGCGCGTCCTTCACCGTGTCGATGATGATGCTGACGGAGCCGCCGATCGCTTCCCGAATTTCGATGGAACTGACCTCGACGGAATCAGGCAAGCCGGTATTCAGGTTTCTGCCTTTGACCATATAGGTGCGCTCTTGCGGCAAGGGATAAGCCGAGCCGATATCGATCTTCGCCTTTTCCGCTGTCGGCTCTCCAATAAGCAAATTGTGCTTGTTGCGCAGGTGCTGCACAATGTCTTCGTCCATTTCGTCGCCGGCCACGCGAATTGAGCGGCTGATGACGATGCCGCCCAGGGAAAAAAGCGCGACTTCGGTCGTGCCGCCGCCGATGTCCACCACCATGCTACCGCGTGTCTCCAGCACCGGCAGGTTGGCGCCGATGGCGGCCGCCACCGGTTCTTCAATGAGGTGGGCTTCGCGGGCGCCGGCGTCCAGCGTCGCTTCAATGACCGCGCGCTTTTCGACCTCGGTGACCCCACTCGGTATGCCGACCACGACGCGCGGCCGGGGCACCGGCACCCAGCTCTGCTCATGCGCTTTCTTGATTAGATAATCCAACATGCGAGCGGTGATTTCGTACTCGCTGATGACGCCGTCCCGCAGCGGTCGGACGATCAAAATATCTTTCGGATTCTTGCTCCACATTTCTTTGGCGCGCGCGCCAACTTCAATCGGCGCTCTGGTCTTGCGGTCAATCGCGACGAAGGAGGGCTCATTGATGACGATGCCCTTGCCGCGTACATACACCAAGGTATACGCGGTACCCAAGTCAATGCCAATGTCGAGCGAAAACAGCCCGAAGAGGAAGTCCAGGGGACTAAGCACTAATGAAACCTCGACGAAACGCGTACGCCGCGCATTATATCATAGTTCAACATTAACGAATATTTGCCACGCTCAACGTTACGCCAACGTTGGCATTTCGTTCATTCGCTTCAATCAAATATAGCACCGATTCACGCATTGTTCACAAGATGACCGCGCGAGGTTATGATGGAGTTGCATTCGGTGAGCTAAGGCGATTCGTAACTTTATACGCAATGATTCTTGACCGGGTTTTGAATACGCTCAGACGGCATGACGCGATTTTCAGAGGGGACTTGGCAGTCGTCGCCGTTTCCGGCGGCAGCGACTCGGTGGCGCTGCTCCATCTCTTGAAGCGCTCCAAGGGCGCGCTTGGTATTGAGCTCCATGTCGCTTCGCTCGATCACGGCCTTCGAGCCAAAGCCGGGCAGCAGGACCTGGAATTCGTCGCTGGTCTGGCGTCTAGCTGGCGCCTTCCCTGCACCCTGGGTCAGGCTGACGTCCCTGCGCTGTCGGCAAATTGGGGAGTTGGCATTGAGGCGGCGGCGCGGCGCGCCCGCTATGACTTTCTTGCCCAAGTCGCGCGCGACCAGGGCGGATGCTGCGTCGCCGTCGGGCACCATGCGCAGGACCAGGCCGAGACCATTCTCATGAACATTATTCGCGGCAGCGGCGCGCGCGGATTGCGCGGCATGCAGGTCGTATCGGATATGCCTGACCATGCCGGCATTCGCCTGGTCCGGCCCCTGCTGCGCATCGCAAAGCATGAACTGGAAGCCTATTGCCGCGAGCACGAGCTGCCTTTTCGCGTTGATGAGAGCAATGCCGATACAAGATTTCGCAGGAATTACTTGCGCCATGAGGTGATCCCCACACTGAGGCGTTTGAATCCCGATCTGCTGGCTGCGTTTGAGCGCTTGGCCGAGTCCGCCGGCGTCGATGAGGACTTCATCGCCGCGCAAGTTGACAGGACCGTCATGCCGTCAGTTAGGGTCCATGCGGACCGCTGGCAGATAAATGCAGCCGAATTCGCCGCCCTGCATCCGGCGCTGCAGCGGCGCTTCATCCAGACCGCCTGTCGCCAATTGTCAGGCGATTCCGCTTCTCTGTCGCACGCGCTCACCCTGGATTTAATCGCTTGGTCGGGCGAGCCTCTCACCGGTTCTCGCCGCGATATCAGCGGCGGTCTTCAGATGCGAAAGGGATATGACGATATCAGTATCGAGCGGAAGGAAGCCGGTGTCGAGCATGAGCGGTATCGCTTGATCCCGATTGCGACTGATAAGCCGCTGCGGCTTGGCGCCCCGCTTCTGTTTCAGGGATTGACGATCTGTCTGTCTCCCGGTGGGCATTTGGAAGGCGAAGGCGTCAGGCTGCGGCTGCCGGCCGGTCTTGAGCTTCGGCTGCGCACTCGGCGCCCGGGCGACCGCTTCAAACCAAAAGGGATGGGCGGGCGATCGCGCAAAATCAAGGCTTGGATGATTGACCGCAAGATCCGGCGCGACATCCGTGATCGGATTCCTTTGATTTGCGCTGACGACCAAATCATTGCCATCTGCCTGGGCGATACCTGGCATCTGGCCGATGTCGCCAGTGAGGGTCTGCGCGAGGCCGATGTCATAACGCTGACGCTGGCTTGAGCGCCTGTTTCTGCACAGGATTTGACGGTCAATACGTTTTCCCGCACTGCCGACATCCTATATAATTCCTGGTATCCAAGGGTATCGGGCCTGGTGGCCACAATGGCTGAGAGACAGCTCATGCGACTTCTGCTCGTGGACGCCGATGGCGTCAATCGCTATACCGTGAGCAAAGCGTTGCAGCGCGTTGGCTACCTGGTTTCGGAAGAGAGCAGCGGCGAAGCGGCGCTCGAACGTTACGACAAGACAGACTTTGATCTCGTCCTCTGTGAAATTGACCTGCCCGGAATGGATGGCATAAGAGTGTTGCAAGGCATCAAACATGCAGCGCCGGATGCCATGGTTGTGTTAATGACCGCGCAGGCGAATGTCGAAACGGCGATTCAGGCGCTGCGGCACGGCGCCCACGATTTCTTGATCAAGCCCTGCTCCAGCGATGATATCCGCGAGAGCGTAGAACGTGGCATTGCAAACGCGCGCAGCCTGACGCGCCGCCGCCGCCTGCTGGATACCATCGAACGAACGGTCTCGGAATTGGCGCGTGAAGTCTCGGACACTGGCGCCGCCGCCACGCGCGATATGGAAAGGGGCGCGGCGGAGATTCGTGAACGCATGCCCCTGCGCGGCAACGCCATCTGTCTCGGTCCGCTCTCCATCTTGCCCGGCAAATATCAGATCGAGTCCGACGCCGGGTCGGTCGGTTTGACGCCGACGGAGTTTGACCTGCTGCTGTATCTTGCGGCGCATCGCAGCCGCGTCGTATCCTGCCACGAATTGGTGCGCGAAGTGCGTGGATATCATGCGGAAGAAACGGAAGCGCGCGAAGTCATTCGTCCGCACGTGAGCAACCTGAGGCGAAAGCTAAGGCGCCTTGGGGACATCGACCTGATCGTCAACGTGCGCGGCATCGGCTATCGACTGGGCGAAATCTCGGAAGAGGGCTGAACCGCCTCTGCCATTCCCGGCGCCATTTGATATCCTTACCCCCATCATTCATTCGTCATTTCATTTGACGGAGTTATTTTGCATCGGTCAATCTTTGCAACTTTCATCGTTGCGATCGCGTGGCTGGCGATCACGTCTGGCCTTCAAGCGCAAAACGAGGACTGTGCGGAAGCCGGAACACTCTCGCGGGAGACCTATCTCAGCGCAATCTCCAGCCATGAGCGGAAATACACCGTTTATCTGCCGCCCTGTTATCAGGCGACTGATGAGTCTTATCCGCTGCTGCTGCTCTTGCACGGCTCGGACGCCGACGACAGTCAATGGACGCGCTTGGGCTTCTTGAACGCGCTGGAAACAGCAATTCAGCAAAAGAATGCGCCGCCCATGATCGTCCTGATGCCCTATGGCGGATCCATCGCGAACAAGAACCACTTTAACGGCATCAGCTACGACAGGATCTTGCTCGACCTGTTGAGTCAGGCGGAGGGGCGTTATCGCATCAACGGCACGCGCGCGATCGGCGGCATTTCGCGCGGGGGCTTCTGGGCTTTCCATCTCGGTTTGCGATTCCCGGGCGAGTTCGTCGCCATCGGCGGGCACAGTCCCTATTTTGACCGCGAGCACGCCGAGCCAGCAGACAACCCGCTCAATCTGGCGCAGAGCCTGAGATCCGACACGCATTTGCAGTTGTGGATCGACCGGGGCACGAACGATCATGCCGCTGACGGCATCGACCGCATGCACGTGATCTTGCGCAATGGCGGCGTCTCGCACCACTATGTCGTGCAGCCCGGCGGCGATCACAGCGAAGCGTCCTGGCGGCGATACATCGACGCCTACCTAAACTTTTATGCGAGTGCGCTTGACGGCTCCGCAGCGCCTGAAGCGGCGCTTGAGCAAGCGACGGAAGACGGTCTGGAATTGTGGCTGCCGGCGGCCGGCTTCGGCGCCTTGCGCACATCGATTGACTCAGTAGAACTGACGGATCTGCTTGTGGGCGGGCTTGATGAGCGGCTGATTCTCAGCGAATCCAACGGAGACCGATTGCGCCGGCACGGCATCATTCTGCATCCGCATATTCAGATCGTGCCCGATACTAGATTGTTTCCGGCTCTCTGGCGCGATAAGCAGAGCTACACGCTTTTGCCTTTTGACCAGCTTCACTTGCGTCTTCGCCCATTGTGGCTGGATGATGTTCCGGTCGTCGATCAGTTGGCGCGTTATCCGCTCGTCTTCCAAAGCGAGGCGCCCAACTTCAGAAGCGAAAGCTTGACGCGCATCACGCTTTCGGGCACGACAGCCATCGCCCGCCACACGCTGCCGGCGGTCGAAGCCATCGGTGTGGAGCGGGCGGCCAGCGGCATACGCGACTACGCGCGCCGGGCGGATTATTTTCATATCACGCACGAAGCTTCCATCGCGCCGGCTTGCCCTCGGCATACCGGCGTTGAGCTGGGTGGTGTGAACAGCCTGTGTATGCTGCGCGACCACGCGCGGATATTCGATATCCTGGATGTGGACGTCGTCGATCTCAGCGGCAACCACATCAACGATTTTGGATACCAGACCTTCGAGGATACCTTAGATTACTTTGAGGAACAGGGATTCGCCCTGGTCGGCGGCGGACGAGATCTTGAGGGTGCGCGGCAGCCGCTGATCCTGGAGCACAATGGCTCGAGAATCGGCTGGCTGGCTTGCAACAATATCGGTCCTTACTACGCCTTCGCCAATGACGACTCCGATGCGCTCGGGGGACGGCGGCCCGGCAACGCCTATTGCCGCGGCGGCTGGCTGCGCGAAACCTTGCCGCAGCTGGCGGCTGAGGTTGATCTCGTTTTGATGACGGTTCAGTACCGGGAATTTGAAGCATTCCAGCCGATGCATCAGCAGCGTCTCGATTATCAGACCTATGCCGAATGGGGCGCAGACATCGTGATCGGCACAGCCGAACATAAACCGATGACTTTCGAGTTTTATCAGACGCGACGGGGCGAGACCGCCTTCATCCATTACGGTTTGGGCAATCTGTTCTTCGATCAGCTGCCTTGGGGCAATCGGCGCTTTTTCCTCGACACGCTGTATATCTATGATGGCAACCTGCTAGCGGTCGAGCTTTTCCCTGGCATCATTGACGACCGCGCGCGGCCGCGGCTGCTCGCCGGTGAGGATTTGTACAACTTTCTGCACTTCATGTTCGTACAGAAAAACGAGTTCTAGTGTCAAACGGGCTCTAGCAGGCTTGACACGCTGACGTTGACGTGAACCGCGCAGCACGAACCGATGCGGACACACGCGCGACAATGCCGCCGCCCACGCAAGATGCGTTGAATGCTGTTGTGCAGACGGAATACAGTGGGCGAGTCACCGCCGGCGGTCAGTGTCTACGCGACCTCGCCCCTACGAATCTTAATCAAAACGCAAACGTGTAGGGGCGTTTGAACCGCAGTGTCGGCGGTCAGTGTCTACGCGACCTACGCGCGGCGCTGTAACGCCTTCTTGTAACGTGCAACGTAAACAGGGGAGAGCTATCAGATACCCTGCTGGCGCCATTCAAATTCTGACGATATTCATACGTCGGATGCGAGATAATCTGTTCGGGGCGCGGCATCCTAAGCTATAATGACCATGCGCCCAGGGCGAGTTTGAGTGACGAGCAAGGCAGAGGATTTCGCTGGCCAATGTCTACGCTGAATCCCGATCTGATTTCGAAGGACATGGACGCCGTCCTGAACGACGCGGCGCCGATGTTGAAAGACTTCCGCAAGTCGTCGATCATGCCGGAGATGGTGTTGCTGGCGCTGCTGCGGCGAGAGAACACGGCGGCTTGGCGCATGCTGAAGATGTTCGAGACCTCGCGCGGCGTCGATCTCGAGCGCCTCGAGCGGCAAGTCAAAGTCGCTGCGCAATCGCGGCGGGATCCTGATGGCAGTCTCGACTTCGTCGCCATCGGCAACCGCAAGATTTCGCTCAGCCGACAGTGCATCGTCTTATTGGATGACGGGCTCACGATCGCCAACTCGATGAACGAGCAGAAAATCGACACCGACCACGCCCTGGCGGTTCTGGCGGAGTCATCGGTGAGCACGGGCGGCATCCTGCGCCAATTCAGCATCACGCCCAAGGCGATACAGGACGCCTACAGCGACGCCAGCAAAATCATCCCGGCGCGCGAAGACAGCACGACGGTGGACTTCGTCAAGCGGGCGAAACGCGGCTTGCTGCGCGCGGTTCATTTTCGCGAAGATTTGCTTCGCAACGTGATCAACGTCTTGACGCAGTCGGTCAACCGCCACATCGTTCTGGTCGGTCCCGATGGCGTCGGCAAGCGCACGCTGGCTTACAGCCTGGCGCTCTTAATGGCGGAAGAGAAGGGACCGGCCGGGCTTTCGAATCTGGTGCAGATCAGTGAGACGGCGCTGCTTGATGGCGACCAGGAGGCATTTCGCGCGGGTATGAGCGCGGCGCGGCGCGGCATCTTGTTCCTGCCGCTGATTCATCGTTTCTTCGGCGGTCCGATCAAAGCCGACTTCAACAAAGCGACATCGCTGGTGCAGAAGGCTTTCCTGAGTGATGACCCTGTCATCATCTGCACAACCAGCGTGCAGGAATTCGAAGAGCGGATTCAAGGCGTCAGCGCCATCATGGAAAACAGCCAGGTCATCCGCGTGGACGAACCGTCGCTTGAAGAGACCGTATGCATTCTGGAAACGATCGCGCCCCATTTGGAATCGGATTATGAAATCGCTGTGGATCACGACGCGCTGAAGATGGCGGCGCGCATGGCGCAGCGTTTTCTCACCATCCGCCCGCTGCCATTGAGCGCGGAACAGTTGCTGCATCGCACAGCGGCGATGGTGAACATGGGCAAACAGGACGACTTGGCTTTCAAGCCGGAAAACAATGACGCCTCGCTTGATGTTGAAGATGTCGCCGTAGTGACGAGCCAAATGACCGGCATCCCGGTCGCCAAGCTGGGCGCGGACGAGAGGCTGCGCTATGCCAATATGGAAGACCACCTGCGTCTGCGCTTGATTGGGCAAGAAGAAGCGGTGCAATCCGTCAGCCGCGCCATCAAGACCGCCCGCGTCGGGCTCAAGGATCCGCGTCGTCCCATCGGCGCCTTCCTGTTTTTGGGTCCTACCGGCATCGGCAAAACCGAGCTGGCGCGCGTGTTAGCCGACTTCATGTTCGGCAGCGAAGAGAATCTCTTCCCGCTCGATATGAGCGAATACAAAGACGAAAGCAGCATCAACCGCCTGATTGGCTCGGCGGTCGGTTATGTCGGCAGCGATGAAGGCGGGCAGCTCACCGAGCGCATAAGGCAGCAGCCCTACACAATTGTCTTGCTGGATGAGATCGAAAAGGCGCACCCGCGCATCATGGATGTGCTCCTGCAAGTGATGGAAGAGGGCCGCCTTACCGATGGCCGCGGCAATATCGCGCGATTCAGCGAGGCGGTGGTGATTCTGACCAGTAATATCGGCTCCGAGCATTTGATGGTGCGCCATATCACCGAAGACTTGCGCGAGATGATCATGGAGGAAGTGCTGGAATTCCTGCGACCGGAGTTCATCAACCGGCTGGATGAAGTGATCCTCTTCAATGCGCTGAGCGACGATGACTTTGTGCTCATTCTGGACTTGTTGATCGAGAAGGAGAACAAGCTGGCGATTGAGCGCGGATTAACCCTGACCTTTACGCAAGGCGCCAAGAACTGGCTGCTGGCGCAAAATGACGAGCCCGAATTCGGCGCGCGTCCTCTGCGCCGGATCCTGCGCCGCAATCTGCGCGAACCCTTGGCCGACTTTCTGCTGCGCGCCAATCCGCCGGAAGGCACGGAGGTGCGCATCAGCTCCAGCCGCAGGCGCGGCGGCGGCTTGAAGTTTTCCGCCAATGTCGACGGTGAGGAGTTCGTGCTTGATTCCTGAGATCTGTGAGGGCGGCACGCATGATTTCATGAGGCAGAGCCGACAATGGGCCTGCCTCGTATTTTGAAAATGGCGCGCGATCGTTTAGAAAACAGTATGGACGGGCGCGCGGCTGGAAATTCCAATTTGAGGAGCAAGAAAGACCGATGACAACAATCGATCCTTCGATTTTTCGCAAATACGATATCCGCGGAATCGCGGCTGGCGACTCTCCGCAGTTGACGCCGGCTGTCGCCCTGCTGGTTGGCAAGGCGCTGGGCACTTATTTGCCCCGTCACTTTCGGTCGCAGCGCGTATTCGTCGGCTCGGACAATCGCGTGACCTCCGTACCGCTCAAAGCGGCCGTCATCGAGGGCTTGGCGTCCACCGGCCTGCCGGTAACCGATATCGGCGAGGTGCTCACGCCGACCGTCTACTTTGCCTCGGCATCGTACGACGGCATCGGCGCTGGCGTCATGATCACCGGCAGTCATCTCGATACGCGCTACAACGGGATCAAGATGGCTTACGGCAAGCTGGCGCTCGCGGACGAGCAGATTCAGGACCTGCTCGGCATCATCCATGACGAATCGTTCACGGTCGGTGAGCCGGATATTGCTGAAGACTTCGATATGATCCAGCGGCATATGGCGACGATTCAGAGCAAGGTGACGATGGCCAAGCGAATGAAAGTCGTTTTGGACGCTGGCAATGGACTGTCCGGCGCCTATCTGCCACCGGTGCTTGCCGCCCTGGGCTTGGATGTGGAATGCCTCTATTGCGAGCCGGACGGGACCTTCCCGAATCATCTCCCGAATCCGGAAGATCCGGAGATGACGCGCGAATTGGAAGCCAAGGTTGTCGCGCTGGGCGCCGATCTGGGTCTGGCATTTGATGGCGACAGCGACCGCTGCGGCTTCATCGACAATCATGGGCATCATATCGCCGCTGATCGACTGCTGGCGCTGTTGGCGCGCGACCTGCTCAGCCGTCACCCTAATACGCCGATCGTTTTTGATGTCAAGGCGTCGCAAGCTTTGCCCGATGAGATTAGCAAATACGGCGGCCTGCCCGTCATGTGGAAATCGGGCCACAGCTTGATGAAACAAAAGATGAATGAAATCGGCTCCTTGCTGGGCGGCGAGGTCAGCGGGCATCTCTTCATCGGCGAAGACTATTACGGATTCGATGACGCGCCCCTCGTCGCGCTGAAGACGCTGGAAATCATAAGCAATAGCGATTTGACGGTCGCCGAGATTTTCGAGGAGATTCCCAAACTGGTGGCGACGCCGGAGATTGTGCTGTCGGCGCCGGACGATTTGAAATTCAAGATGATCGACGAGATGACAGCAAACTTGCAGAGCGAATACGAAGTGGTGACGGTCGACGGGGCGCGCGTGAACTTCGACGCCGGCTGGGGGCTGGTGCGGGCGAGCAATACGCAACCGGCCGTCACGCTTCGCTTCGAGGCTTATACCCGCCCGCAGATCGCGCAGTATATGACGGTCTTCAAGGCGCAACTGGTCAAGTATCCTCAAATCAACCGAGAGCGATTTGAAGAGCTTCTCGATCAGTTCAGCGCCTGAGCGAATCTAAGGTCCACAAGTTCCACAGTGTCTTCGCGGCGAGACTTCTTCCAGAATATCTATCACCAGCGAGCCGAGCAGTTTGACCGGCTCGTTGCGCGTGAAGACCGACACGGCAATCTCTTTGCCGCGCTGCACGATATCCGTCCCCTGGGCGGCTTACGAATTGTCGAATTCGGCGCGGGCACGGGTCGAATAACGCGGCTGCTCTCCGTCTTGGTGGAACAGGTCTTCGCCTTTGACATTGAAGCGCCAATGCTACGACAAGCCGACAGCGCCATGCGCGCGACTGGCACGACCAATTGGCGCCTCGCGCAGGGCGACAATGGTCGCATGCCGGTCGTCTCGCGCTGCGCCGATCTGGTCATTGAAGGCTGGAGCTTCGCGCACGTCGTTGGCTGGCATCCGCAAGATTGGCCTGCGCGAACGGACAAGATGCTTGCCGAGATGGAGCGGATCCTGAAACCGGGCGGCGTCGCCATTCTCATTGAGACGATGGGTACAGGCAGTCGACAACCGCTCGCGCCATCGGGCAAGCTGGCAGAGTTGTACCGTTACTGGGAGCGAGAACATGGCTTCTCCTACCGCTGGATCCGCACGGATTTTCAATTTGCCTCGCCGAAAGAAGCCGACGAGCTCATGCGCTTTTTCTTCGGCGATGACGTGGCGGACGAGTGCCTGGACGGCGATACGGTGATCGTGCCGGAGTGCACCGGCATCTGGTGGAAGCAGTTCGACGGCTGATAGTTGGGCCAAATCTCAAAAGGGCGCCGGCGGCGATTCATCAAGACAGCGCTGCAATTTTCACCCCCAGCTTCGGTCGCGATCGACGATGAGAATAAGGCCCCCGCCGATGAAGGGGGCGCCGAAATTCGAGCCAAAGCAAAGTGCCGTCACCATAATGAAAGCGCCTGCCATCAACCTGCACGGGAGAACTGCACAGCATGAATGCAGGGCGATGTTGGGCTCAAAGCGCAGTCCGCCGGCATTTTGGCGCAAGGGCGGGGCGCGGCCCTATTGCAACATGGATGAATTGCGTTATGATGTCCTGATAAGATCCGCCGTTTCCCCCTGTGGATACGCAGAAATAGAGAAGCAGAATGCCCATGTTAAACGCGCCAGACAAGGTCCCCAATATCGAGTTTGAGGTGGACCGGGAGCATTCGGGCGTTCGCATGGTCGGCTGTGTCACCTTCATCGTCGGCGCGCTCGCCAGCTATTTGCTAATCAGCAGCATTTTTCCCCAGGGCGGCTTGATCACAATCGGCGCCGCGCTCATCGTGGCGGTTTTCTTGACTTACGGCGCTGATTACTTGACCAAAACCTATTGGCCGAGCAATCGCGCTATTCAGTTTGCCGGCGATATGATCAGGCTGGTCAGCGGCAGCAAAGTACAAGGCGCCATCGACGCGGCGCAAAACGTCAACTTGCTCATGTGGCATTTTGAAGCGAAGCGCCATCCGCGCGTGCCCAAGGGCTGGTATGTGGTGGCGAACGCGCTGGAGCAGGACGGCGAGTATATCGTCACCTACAGCATCGTCTCGCCAACGGATTTCGAGGCGCTGCCCCTTTCGCGACTTTCGCTCCAGTATCAGCGCAAGAAAAAACGAAAGAATGAAGACGGGCGCGATTTGCGCGAAGCCGGCAACTACCGCCGCCTCGCCCAGGCCGAATTTCATCGGGGCGAGCTGGGCGCGGAGATGTCGCAAGAAGATTACCACGCCTATCTGGATTATCTGGCCGATACCTATACCTCCTGGATGCCGAAAGACAAATGACCGCGCCGGGCAGAATCATTTTCTGCATCGCTTGCCTGCTGGGGTCCCTCTCCACATTAGCCGCGCAAGACACTGCCCTGCGGGTCGGCAGCGCCGTCGATGGCGAGCTGGCCGCGGGCGAAACCCACCGTTATTCGCTGACTGCGCTTGAGCTTTCGCTGCTTTCCTTCCGCGTCGAAGCGCTGAGTGAAGAGCTCGACCCGCTGCTTGAGATCTACGATCACGCGGGAAAGCTGGTGGTATCCAACGACGATTACGATTATCCCGCCGAGCGCGACGCGGCGATTCAAGCCTTCGTGATGCCGATAACGTCCACTTATACGATTGCGGTGCGCGCCGTAGGCGAAAGTGCGGGCGCCTATCGGCTGCATGTGCTGCCCGGATACGATCGTCTGATACTGCGCGAGGCGCCGGTCGACAGCGCGAATTGGGAAGTCGTATACAGCGACCGGGCGGTCAACGTTTCTGATTCCAGCGCCTTCGCCTTGGACCTGCGGGGGCTGGCGCAATCGGCGGGTTTGGTCGGCTTGCATCTCCCGATTGCAAACGAGTTGTATGTCGAAGTCGCTTTCGGGCAGGTGAGTTCGCCGGCGGTTTGGCAGGTCGGTCTGCTTTTCCGCTATCTGTCGCCGACGAAGTACCATCGCCTTCTGCTGAGCAAGCGCGGCTTTTGGCGCGTGGATCGCGTTGACGGCGCTGAAATCACGCCATTGCGGAAGTGGACCGCTCATCCAGCGATCCGCCCGGGGGAGGGGGATTTCCGGCTGGGTGTCCTGGTCAGCGGCGGGCACGTTGACGTCGTCTACAACGGCCAGGTCGTGGGCTCGGCCGGTGATCATGCGCCAGAGCGGCCCGGCAGCTTGGGCGTCGCCTTGATGACCGACGAGCGCATCGGCGGCGCAATGTCATTTGTCGTGGCGGAGATCCTGGTGACTGCGCCGACTCTCGTCGACGAGCGCTTGCTCTTCCCGCCTCGTTTGGTGGCGCGGGGTTACTACGCCATGGCGAATACGCTGGCGCGTCAGCAGCTCGTCCCGGTCGGAGGCGAAATCAAACTGGCCGTGCCGGAGAGCTCGGTCGTGCGCGCGCGCGCTGGCATTTCGCGATTGCCAATCGCCTCCGATTTCAGCTTCGCGCAGTTTGCGATAGGCGCGTCGCTGACGCTCGATGTACGCTCGGCGCAGAACGGCGGCTGCGGATTGTATTTCCATTACAACGATGATGACAATTACACCCTGGCTTATGTCACCAGCCACGGCGATTATGGCGTTTCTCGGCGCACTGTCGCTGGATTTGAGCTCGGCATATACGGAAACCAGGGCGTGGCCGCTGCGACAGAGCATGAATTGCTGGTCATCGTCGGCGACGAGACTATCCACTATTTCCTCGACGAGCGCTATGTCGGCAGCTTGGACAGCATTCCGCGGATCGGCGGCGTCGGCATCGCCGCGGTGAATTACGATGAGGTGAGAACCGGCTGCCTGTTCAACGATCTCTGGCTGCTGAGTCTGGATGATTGACGACCCGCGTTCGCGATTGAGCGTAAATCACTCAGTTTCACCCCTCACCCCCCGGCCCCCTCTCCCACAAGGGGAGAGGGGGAGCTAAACTCGGCGTAGATCGTAGAAGTCGTTGACTTTCGCAAGGATTGACCCCCGCTTCTGTTTTGGTTCGATAATGTTTCTGTTTGATTGCGGCAGCAATCGCAGTGGGAGATGGGCATTTCATTTTCGACGGTGGCAAAGCCAAAACAAAAAGGGGCGAGTCACCGTCTCGCCCCTACCGATCTTGATGGGTTGAAGGCTGCTAGCCGCCCATTGCCGCAGCCAGCGAGCCACAAGCCGGGCAGCCGCCGCCGGGTCGAATGATCGCATAGCCCGCCTGAGGATCGGCGCCCCAATGGGTGAAGTCGACATTCCAGACGATCATCAAACGCACGCGGCCAGAATTCCGTGACAGACGTACGGCGTCACCCAGCCATTGAGCCTGCTGACCAACGGTAACATTGCTCGCCCAGCCGAAGTGACTGGGAATCGGGCCAGGCATGCCATCGCCGCTGAGGTAACCCAGTTCCGTCCAGCAGACCTGGGTATTGGGGAAGTATTGCAGGCCGCGGTTCAGCATGGACTGGAAGAAATAGGTTGGATAGTGACCGCGCGGATCGCCGCCGCTCTGCGTCGGACTGAGCACACCTTCATTGTAGTGCAAGCCAAGGCAATCCATATATTGCGCGCCGCCGGCTTGCGCCATTTGTTGCATGAAGACATCGTCGTTGCATCCGTTGCCAGTGCAGCCGGCAGCGCCGAAGTAGCCGGTCGGGGCGGGCGCGCCGCTAATGACGATCGTATTCGGGTTGGCTGCTTTGATCGCGTTGTAAGCGGCGGCGAGCAGCTGGACGTATCTGCCACCGTTGACTTGGCCGATCGGCCATTCGCGGTCGATATTTGGCTCGTTCCAAACCTCGATGGCATCGGCGCCTTGACTCGCCAGGAAGCCGACGTATTGCGCAAACTCGGCCACATATCCGTCAAAGTTATCGCGCAGCCGGTCTTTGCTGCCGAGGGCGCCCAGCAGCACCTTGAACCCTTGGGCGCGCGCTGCGCCAATGATGCCAGCCCCGTCAGAAATGCCGTGCGTCACCTGCTTCTTGACCCAGGTCATGCGCGATTGTCTCATGGCATTGACTGCCGCGCCACCGAAGCCGGCGATATGGCCTCCTAACTCAAAGCCGCCGACATTCGCCGTGCTGGCGATCGGCACGACGGCGACCGCCTGGCTCTCGGCCGGTTGCGGCGCCGATTCTGGAGCCGCTTCTGGCGCGGGCTCAGGCGCCGGCGGAGGCACCGGCGTCGGCGGCGGCGCATACTGTGGTGGGACGATGACTTCGTCGCAGAGCACCGAATGCGCCAGGTCATAGCTGACGCGCGCTTGGTATTCTTTGCCGGATGAATCTAACAAGCTGTAGGTCCAGCCAAAGAGAATCGTGGCGCGTTTGCGCGCAAAAGGAATACTGGAGGCGCAGCTGTCGATGCCGAAAGCGCCATACAGCCGCGCGCTCGCCTCGCTGCTCCAATTGTCTTCGTAAAAGCGCCAGCGAACCATCCTCAGCGGCTCGCCACGCTCTTCTTCGATGAGATCTCTGGCGACCGCCAGTCCCTGCATGACCGGGCTGTCTTGCGTCAGCGCCGACGAGGCGACCAACAGCATGGCCATTAAAAGCAAAAGAATTGTCAAGATCCGACCGGCATTCACCCCAGCATCTTGCAGCCGCATAGGTTTCCTCTTTAATCTAAACTCGAACGTTTGCCAAAAGCATAGCGAACTAAACGCAGTTTACCATAGCTCGTTACCCAGCGTAGGCAATCCGTCAGCCAATGTGGCTGTGAAAAACTACACTGCGGCAGCCGCTTCATCGCGAGGCAGCGTGAAGAAAAATGTCGAACCGCCGCCGACCTGGCTCTTCACCGAGATTTCGCCGCCGTGCGCTTCCACAATTGCTTTGACCAGGTAGAGACCCAAGCCGGTGCCGTGGGTTCGGCTCGTCAGCCTGTCGTCGACGCGATAGAAGCGCTCAAAGACTTTCTCGATCTGGTCTTTTGCGATGCCAGCGCCTTCGTCGCGCACAAAGACGGTCACGCTCTTTTCGGTGAAGCGCCCGCCCACCGTAATGGTGCTGTCTTCGGGCGAGTACTTGATGGCGTTGGTCAATAGATTCTCTATGACCTGCCGCAAGCGCATTTCGTCGCCGGGTATCAGGGGGAAATTATCCGAGAAGCTGAGCGCGAACCGATGATTGGTTTGGCTCTCCAAGCGGGCGACGGAACGCGCGACGACGGATTCGAGATCGGTATCGGCCAGGTTCAGCCGCAGCTCGCGCGCCGCTTGAATCTTGCTGGCGGTCAGCAAGTCTTCAACCAGATCGGTCAGTCGGTCGGCTTCGTCTTCGATGATCGCCACGTTCTCGCGGATGACACTGCTGTCCCATTCCACATCGTCGCGGCCGAGCGTGCTGGCGTAACCCTTGATGATGGCGATCGGCGTGCGCAACTCGTGATGCACGGTGGAGACGAATACGGATTGCATCTCCTGCGCTTTGCGGAAATTGGTGATATCGCGGACGTTCGCGATGATGCTTTCCAGTCGTCCGTCGGCGGTCAACAGCGGGGCATAGGTGATCCCGATGCTGATCGTCATGCCGTCGCGCCGCCGCAGGTCGCCTTCGACGGTGACGGTATCGGCGCGCTCGCCGGCCGAACTCGTCTGCGCCCAACCGGCGTTCAGCGCGTCTTCAATATCGGGACCTTCCAAAGCATCCCAAACGATGACATCGCCTTTGGGGCGGTCCACCGCATCCTGCGGGCGCCAGCCGGTCATGCGCTCGAAGGCGAGGTTCACCTGCTGGATCGTGAGATCGGGATTCAGAATGAAGACGCCGTCGCCGCTGTTGTTGAGGATCGCTGCCAGCCGTTGACGTTCCTGATTGATTGCGCCATATAACTGCGCGTTGTTGACGGCGATGGCGGCTTGATCGGCGAAGCTCTGCAGCGTAATCAAGTCTTCTGGTGTGATGCTGGTCTGATACGAGCGAAAAACGATGAGCAAGCCCAGGGGATTCTGGGCGAAGACCAGCGGCATCGCGATCGACTGCGCGAGGCGTGGGTCAATAACATCGGCCATTTCGCGCAGTTTGCTATTCAGAAACTCGCGGCTGAAACCGCCGTGCTCATGCGGGTTCATCAATTCTTGCAGCTTGTCATTGAGCTGCGCCACATCAGCGGCCGCGATGCCACTGTAAGCGCGCACGGAAAACTGACCGTCATGTTTATCGCTTAGCGCGACGACGCCGACGCGGCCGGCCAGCATGACCAGCGAGGCGTGAAGCACGCGCCGCAGCACTTCGTCCAGGTCGAGCTGCGCGGTGATGGCGCGCGTAATCTCCAGCAGAAAGTCGCGCTGCTGCGTACGAAGGTCCGGTCGCATCAACATAATTCGATTGTATCACGCCAGCGAATGGGCATAGTTTTTGCGCGGTCGACCTGCCCCCGGCATCGGCTTAGAATCGCCGGTCCAGCTCGCTGATGTCGAGGTTGCCGCCGTCGGTCGCGACGAGGGCGGCCGCCCCGATGAGAGCCACGTCATCGCCCAAAGCCGATTGCTCAATGCGCAAGTTTTCGGTGTAGGCTTCGTCCATCACCTGCGCCCGCACTGCCTCTCGCATCGGCGCGAAAAGCAGGTCTCCGGTTTTGCTGACGCCGCCGCCGATGACGATCACCTCGGGATTGAACAGGTGCATAATGGAAACGATGCCCAAGCCGATGATGCGGCCCGCGTAAGCCAGCTGCGCGATCCCCAGTTCGTCGCCAGCGGCGGCCGCCATCCCGACCGCTCTGGCGTCGATGCGCTTCAGATCGCCGTCGACGATGTCCATTACCTTGGATTTGGCGCCTTCCTCAATCGAACGTTTGACGCGGCGCGCAATCGCGGGTCCTGCCGCTTCCAACTCAACCGAGGACACCGTCCCGTTTTCGAGCACGATGGGAATATGCCCGAATTCAGCCGCCAGTCCGTCACGCCCCAACAGCAGCTTGCCGTCACAGATGATGCCCGCGCCGATGCCGGTACTGACGGTGATATAGACCACATGTCGGCAGCCTTGCGCGGCGCCCTTGGAGGCTTCCGCCAGGGCGGCCACGTTGGCGTCATTGCCGATATGCACGGGCAAACTGAATTCGGACTCCATGATGTCGCGCAGCGGCACATCCAGCCAGCCGGGCAAATTCGGCGGCGCGACGATGACGCCTGCGAAGGGGTTCAGCGGACCCGGCGACGAAATGCCGATGCCCAATACATCCTCCGCGCTTGCCGGCATCGCCTTGCGGATATAAACCTTCATGCGCTCAATTGTGGATTGCAAGCCCAAGTAAGCCTCTGTCAGCGTGTTCTCGCGCTGCAGCAAATTGAGCTCAAGGTCATAGCGGGCGGTACGAATTTGGGTGCCGCCCAGATCGACGGCGATGATCTGGTTTCCCACCGTGCTTATTCCAGATTTCGGCGTATTACAGGTCCGCTGCAAGCGCGCGGTCAGGTTGCGAAACGTTACAATTTCGCGCTGAACCGCAAAGCGCAACTCGCCAACTTGTAGGTGATAATTGACGTTGCTACAATAGCATGGAATGCGTTGAAAAGTAAGCTCGTTGACAGCGCTGACGGGGTCTTGAGATGGCTCGTGTAACGCCCATGCGGCGGCAGTATCTGGAAATCAAGAGTCAATATCCCGATTGTATCCTGATGTTCCGCATGGGGGACTTCTACGAGATGTTTGACGACGATGCGGAAATAGCCGCGCGCGAGCTGGATATTACGCTGACATCGCGCGCGCATCGCAAGGGCGGCGAGAAGATCCCGATGGCGGGCGTGCCCTTTCATTCCGTCGATGGCTATATCGCCAAATTGATCGAGAAGGGTTTTCATGTCGCCGTTTGCGATCAAGTGACGGAACCGACGGGCCGCGGCATCGTTGAGCGCGAGGTGACGCGCGTCATGACGCCGGGCACCGTCGTCGAGCCGGCATTGCTGGAAGAGGGCCGCGCCAATTATCTGATGGGCATCTTGCCGATCGGCGATGCCGAATCGGGCGAGTGGCATCGAGCAGGCATTGCCTTCGCCGACATTTCCACCGGCGAGTTCAGCGCGACGCAATTCAGCGGCGCCGATGTCGGCATTCGCGTCTTTGAAGAGCTATCCCGGCTGGAACCGCGCGAAGTCATTCTGCCGGAGAGCTGGGTGGAGCGCGGAGTCACCCTGCCCGAAGGCATCCATCTGAGCGCGGCCCAGGATTGGACCTTTGAATACGCCGGCGCTGAGCAACTCCTTTGTGATCACTTTCGAGTTGGGACGCTTGATGGCTTCGGCTTGAAAGACAGCGGCGACGCGGTTTCGGCCGCCGGCGGCGTACTTCAGTATTTGCGCGCGTCTCAAAAGCAATCGCTCGAGCAGCTGACGACGATTCGTTCCTATTCGACCGACGCTTTCATGGTGTTGGATCCATTCACGCGGCGCAACCTCGAGCTGGTATCGACGATCCGCCAGGGTAAGACCAAGGGCAGCTTGCTTGGCATTCTGGACCGGACCGTGACCCCCATGGGCGCGCGGCTGCTGCGCGATTGGCTGAGCCAGCCGCTGCTTGAAATCGGTCGCTTGAACGCGCGGTTGAACGCGGTCGAAGCATTGGTGGCGGGCGACATTCTGCGCGAGGAACTGATGGAGGCGCTGAAGGGAGTCGGCGATATCGAACGGCTCACAAAGCGCATTGCCCTGGGCAAAGTCGGGCCTCGCGATTTGATCGGCTTGAAGCATGCCTTGGCTGTTGTGCCGCGGCTGCGCGAATTAATTGGCGAGCAGAGCAGCCTGGCCGCGATTGTGGAACATCTTGATCCCTGCGAGGAAGTCTATAATTTGATTGGGATCGCCATCAATGATGATCCGCCGGCGACCTTGAATACGATCGGCTCGATACGCCCCGGTTACTCAACGGAGTTGGACGACATGATGAGGTCGTCGCAAGACGCCCGCGATTGGATCGCCAACCTGGAGTCTCATGAACGGCGCCGCACCGGGATTGCCAGCATCAAAGTGAGTTACAACAAGGTCTTCGGCTATTATATAGAAGTGACGAATGCGCATGCCGACAAAGTGCCTGATGATTATTTGCGCAAACAGACGCTGGTGAATGCCGAACGATACATCACGCCAGAATTGAAAGATTATGAATCGCGCGTGCTTAACGCCGAGGAAGAGATCCTGGCGACCGAGCGTGAACTTTTCGCCGATATCTGTCGGCAGATTGGCGCGGAACAGAAGAGTTTGCAAAGGACCGCGCGCGCCGTCGCCCATCTGGATGCCTTCCTGTCACTGGCGACGGTGGCGGTGCGGGAGGGCTACACGCGTCCGCAATTGACCGAAGATACCGTGCTCGATATTCAGGCGGGCCGTCATCCCGTGGTGGAGAAACTGCTCGAGAGCTCGACCCGATATGTGCCGAATGACAGCCATCTCGATTTGACATCGCGGATTCATATCATCACTGGACCCAACATGTCGGGCAAATCCACCTATATTCGGCAAGTGGCGATCATCACGCTAATGGCCCAGATTGGCAGCTTTGTACCGGCGGACTCGGCGACCATCGGATTGGTCGATCGCATATTTGCGCGAATCGGCGCCCAGGACGAAATCCACGCCGGGCAGAGCACCTTCATGGTAGAAATGGTCGAAACCGCTCGCTTGCTCTCCGGCAGCAGCCCGCGCAGCCTGCTCATTTTGGATGAGATCGGCCGTGGCACCTCCACCTACGACGGCTTGGCGATAGCGCGTTCCGTCATTGAGTTTATCCACAACAACCCGCGGCTCAATTGCCGGACGCTGTTTGCGACTCATTATCACGAGCTGACCGAATTGCCCAATATCCTGCCGCGCAGCGCCAACTTCAATGTGGCCGTCGCGGAACAAGGCGATGAAGTCGTCTTCCTGCATCGTCTGTTGCCGGGCGGCGCCGACCAAAGTTATGGCGTCCATGTGGCGCAGCTGGCCGGCATGCCGCGCTCGGTGGTGGACCGGGCCAAGGAACTGCTATTTCAGTTGGAGGAGGGCGGCAGCGATTTCTCGCTCCTTAAACCAGCGCCGCAGCATCAGCAGCTCAGTTTCTTCGATACGCCGGAAAATCCGGTGCTGGGCGCCTTGCGCTCAATGGAGGTGGATGGGCTTAGCCCCTTGGAAGCATTGACAAAATTGTACGAACTCAAGCGGATGGTGGCGGAGGCATAGGTGTTTTTCGCCAATACGATTGTGGTCGCCAGCCATCGCCGATCCGGCATGCAGTGGACGATTGACGCGCTGCGGAACAACAGCCCGGACATCAACGATTCGTACATGTCTCTGGAGCAGATGGAAGCGGAACACGACGCCGCAATTCCCTTGGCCAAGTTTCGCCGGCAACTGCTCAATATGGACGGGCGCGTTCTGATTAACTTACACGATCTGCCCTCCGCCGATTCCTGGAAAGGTTTGGACGAGCGCCTATTCGTACGCGCTGTATTACAGCATTCGCCGACGATTTACGTGCACCGGGATGGTCGTGATGTTATGGTTTCGCTCTATTATTATATGCAGTCGTTCAGCGAGACCGTGCGCAACCAGACATTCGCGCAATTTTTGCGCAGTGAAGCGACGACAGACGGCGAAGAATCGGCTTTGAGCCGCCCCGCCTTTTGGGCGCGGCACGTTGATTCCTGGCTGCAAAGGGACAGCTTGCTGGCCGTCTCTTATAGCGAGCTCGAGACCGAATTTGAATCGACCCTGCGGAAGCTGTCCGCCTTCCTTCAAATCAGCCTCAACGACTGCTTGCGGCCCCTCGCCATCCCCGGTCCACAGAACAGCGAACCCATGCTTGACAATGTCTTGGGAAGATTGGGATTCAGGCGCCGGCGGGGCGCCTATTCCGAACAAGCGCGCCTGGGCAAAAGTGGCGACTGGCGGAAGCTGTTTGACAAACACGACCGCGACTTCTTCGCGCGAGAGGCAGGGGAAGCGATGCAGCGATTGGGTTACGCGCGTTGACTTCAACTAGAAGCCGCCAAAGAGCTGAGCCGCGCGTTCTACAACGAGGTGGTATAGTTGGGAAAGCAGAATAACCAGCATCACTGCGATGACTGCCCGGTAATGGCTTGCCTTTAACCCGCTTGTGCTGGAAGCGGGCGCCGCCTCCAGCGCCAATCCAACCGACCACAACAGCGGTATCAAAAGCATCAGCATGAAACGCGGCCCGGAGCTAATCGAGGCAAACCACATAAACGAAACGCTGTACACCGACAAGAGCGATGCGACGAACACGAAAATCTGCGCGTCTTTCAAAGTTGGTCGGTGGCGGGCATCCACCAATTTGCCGTATACACAGCTCAAGATGATCAATAGGCCTATGCCGACGTGGACACATAAACCGAATTGGCTCGGACCGTCGGCGCTGCCGCAGGCGTTTTTGTACATTTGCGCCGCGCCCTTAACAAATCGCTGCGCAATCTGTGCCGATGTGTGCTCTGCGAGGTATTTGGTCAAGCTCGGTATTTCTTCGTCAGGCATGTCGGGCCAGCCCTCGCGATCGCCGGCCGCCTTTGTACCCTCCTTCGCTTCTGCCCAATAGTCGTACCACATATAGAAGGTCGTGCTGACATTGTACAGATAATGTCCGTAACGGTGTTTGCTTTCGTTGAAATAGGGAAATAGCGCGGCGGCGAAGATAACCAGCGGCGCAATGGCGAGCAAGATGATGCGGGTCAGTCCCTGCCGGTTCGGGCGGCGCCTGTAGATCTCCGCCAAGAGGGGAACAGAGAAACTGCCGGCGTACATCGCAATTCCCAGCAGTCCGCTGGCTTTGGTAAAGTGCGCCAGTGCAAAGAGTAGTCCCACGCCGATAGATTTGTACCACTTGGGCCAGCGGATGGATTCGACGGCAAGCATAAAGGCAAAGGCGAAAAGAACATAAAAGAGAATCTCCGCTTGAAACCACGGCGCCTTAATGGCGAAGCACAGGAAGGCGATTAACGCGATGGCATAGGAGGCGTACAATTTGGAAAATTTTGAGACGAATGCGGCGCCGATTGCAGCGATGCCGGCGACTGAAATCAGAACGTTGATCTGTTTTCCCTGTTCGAAGAAGGCCTCGTCGCTCATTTCCGGCGAATAAAACAGAGCCTGAATCCAGGGGAACAATGGCATGCGGGCGCGACCGCCCGTATACGAGTATCCAGACTCGTAGGCTTTCTTGGCGAAAACCATATAAGCGAATTGATCCATCGATCCCATGTTGACGTTAGCGTCACGCTGTATTTCAGTGATGCGAAGGTACAGCGCAAGCGAAAAGCCAACGGTAGCGAAGACCAACAGCAGCTTGGCTGCTCGACCGACAGGGGATAGCTTATGCATTTTCCTGGGACGGCGCCTCGTCCGGATGCGGAACAGAAATCTCCGCTTCCTCTTCGCGCAAGATCCCCTCGGAAAGCAGAACCCGCTTGAAGGAAACGATTGCCACTTCAATCATGTCGAGGCTGGGCTCGTTGGTTGTCAAATGCTGCAGAGCCAGATTGGGCTGAATCATGACGCGAATCCAGGCTTTGTCGAGGTTGGACGCGGTGTATTTCAGAAACTCGTAGGCGACGCCGGCGATTACGGGGATGAAGAGCACGCGTGAGAGTATCAAAAGCGCGAAGGGCGGGCGCCCAATCAGCGAGAAGAGCATCACGCTGACGAAGACGACCGTCAGCAGGAAGGCGGTGCCGCAGCGCGGATGTTCAATGGGGTGGCGGCTGACGACTGCCGGCAGCAGATCGTCGCCGGCTTCGTAAGCGTTGATCGTCTTGTGTTCGGCGCCGTGATAAGCAAAGATCCGCCGGCCATCATTTGTCCGACCGACGAACCAAATGTAAACCACAAGGATCGACAGCTGCACGACGCCTTCAATCAAGTTGATGAGAAAGGCATCCAGACCGATTGGCAGCGCCTCGTACGCGAGGAAGTTGCTCCTTTGGGGTTCGACAGCGATTTCATTGCCTTCGGCGTCAACGACAACTTCATGCGCCACGGTGCTCAAACCCAGCAAGTTGCCGATGCCGGTCGCGGCGGCGGTAGGCAGCAGGAAAAATATGCCGACGCCGATCAACATTGAGACGGCGATCGTCGCCCAGCCGATCGGACCGTTGAAGCTGATGTCTTCTTCTTCATCAAGAGCGACATCGGCTGACCACATCAAGGCGCGGATGCCGAGCCCCAAGGCGTCCCACAAGCCAATGAGTCCGCGAAGAAAAGGAGTCTTGGCGATGCGCCCGCGGTAGAGGCGCGCGCTCAACGGCTGCTCATGGATGACGATTTCGCCTTTGGGATTTCGCACAGCGACCGCCATCGAGTGCGCCCCTCGCATCATCACGCCCTCAATGACGGCTTGGCCGCCGTATGAGAATTTCAATTCGCCCGCTTCTCGCTGGTTTGTCCTCGGCAACGTTTCCCCCTAAAGCCTTCAAACTCGCCCAATATACGCCGCTGGCGCGCGCGGGTCAAGCTGAAACACGGTCGCGCTAGACGGCGGCGGGGCAAATATCCAGCAATTGAAGCTGCAGATTGCGCCTTCCGCCCCATGCGTTGATTTCGGCATGATAAACGGCATCAATTCTGCGCGGCATTCGTCTCGCCCATTCGCCCAAGCCGAATCCAATCGCGTCAGCTTGCCCGCCTTTGTGATTCGCGACGCGAAGCTTGAGATGGCGCCCGTCCTCGCCAACGCGCCGACAGTGCAGTACACCGAGCTCTCGCGTCAGGAAGGCCGCCTTCCCGTTTTCGTGACCGGTCGGCTCAAGCAAATCGAGCTCATGCAGGAGAATCTCGTTCAAATCTTCAAGCTGGACTTCGCTGTCAATTTGCAGTTTTGGCGCCAACGCTCGCCCGCGCAGAGCGGCTTCCGCCTTTTGCTCCAGCGCACTTCTTAATGCCTCTATATTGCTGTTCCTCACGGTGAAGCCAGCCGCCATGGCGTGCCCGCCGTGCCGCACGAGCAGGTCGGCGCATTCGTCCAAGGCGCTCGTAATGTTGAATTCGGGGATGCTGCGGCAGGAGGCGCGGCTCTCGTCTTCGCCGATCTCGAGAATCACGGCTGGCCGATAGAATGCTTCGGCGAGCCTGCCAGCGACCAGCCCGACGATGCCTGGCTGAATGTCTTCATCGCCGGCGAAGATTAAGGGCAGGTCTGGTACCTCGCCGACTTGCTCGCTGATGACGGCTTGGGCGCGGCGCGTCAATTGTTGCCGCTGCGCATTCAGCGACTGCAAAACCTGGGCGCGCGGCATCGCATCTTCGAATGATGCCGAGCAGAGCAAGTCGTAGGCCGCCATCGCGGTATGCAGGCGGCCCGCCGCGTTGATGCGCGGTCCCAAGCCGAAGCCGATATCGCTGGCTCGAATGCTGCCTGGCTTCAATCCCGCCACCTGCGCCAGCGCGGCGATTCCCGGACGCCGCACTTCGTTGATCGTGGCTAATCCGTGTTTCACCAGCCGCCGATTCAAGCCGACATTGAGCGGAACCACATCAGCGACCGTGCCGAGAGCGACCAGATCCAGCAGGTCCGATAATCGAAAATCGGCGGGGTAATGGTCCCTTTTGGTCCCCCAGCGGTGAAGCAGCAGCGCTTTCGCGAGCATAAAGGCGACGCCCACGCCGGCCAGACGCGCTTCGCCGGCGCAATCTTCTTGCCGCGGGTTGATCACCGCCAGAGCCGCCGGCAAATCAGGACCAATGGAGTGGTGATCGGTGACGATGATATCCAAGCCCGCGCGTATGCCGGCGGCGACTTCCGCGACAGACCGTATGCCGCAGTCGACGGTGACAAGCAGCTTGATGCCGCGCCGCGCCAGCTTCTCCAGCGCGGGCGCGTTCAGCCCGTAGCCTTCGTCGGCGCGGTCCGGTATATATGGCGTGACATCGCCGCCCAGCGCCCTCAGCGTCTGCGTCATTAGCGCGGTCGCGCAGATGCCGTCGGCGTCAAAATCGCCATAAACGGCAATCGGCTCTCGCTCGGCAACGGCGTCGTTAATCCGGGTTACCGCGGCGTCCACGTCTTTCAGTTCAAAAGGGTCTTCGCTCAGGGCTTTTCCGTTCACAAATTCCTGCGCGGCATGTGGATCTTCAAAGCCGCGGTTGAAGAGCAACTGCGCGAGGATAGGGCTGCATTCATGATAGCGTTCAAGGTGCTCGGCCGGCGCCCGCTGCGCCAGTACCCATTCCTTTTGCAACATAGACTGCGACCGGATTGTCCCATAGAATAACTGCTCGATACTACCATTCCGCCATGTGAGGCGCTATGGCAAAGATAGTCTTCATGGGTACGCCGGCCTTCGCCCTGCCAAGCCTGATCGCTTTGATGGAGTCGCATCGAGTCGTCGGCGTGGTCACGCAGCCTGATCGACGGGCGGGCCGCCGCAAGCGCCTGCGCGAGTCCCCCGTAAAAGTGCTCGCGCGCGAAGCCGGCCTTACGCTGATGCAGCCAGAACGCATCCGCGAGGAGGCGGCAATCGAGACGCTGCGAGCCTGGGACGCGGATCTGCATGTGGTCGTCGCCTATGGGCAGATTCTTCCGCAGCCGCTTTTGGACTTGCCTCGATTTGGCACGGTCAATGTACATGCTTCGCTGCTGCCTCGCTGGCGGGGCGCGGCGCCGATTCAAGCGGCAATCAAGGCGGGCGATCGCGAAAGCGGCGCGACCATCATGCTCCTGGATGCCGGGCTGGACACCGGTCCGCTGCTGGCGAAGCGCGCGCTGCCGCTGGCGCCAGATGAAACCGGCCAGAGCCTGCACGACAAATTGTCCCAGCTCGGCGCCGAGCTGCTGGTCGAGACGCTGCCGCGTTACTTGAATGGCGAGATTGAACCGCACGAACAAGATGATTCGCTGGCGACTTACGCGCCGCGGATCAAGAAAGAAGAGGGCAGAATAGACTGGACTAGCTCAGCCCAGGCGATCGAGCGCAAAGTGCGCGCACACACGCCCTGGCCAGGCGCCTACACCGGCTGGGCCGGCGCGCAGCTGCGAATTCTGGCGGGCAATCACGGCGCTGGCCGCGCAGAAGCCGGACGTGTGATTGAAAAGAATGGAAAGATCGCGATTGGAACCGGAGACGGTCTCTATTATCCGACTTCACTGCAGGTGCCTGGCAAGAGACGATTGCGCGTTGCCGATTTCGTCAACGGATACCATGACTTCGCCGGCGCGCTTCTGGACGGTTGAACATCTCTGCTGGTCAATCAAGAGAATCCTTTGCCAATTCGGCTCATGGTCAAAGCCGGCCCGGCACGCGGACTTGAATGCCATAAATGAATGAAGCGAAACTTAAATCCGAGCGCCATCCCTACTTGATTCGTCCCAATCGAACAATCGTTTGCCTCTCGCTGCCGATTCTTCTTTCGCTAATTGCCGAGCCGTTGACCGGGCTGGTCGATACCGGCTTGGTCGCGCGGCTTGGCGCGGCGCCGCTGTCGGCCCTCGGCGTCGGCGCCGGCGCCTTGTCGTCCGTGTTTTGGATCTTCAACTTTCTTGCTATTGCAACGCAGACCGAGGTGGCGCAGACATTCGGCCGCGGCGATATGGAGGGCGCCAGACGTGCAGTCAGCCTGGCGCTTTTGATCGGCATCGCTATTAGCCTGGTGCTTGGCGGCTTGCTTTATGCGGGAGCGCCTGTCATGGCAAGCGCCCTGGGGGCCGACGGCGCTGTGCATGACCTGGCGACTGAGTATATCCGGCTGCGGGCGCTGGGCGCGCCGGCCGTCATCGTCGTTATTGTTGGCTTCGGCGCGCTGCGCGGCGTACAAGACATGATTACGCCGCTCTGGATTGCGTTGGTCATCAATCTGGCGAATATCGTTCTGGATTATCTCTTCATATTTGGCTGGGGCGCGGTTCCGGCGCTGGGCGTCGCCGGCGCTGGCTTGGCGAGCTCAGCCAGTCAATGGCTAGGCGCTATCTGGATGTTGCGCGAGTTGAAACGGCGGATTGGATTGAGCCGCCATGTAAGCTGGCGCGATGGATTCAAGTTGCTTCGCGTCGGCGGGGATCTCTTCATTCGCTCGGCATCGCTGACGATATTCGTGCTCTTCGCCACGCGCGTCGCGACCCAGATGGGCGCCGAGGCCGGCGCGGCTCATCAGGTGATCCGACAAGTCTGGTTTTTTACGGCTCTGGTCACGGAGGCGCTCGCCACAACAGCTCAGAGTCTGGTCGGTTATTTCATTGGCGCAGGCCGCCGAGAATACGCCAGACGCGTGGCGATATCGACGACGCTCTGGAGCTTGGCGGCCGGATTCGCCATGCTGGTCCTGCTGTTGGCGGCGACGCCGATCGTGCTTTCTGCCTTCGTGCCGGCCGCCGCCGTCTCCGTCTTTCATGCCGCCTGGATTATCGCCTCGCTCTCGCAGCCCCTGAATGCGCTGGCATTCATCACCGACGGCATACACTGGGGCGCCAGCGATTATCGCTTCCTGCGCAACGCCATGATGATGGCGACCGCTGGCGGCTTGCTGGGCTTGCAGTTAATCGCGAGCAACCGAGCGGGAGCTCTCAGCGGCGTCTGGCTGATGATGGCGCTTTGGATCGCTATCCGCGCATTCTGGGGTGTGGCGCGGTTGTATCCCGGCATCGGCGACAGTCCCTTTCGCCTGGGAATCCCACGCGATGGCGCCGGTCGATAAACGACAAGCTGCCGCAACCGGCGAATCTGCCGAGCGTATATATTATGAAGGCGCATCAATCAGCGCGAAATCTGCAGGCGCGATTTGGGCCATTTCGAGAGCGAGAAAATCGCTGGCGTCGCTAGCCGGGAGGAGAAACTATCACGATGAACATCAAGGTCAACAAGCGACTTTATCGCTCGCGCAAGGAGCGGCAACTGGCCGGTGTATGCGGCGGCGTCGCCGATTATCTTGGCGTGGATCCGACGCTCGTGCGCTTGATTTGGGTGATCTTCGCCATCGCTGGCGGTCCTGGCGTGCTTCTCTACCTGATCATGGCGATCGTCGTGCCGGAGGAATCTGAATTCGTGCAAGCCAGCGCCGAGAAATCCAAGAATGAAGACCTCGACTAGAGCTCGGTCACGAGCATGTTAAAGGCGCAAAAAATAGGATCGCATAGCGCAATGCGATCTCTACCCTGTGACTGCGCTATTCCCTCGTCGGCTCAAAGCAAATCTTGAATCGCCTCGCGCTCCGCGAGAAGTTCGGCTTCTGATGCTTTGATTTTGTTCTTGGCGTATTTGCTGAGTTCAAGTCCGTCGACAATCGAGACCGACCCGTCCCCGACAGTGCGCAAGGGGAACGAGTAACTCAGCCCGCTGGCGACGCCATAGGGATTGCCATCGCTGGGAATGGCGGCGCTGAACCAATGGCCTTCCGGCGTCGCTTTTAGCAGGCTGCGAATGGTGTCGAGGGCGGCGTTGGCGGCGCTGGCGGCTGAGCTTAGACCGCGCGCGCTGATGACGGCGGCGCCTCGCTCTTGCACCGTCGTCATGAATTCGCCTTCAAGCCAACTTCTATCACCGATGACGGCTTCGGCCGACCGCCCATGAATCAGCGCGTGCTCAAAGTTTGGGAACTGAGTGCTGCTGTGGTTGCCCCAAATCGCGAGCTTTTTTACGGCGCTGACTTGCGCGCGAGCCTTCTGCGCCAGCTGTGCTTTGGCGCGGTTTTCGTCCAGGCGCGTCATGGCGAAGAAGCGTTCAGCCGGGATATCAGGCGCGTTGGCTTGGGCGACCAGGCAGTTGGAATTGCAGGGATTGGCGACCGTCAGCACGCGAATATCGCCGGCGGCCTGCGCGTTGAGGGCGCGGCCCTGCTCGACGAAAATCGGCCCATTGGCTGCAATCAGGTCGCTGCGCTGCATACCCGGTCCGCGCGGCCGGCCACCGACCAGGATCGCCCAGTTGGCGTCTTTGAAGGCGACATTAGGATCGTCAGAAATGATCACATCCTGCAGCAGGGGCTGGGCGCTGTCCTCCAATTCCATCACGACGCCGTGCAAAGCCTCCATCGCGGGCGGAATTTCCAGAATCTGCAGCACGACCGGCTGACCGGCGCCGAATACTTCGCCGTTGCCGAGGCGAAAGAGCAGGCTGTAGGCGATCTGGCCCGCGCCGCCGGTGACCGCTATACGAATCGGTTGCGTCATTCGGTCGTTTCCTCTCTTGTACGCTTTGGCATTTGCGAGCGGGATTATACTGGAAAAGCGATAGCTTGTTCAGTGACGATCGCGCCTAGCCAGTTAGGTGCGGCATCTCGGCAAAGGCGCTTATCCGCCAAATATCCTCGAAGCGGTCCAGCGTCGTGATTGAGGTATTCTTCATCGCTTTGTCGGGCAATTGGGCGAACATGGAGGCGAACAGGATCATCATGGCCGAGCTGTGCCCGACGATTGCCACCGTCGCCATGTTGGCTGCGCCGGTGATGTCATCCCAAGCCGCCTGCATCCGGCGCTGCACATCAAGACGAGACTCGCCACCCGGGACGCGATAAGGGCGATATCCCGTCTCCCACTTTTGGTATGCCTTCGGGAATAGCGATTCGACCTCGGCAAATGTATGACCCTCAAAATCGCCGAATGCGATCTCAGCCAGGCGCTCGTCTTCGCGGACATCTTGCCCCAGGACCGCGCCAATGATCTCTGCCGTCTCCAGCGCGCGCGACCGCGGACTGGTGTAGATGGCGTCGATCGCCACGGATTTCAGATAGCAAGCCAGCGCTCGCGACTGCGAACGCCCGCAGTCATTCAAGGGAACGGGCAGAGCGCCTTGCAAGCGATGTTCGAGATTGAAATCGGTCTGCCCGTGCCGGATGAAAAGGACCCTTCTTGCGCTCATTGATTCCCCTTGTACTTGACGAAAATGCGCGTCACAGGCAAAATGACGCCAGCGCAAGAGTGTATCATTGTAGAAGGCAGCAATCGAGTGACAGAAGAACAGAACGTTGAAACGGCAGGTCCGAGCAGATTGACGCGATATGGGTTGGCGATGGTGGGCGGCGCCGGCATGACGCTTCTGATCCTCGGCGCCAGCATCGGCGTCATCTACGGCGCCGGCTTGGGCGCGGAATCCACGCATTCGCTGGGCTTGGCGCTAATCGTTGGATTGCTCTTGCTCGTCCTCGCCATTGGCTTCTGGCTGGGTTGGGTGCGCCCCTTTGAACGATTTGATGATATCAACGTTCCGGCGGAACCCGAGCATCACTAGTTTTGCCCTCATCATGAAGAGAAAATCTGAGCTTCAGTATCAGCCCATCGCCGAGCGGGTTGCTGGCGTCGTCACTGAACTGGACGGGCATGCGCTGCTGTCGCCGGCGGTTTTGCCCGAAGGCGGCGCGATCGCTCGCGGCGAACTGATCATTCGTTATGGCATCACTTTTTTGGGCAAGCCGCATCTGTCCATCGTGCCGCATCTAGTCGTCGCCGATTATGGCGAACTGCTGAATGGCGAAGAGGCTTGGGATTTCCTCATGACCAGCGCGCATCTCTATCCGCGCGCCGATGTCTGCGGCTTGCTAAACGATGGCAGCGACGAAATGGTCGCGCTTAAGCAACTGGACTTCGATTACCCCTTTGATGTCTTCGTCTACCGTGACATTCAAGATGACCGGCCACTGGCGGCGCTTTCAGCGCTTATTGCCGACGCCTCGCCAGCTTATCCCGAAGGTCTGCTACAGCGCCTTCCGCGCTTCGTCAGCCTGAACGCCTGGCGGCAAAATGAGTGAGTTGGATTCGATCTTCAGCGACGACTGGGGCGAAGATCATCGCTCGGGTCTGGTCGCGGTGGTTGGGCGGCCCAATGTCGGCAAATCCACCTTGATTAACGCGATCCTGGGGCAGAAGATCGCCATCGTGACGACCAAGCCACAAACGACGCGCCAACGTCAATTGGGCATCTACACCAGTGAGCAAGCGCAAATCCTCTTCATTGATACCCCGGGCATACACAAACCAAAATCGGTATTGGGCAACTATATGGTCGGGGTCGCGCACGACGCCTTGAAAGATTCCGATGTCATTCTTTGGATCCTCGACGCGTCGGCGCCCCCGACGACTGAAGATGAAAACATCGCTGACCTCTTTGGGCGGATTGTTCCCGGGACGCCCAGAGCGCTCGCCTTGAACAAGATCGACCTGGCTGAAGACAGCGCCGGATTCACTGCGCATTTTGCCCAGTGCGAGCATGAGAGTGCGCTGCCGATTTGCGCCAAAGACGGGCGCGGCATCTCCGAATTGATCGGCTGTTTGATTCCGCTGCTGCCGCGCGGTCCGCGCTATTATCCCGCCGACCAGGCGAGTGAAACCAATCTGAGATTCCTGGCGGCCGAGATCATCCGCGAGCGCATCATCGAGCTCACCAGCGATGAAATTCCACACGCGGTGGCGGTGGAGATCACGCGCTTTCGCGAAAAACGCCGCAGCGCGCAAATCGAAGCCTCTATCTTCGTCGAACGGGGCTCGCAAAAAGGCATCGTCATCGGTAAACGTGGTGACATGATCAAGCGGATCGGCGTCGAATCGCGCGTGGCACTGGAATCATTGCTTGAGGCGCGCGTGAATTTGGAGACGCGCGTCAAGGTACAAAAGAATTGGCGCAGCAATGCCGAGTTTATGCGGCGGATCGGCTATCGCTTGCCCAAGCGCGGGCGAAACTAAGTCGGCTTTTCGGGCTGCAAGCTGCTTCGGACGGCAGCGATGTCGGCTTGAATCTGCTTCACCAATGCGTCCAATCCGCTGAATTTCCTCTCCGGTCGCAGTCGTTTCTCGAAACTGAGCTCCAGCCGCTCGCCATAAATTTCGCGGTCGAAATCCAGCAGGTGCGCCTCGACAGTCACTGCAGCGCCGTCGAAGGTGGGCCTCAGCCCAATATTTGTCGCCGCCGCGAAGGTCTCGCCGCCGAGCCGCGCCCAGGTGGCGTAGACGCCGTTGCCCGGGATGAGCTGCTCGGGCCAGACCTCGAGATTTGCCGTCGGCACGCCGATCGTTCGTCCGCGGCGCTCGCCGGCGACAACGACGCCCTCCAGCGCATAGGCACGCCCCAGCAAAGCGGCGGCCGCCATCACGTCTCCCTTGCGGATATGATCGCGCACTGTTGTGCTGCGAATGAGCTGCTGGCTGGCTTGGGAGGTGATCAGCTCCATCGCCCTGACTTTGAATCCACGCCTTTCGCCTTGCGCCCGCAGAAAGCGGACGTCGCCCTCACGCTGGAATCCGAGCGCGAAATCAGCGCCGACCCAAATTTCTTTTACTCTCAGATAGTCAACCAATAGATCAATGAAGTCGGCCGCGGGCAGATGACGGGTTTCGTCGTCAAATGGATGGGTGATGACGAGGTCCACACCGAGATTGAGCAGCAATTCAGCCCGTTTTTGCGGCGTCGTCAGGTAATAGCGCGTCTTCACCTTATCCAGAACTTTGTCGGGATGCGGATAAAACGTGAGGACAATCGCTTTACGTCGCGAGGCGCGCGCGCTTTCGACGAGGCTTTGAATCAGCTGCTGATGGCCAAGATGAACGCCATCAAAGACGCCGATTGTCACGAGCGAATCGGAATCAAGATTGGCGTCCCTTATATCGCGCAGGTGTTTCATCGCTCGGTCTCAGCGCTTTTTGCTCGCCATCATTTTATCAAGACCCGCTTACAAATACCTTGCGCGGTTTCCACAAGTCGGCGCGCGGCTCCAGTATGGCGACAAGCTGATTCGCCGCATCAAAGGCAAATACGACGCAGTCGGCAGAATCTGGCGGACGGCGAATGAAACGTCCATGACGCAGGTTATTGATTTCCCCGGCGCCCAGTTTCACCCGATTGTATGCCGTCAGCGCGTTATAAGGGGAGACGATGTGTCGCAGCCACTCGGCAGAATCAGTAATCACTTCAAGGGGGAGGCTGTCGCGAAGTTTAAAGGCGCCGCTGGCGGTTCGTGTCAAGCCGGAGAGATAGCCGCCGACCCCTAGCTCAGCGCCCAGATCATGAGCCAGGCTGCGGATATAGGTCCCGGCGCCGCAGGCAATCTCGAGTTCCAGGAGCGGGTTGCGCCAGGACAGGATCTTGATCGAATGTATGGTGATCGGGCGTGGTTCGCGCTCTATCGTCTTCCCCTGCCGCGCCAATTCATAGAGCTTTTTGCCACGGACCTTGACTGCGCTGTACATTGGCGGCGCCTGTTTGATATCGCCGATGAATCGGGGCAATGCGCGCTCGATATCGGCGCGACTGATTTGGTCAGCGCATTTGCGTTCGAGGATTTCGCCGGCGGCATCGTAGGTTGTGGTGGAAGCGCCGAAAAGGATCTGCGCCTGATAGACCTTGCGCCCACGCATGATATAGTCGCTGAGCTTTGTGGCGGCGCCCAGGCATATGACCAGGACGCCGTCAGCCAGCGGATCCAAGGTGCCGGCGTGGCCCACTTTCTTGGAGCCGGTGAGCGATCGGTAGTGGCGGCGCACCCGCGCGACGATATCATGGCTGGTCAGGCCAAGGGGTTTATTGAGGTTGAGAAAGCCGGCGGCCGCGCACTCACTCACGCGTGCCTGCCCCTGCCGCGACGACCCGATGCGCCAGAGGCAACACGATATCGCGCGCCTGCTTCAAGCTGCCCTCGATCGTGCAGCCAGAAGCCAACGTGTGGCCCCCGCCACCGAGCTTCAGCGCCAAGCTGGCGACATCGTATCCGGGTTTGGCGCGGAATCCGATTTCGACCTTTTCCTCCGGCAATTCCTTGAACACAACCGAGACCTTGGCTTGATCCACGGTCACGAGATAACTGACCAAGCCGCCATCGCCGGCTTTTTCCAAACCGACCTGGCGCAAATCGCACTGTCGGATGCTGGCGTAAATCAAGCCTTTTCGCAGCTGAACCGATGGCAGCGCGAGTTTCCAAAGTTCGACTTCTTCGTAGGTCCGCCGATTGAGCGTATGCGACATGATTTGCGAAAGGGGAGCGCCTTTGCTCATCAAGTCTTGCGCGATTGATAGCGTGCGGCTGTTGGTGGCGCTGATGCGAAAACCCTGCGTATCGGTGACCAGGCCGGTCAAGAGCGCGTAGGCGGTTGAGGGCGAAATATCTATACGCAAGTAGGCGAGAAAGTCATAAACGATCTCAACCGCGGCGACAGCCTCGGGCGCGATCAAGTGGATATCGCCGAATCGCGTGTTGGTCGGGTGGTGATCGAGATTGATGACCTGCTTGCTATGCGCCATGCCATAGGCGCCGGCGCGGCCGATGCGCTCAAGGTCGCTGGAATCGAGCGTTATCAGCAGATCGAATTCTCCCGCGTCGACACGGGGCGCTATCTTGTCACTGTCGGGAATAAAGAACAGGTCCGCCGGCACACCATCGTCGATAGCTGCCGTAATACTTTTACCCATGCTGCGCAGCGGACCGGCCAAACCCAATAACGAGCCGACAGCATCGCCATCGGGCGCGATATGCGAGACGAGCAGAATCGAATTTGCGCGGGCGATGGCTTCAGCTGCAGCCTGCCACTGGGGCTCAGGATGCCGGGTCGTCTGCATAGCGCTCATCGTCGGGGACATCGGCTGGGATATCGAGGCTTGAGATGATGGCGTTGATGCGATCGGCTTGCGCCAGCGTGCTATCCCATTTGAAGTGGAGCTCCGGCGTATGGCGCAGCCGAACTCGCTGGCCAACTTCGCGGCGCAGATAGCCGCCAGCCCGCCGCAAGCCAGCCATCACTTCGCCTTCCCGGTTCTCGTCGCCCATGGCGCTGACGTAGACTTTCGCCACCATCAGCTCAGGATCGAGTGAGACTTCGGTGACCGTGATATCTTGCAGGCGCGGATCGGCTATCTCGGTCAGCAGCAGCTGGCTCAGAATCTGATGAATCCGTTCGCTCATACGTTTGCGCTTCAGGGACATGCCGCCGCCTCAGCTGACGCGCTCGCGCACATAGAATTCGATGACATCGCCTTCTTCAAAGTCGTTGACGCCATCCAGCCCGATGCCGCATTCGAAGCCGGCGCGCACCTCGCGAACGTCGTCCTGGAAGCGCCGCAGGGAAGAGACGCCGACATTGTCGTGGATGATCGCGTTGCCTCGCCTGACGCGCGCTTTGGCGTTGCGGCGCGCCTCGCCCCGGCGAATGATGCTGCCCGCGATGAGGCCGCTGCGCGGTATCCTGAATGTCTGCAGCACTTCGGATTCGCCGATGACCCGATTGACGAACTTCGGCTCAAGCATGCCGTGCAAGGCGAGCTCAATGTCTTCAAACAGCTTGTAGATGATGTTGTAGCGCCGTATCTCGACCCCCTGCACATCGGCGGAAGCCTGTGCCGCGTTGTCGGCGCCGACATTGAAGCCAAAGATGATCGCGTTGGATGCGCTGGCCAGCATCACATCGGATTCGGTGATGCGACCGACCTCCTGGCGCAGGACGCGCACGGCGATGCCTTCTTCGTTGCGTTCCGAAATGTTGATCAACTCGTCGGTGATCGGCTGGATCGAGCCCTGAACATCCGCCTTGAGAATGATCGAGAGTTCTTTGGCGGCGCCGGCCTGGAATTGCTGCAAGAAATCTTCCAGCGTCATCGACGGCGGCGCTTGTTCGCCGACCTCGCGCGCTCGTTCCAGATCGCGTCGGCTTTCGGCGATGCCGCGCGCGGTTTTGTCGTCGGCAGTCACTTCAAACATGACGCCCGGCGCCGGCGGAGAGCCGAGTCCGAGCACCGCCACCGGCATGGAAGGAGTCGCGCGCTTCACCAGATTGCCGGCATGGTCGAACATAGCTTTGATCCTGCCGTGGGAGGCGCCGGCGACGATGCTGTCCCCCCGTTTCATCGTTCCATTCATCACCAGCAGCGTCGCCATCGTGCCCCGGTTCTTGTCGACTTCGGCTTCGATCACGGAACCGCGCAGAACCCCTTTGGGATTGGCGACAATCGAGTTCTCGTCGGCGACGAGGACCAGAGCTTCAAGCAAATCTTCGACGCCTTCGCCCGACAAGGAATTGACCGGCACCATTATGGTCGAGCCGTCCCAGTCGTCGGGCACCAGGTCTAGTTCCGCCAGCTGCTGCTTGACCAAATCCGGGTTGGCATTGCTTCGGTCCACTTTTGTAATGGCCACGACCAGGGGCACATTGGCCGCGCGCGCGTGGTCGAGCGCTTCCCGCGTCGTTGGCATCACGCCGTCATCGGCGGCGACCACCAGAATGGCGATATCCGCGCCTTGGGCGCCGCGAGCGCGCATCGCCGTGAACGCTTCGTGGCCCGGCGTATCCAGGAAAGTCAGGGTGTGCCCGTCATGCTGCGCTTGATAGGCGCCAATGTGCTGCGTGATCCCGCCCGCTTCGCCCTCGGCGACGGCGGTCTTGCGAATCGTATCGAGCAAGGTCGTCTTGCCGTGGTCAACATGTCCTAGAATCGTAATGATGGGCGGCCGGCGCTTCAGGTCTTCGGCGGCTTCGCCGACATACATCGCGCTCCATTTTTCTTCTTGCAGCTCGGCGCGCTCTTCTTCTTCGCGGGCGGCGGCAACCGCGCTGGCCGATTGGGCGCTGAATCCCAATTCCTCAATGACGATCGCGGCGGTATCAAAGTCGATTTGCTGGTTGATCGAAGCCATGATGCCATTGGAGATCAAGGTCTTCATGACATCAATGGGGCTGCTGTCAATCAGTTCGGCTAATTCACGAACTGTCAGATAATCCGGTACGAGGATATTTCTTGCTGTTTCTGCCATACCTGCCTCCTTCAGTTTTGGCGACCGTCTGAGGCAGGGCTGGCTTTCCCGCCTCGACTAGCTGTCTCGCATCATGATGGCGTCATCTGCCGCAGGTAATCACGGTCGTCCTGGTTCAAGTCTCGCCGAAGCGCTCTGTTTAGCATTGGACGCGTCGCTGCTTGGCGCCAGCAATTGGCATCGCCGCACAAATAGGCGCCGCGGCCATTCATCTTGCCCGATTCGTCGACCCGCAGTTTTCCCTGCGCGAATACCAGTCGCGTCAGCATCCTCTTGTCCCGCTTCGCGCGACAGACGACGCAACTCCGCTGCGGGCGGTGCTTGCTCCCCATTCCGCGCCTCTACGACTTCACTAGTAGTCGTAATCTTCCCAGGTTTCTTCGTCCCAGCTGCCGCGCCTGCCTTTGCGGCGGCGCTTGGCGATGACTTCGCCGCTTTCCTCATCCAAGACCAGTTGTCTACGCCGCTGACGGTCGGTACGCCGCTGCTGCTTGCCCTTCTGACGATCGCGCTCAAACTCGCGTTCCCCTTCGTCGTCCGCGAATGCGACATCGTCGGGCCGCGTTTCTCGCTGTCTTTCCGCTTCCACGGCGGGCGCATCCAGCGGGGCGGGCGGCGCAACGGCCACAGTTTCGGCCTCGCCAATTGCCTCCGCTTCTACCGCGCGATCATCTACGACCGGCTGACCAAAGGCATCCAGCATGACTTCTGGCTGGCTCGCATCAGCGCCGTCTTCGGTCCCTGCCTCAGCCTCCGGCTCGACTTCGGCCGCTTCTTCCGCCTTTGCCTCGACGGTCTCTTCAGCGGCTTCTTCATCCTCTTCATCTTCTTCAATCGAGAAAGCTTCGGCCAGCAGTTGATCGAGATCAGCCGCATTGATGATATCCAGCGCCGTCCTTAGCTCGTCCATCGGCTCGCCTTCCAGTTCCTCGAGTCGGCGAGCGATCAGCGTTTCATCGACGGCGGCGATCAGCATGACTTCGCCGATATTCTCGAAGGGCTCCAGGATGTCGAGCAGCTCTTGCGATACCGCCAAGACATCCAGCGGCAATTCAAAGAGCTGCGGCGCGAGCGATTCCCGCGTCAGCTCTCGCTGCTGCAGATAGATCTGATGCGCTTCATCACGCTGCTCTTGCAGCAATTGCTCGACGATATCAGCAAGGCGGGCGAGCGACTTATACTCTTCCGGCATGACGGCGAGCTCAAGGCGCTTTTTCTCCATAATGCGCAAGGATTCGGCGATGAGATCTGCATAGCGCTCGACCAAACTGTCCAGCGGCGGGAATTCGAGATTCTCCAAGGCGCCTTGCACGGTTTCGGTCACGCTCTTGATGTCAATGCGCCAGCCGGTGAGTTTGGCCGCCAGGCGCGCGTTTTGACCCTCGCGTCCGATCGCCAGCGAAAGCTGGTCATCGGGCACGAGCACGACGGCTGTTTTTCCGTCAACGGGATCATCATCGAGGTAGACGCCGGTGACGCGCGCCGGGCTCAAAGCCTTGGAAATGAAGGCGACCGCGTCATTGTTCCACTCGATGACATCTATCTTTTCGTTGTGAAGCTCCTTGACGATATTCTGAATGCGAATGCCGCGCATGCCGACGCAAGCGCCGACCGGGTCGATGCCCTCTTGCAGCGCCGCGACCGCAACTTTGGAGCGATGTCCCGCTTCGCGCGCGATATTCTTGATTTCAACCTGCCCGTTATAAATCTCCGGCACTTCATATTCCAGTAACCGGCGGAGCATGCTGCGGTGCGCGCGGCTGACCAGGATCTGAGGTCCACGATTGCTCTTGGTCACTTCGACAACAAAGACACGGATCTTCTCGTGCGTGCGGTAGCGTTCGCCCGGAATCTGATGCTGCCGCGGTAGATCGGCTTCCGCCCGACCCAGGCTGAGGGTTACTTTTCTGGCGTTGGTGCTTTGCACGGTGCCCGTGATCAAATCGCCTTCGCGGTTGATGAACTCGTCGTATAGCGAATTGCGTTCCGCTTCGCGAATTTTCTGCAAGATGACCTGTTTCGCCGTCTGCGCGGCAATGCGCCCAAAGTTCTTGGATGTGTGATTGACCTGCACCATCACAACATCATGGATTTGCGCTTCCGGCTCAAAGAAGCGCGCCCGTTCCAAGGTGACTTCAGTGGCGTCGTTCATGACATCATCGACGACTTCTTTCTCGACGAAGACCTTCTGCCGGCCACTGTCCGGGTCAATTTCCGCTTCAATAGCTTGTGCGGAACTGGCGCCGGTATCTTTGCGATAAGCCGAGACCAGCGCGCTTTGCAAGGCATCCAGAATGATGTCTTCCGGCAATGCGCGTACATCGCGTATTTCCCTGAATGCGGTTTCCAATTCGTTCGACATAGCGCCTCACTCCAAATGCCGTGCTTCGTTTCATCGGGGCATTCAAGTCATGCCTGTATAAAACAAAAAGTGGGGGGCTCCCACTTCTGCGAACGTTAGATTATGCCCAGAGTACCACGCAACTCAGCGAGCGTCAAGGCGAAACGGCAACAGGCTCTTTCCCCGCAGATAGACGCTAAGACTAGCCTCGGGGGAAGGGCGGGAATTTACGAATCGCTCCGGCGCTGGAATCACTAACGTATACGAATCCGTCTTCGTCGATGGCGATGCCGCCGATATCAGCGAATTGACCAAGCGCGCCGTTTTCTCCGGCTTCGGCAAATGAGCCGATGCATTCGCCGGCGGTTGAATAAACCAGAATTCGCTTGCCATCCGGGTCAGTGACGTACAGGACCTCTCTCGCTTCATCCAAAGCCAGGTAGGGGCGGTTGAAGGTCGTGTTGTACCAGCCACGCACGCGGAAATTCACTTGATGCGCGCCGTACACGTCAAATACGGCGATGCGGCGGTTCCAGGTATCGGCGATGAAGAGCCGCCCGTCGCTGTGGATGGCCAGCCCGCTGGGCTCGTCCAGCTCGCCGGGTCCGCTGCCGCCGCTTCCAATGTCATACTGATGGACCGCGTCGCCCCCGACCAGTTGATAGACGCGGACGCGCTTATTTCCGGTATCGGCGATAAAGGCTAGATCGCCGTCGTACAGCGCCACATCGCGTGGACCCCAGAAGCCATCGGTCGGGTCGACGGGCGCGTCGAAGCCGAATTCGCCAGCGCTGCCAAAAGAACGCAGGGTGTTGTTTTCCAGGTCGATCCGATGAATGCGGTAATTCCAGGTATCGACCACCAGCAAGTCGCCGTTGGGCAGCGGCTGGACGCTGTTCGGACGATTGAAATCGACCAAACCGGAAGCGCCTATCGTGCGGACGCGCTCGCCATCGTAAGTGAAAATGTGAACGAGATTGGACTGCTCATCGGCGATGTAGACCGAACCCGCGCTTGCCGACAATCCGAGCGGATTCTTGACTTCCTGGACGGTCATATCGAATTCGAGGATGGGAGTGATCGGCTGCCAGTTGGCGGCGCATTGATTGATCTCGGCCGGGATATTGCTCGGCACTTCGCCATCGCCCAGGCCGTATTCCCATATCTTGGACGCGAAGTCCTTGCGGATGTAGACATGCATGCGATCGGAGACGGGCCAGTTGGTCAAGGAGAAGTCTTTACCGGTCGCTTCGCCATAGCGGTCATAATCGCGCGACCACCAAATGTCAAAGATTCCCCGCCGCAGCGCCGCGGCATCCGCGTTACCGGGCGAGAAATCCAGCGCGTTTAGGATGCGCTGTGGCGTCAAGTTGAAGTATTCCTGCATCGGCCACCACATGCGCATGTGATCGCGCCGCAGATAATGATCTTCGAGGATCGGTTCCACATCGCCGCGATTGCCCGCGCCCACGACGACAAAGACCGCGTCTTGCGTGTTTTGCACAGTAGGATTGCCGCCGACGAATACGGCTTCATTGAAATCGCGGAAATACCAACTGTAGGGCCAGGAGACTTCGTCGTCGTAGGCGAACTTCATGTCCTTGCCGTCGGACAGGCGCAGGCTCATCTCTTCAATGTCGTCAAGCACCCATTTGACGCCGGGCGCCGCATGGGCATAAACGAGCAGTTCGGTTGGCAAATCGTAGTTGATGAAGGACGCCATCCAAGCCGCACGCAAGGTGATTAAACTGAGGATGCCGAAAGCGGCGGCCGCGCCGATGCGCCGAATGTGCATCCAGCTTGTCAAACGGGCCAGGCGCATGAGCAGATAGCCCAGACCCAGCGCGAGGGCAAGCGATGCCAGCCAGGCATTAGTGCGCCCCAGCTGCGCCTGTTGCAAACCGGCGAAGGACGGGTCGCCGGCGAAGTAGGCGCCCAGTACTTGCGCAAGGCAGATAAGGAAAACCGGCATCAGCAGCAGCGCCAGCCAGCCGCGCGACAAAAACAGCGACTTGTTGATCCGCGAGAAGACGCCGCCGAAGTACCAAGCCGTTATCAATATCATCGGTGTGGTCAAGTGCGTGCCAAGCCAAGGCATCTTCTCCCCGGCAAGCGAATAGCCGACCAGGTTCAGCACCGCCCACCAAGCCAGCAGCAGCAGAAACGGAAGGCGGTTGAGTTTGTCTTTTTCCGCAAGCTCAGTCTCCGCATTGTCGCTTCGCGCGGCACGCGTCTTCTCTTCGGAAGGTCGCTCTAACGATTGGACGGAATCATCGGCGCTGTCGTTCTCCAGGTCTTGACCTGTTTCGTCATCGACTTGCGGCCGAAGAGACTTCTCAAGCTCAATGATGCGCTCGCGGCGGGATTTCCAGAAGCAGGTCACGCCGGCGAACATCGCGCTGACGCTGCCGACGATGGGCAGGAATTCATAGGTCGGCAGGATAATCAGCAGATAATAATACTGCGGCTGGCTGCCGCGCCGGACGCCCTGCTGCTCCAGCCAGTAGCCCAGGCTGTAAATCATGCCAGTGCCCAAGCCGGCGATATTGGTGAATACGCTGGTGAAGAAGAAGGCGAAGATAATGTGGAAAATGGCGGCCGATATCAGCCAGCGCTTCCAATTCCAGGTTAAGCCAATGACCAGGGAAAGCACGACTAGCGGCGCAAAGGCGAAGGCGCCAACCAGGAATTGCCCCACCTGCGCAGCGGATCCCATGTTCGGCAGACTGGCGAGCAAACTGTACAGGACATTCGGCGAGGATTCGGCGAGGCTGGCGAAGGCAGCGCTTGAACCACCCATCAGACGGACGAATAGCGCTGTCGTCCACGGCAAGATTAGCGTGCCGATCAATACGATGAAATCGACCTCGGGAAACTGATTAAGAAATCCCCAGAGACCGCCACCCTCCGAACTGTCTAGCTCTTGTTTGTCTTTTATGGCGGCCGCGCGCCGCGCATCGCGGACGAGGTAAATCGCGACCGCGATCGAAACGAGCCATAGCGCCAGCCCAGGCGCCCAGCGAATCGCCGCGCCTTGGATGGGTTCGCCGACCTCTCCAGTTGCCACGTCGGGGACGGATGGTTCAGCCGTTTCCGCCGGCTTGGGCACGTGTGACAACTCCTCAAGGAATAGCAGGCTCCCCGCGGTAAGCAAGGCGATGAGCAGGATGGTGGTGGCTTCGCGCCAGGGAATGCGGCGCCAGCGATCGCGGAAGGCGTATAGCGCGGTCGAGACCAGCACGAACACCGCGCTAAGCACGGAGAGCGCCATCCAATTGACCCAGCTGCTGCGCTCAAGATCACTTAAGTCCCCCCAGCTCGTGCCGCGCCCGGGCAGGATCTCGGTCGGTATCACATCGACAACGATGTACATGCCCAGGGTCATGACGCCGCCCAGCAAGATACCGAGCATTATCGCATGGAAGATCGGCTTGCCCGGTAGGCGGTAACGCCGCTGAAACAAGCGAACAAGGAAGTAGATGAGCAGGAAGCTGCCGAAAATCGCGATATAGATGAAGGCTGTTTCTTTGGAGCCGAGATTCAGAATCATGGCGGCGGCGAAGAGATAGAGCCAGACGGCGCGGCGTCGGAAGCGCGGCGACCCGTCGAGGTACATCAGGACGCAGTAGGCCATGATCATGCCGAATAGAATGGACGGCGTGTCATGACGGATATAGCGATTGTAGTAAAGCAGCAGCGGCGAAATCAGCAGCAGGAATGAAGCGAGCGCGGCGCCCCAGGGCCCCAGCCACTTGCGCAGCAGAAGCGGAAACATAACCATGACGACGCCGAGCAGCGCGGTGTAGACGCGGCCCGAAAAGTCGCTGTCGCCGAAGAGATAGAAGGACAGGGCGGTGGCATGAAAGAGCACCGGACCGTGCATCAAGGGCGTGTGCTGAAAACTGCCTTCGTTATACAGATTGTATGAGTACCGAGTGTGCAGGCTTTCATCGTGGCTCATGACACGGTCTTCCAGCATGTGGAAGCGCGTGAAAATCGCCAGCAGGAAAATGACAAGGTAAGCCGCCGTCTCCCAATTGACTGGCAGGCGCTGCGACAAGGCGCGCCCCAAGGCGTTGTCTTCTGGCAGGTTGGGAGAGGTTATCATGCGAATTCGACTGATTCAGGCTGTTTGGCGCCGAGTGCCGGCGACGTGGTCACATGCCCGGCGCCGGTGTATTGTGCAGCATCGGCTCCTGGCCTCGCGCGCCCGGTTCCGCCGTCGCGAAAAGCAAAGGTCCGCCCGCCCGCTGCGCGTTTTGCGTGGAAATGACAATGCTCGATCGCGGCAGGCGCGGCAAATCGACTGGCGACACAGATGCGTGAAATCCGATCGCCATCGGCATCACCAGCGCAATCGATACCGCCAGCATGACCAATCCATAGCTGAAGCGCATGCTCTGCGGCGATGCAAAATCGCTGAACCACAAGGTCTGTTTCACCGGCCTCTGAAGCTCCGTCTGCAGCGATGACCACAGTACGTCCAGGCGTTTGGGGCTGGGACGGCCAAGCGCCGGCAGATAGCGCTCGAGCTTCTGAGCGAATTCCCGATGCCGCAAATACTCTTGCTGACAGTCGTCACATTCGTCGATGTATCGCCCGACGCGCCGGCGCGCCGCTTCGGAAAGATCGCCGCTGATGAAACGCGCCATATGGACTTTGCAATAGCGATACTTAAACCGGATCATCTCTTGCCCATCGCCTCCTTAAGCGGCCTAATGCACTCGCAAGAGCTCTTCAAGCAGCCCCAAGCCCACCGGCTGCAAGGACTGTTTCAAGCGCTGGTGCCCCAGGCGAACTCGGCTTTCGGCCGTCTTCTGCGGGCAGCCCATCACTTCGGAAATCTCGCGATAAGTCATGCCTTGGCCATAACGCAGCACAATCGCCTCGCGCAGACGTGGGGACAAATCTTGCAGCGCCTTCGAGATTGACTCGTTGGCGTCGCGGCGAATGACGGCCGCCTCCGGCGCTTCCGAGGGCGGCGCTTTCAATTCCAAGCCCAACCATTGCGTAATATCGACGGTGAGAAAACGCTTGCGGCGGTAGGTATTGCGGCAGCGGCTCACGGCGATGGTGTAGAGCCAGGTCTTCAAGGAAGCCTTGCGCGAATCAAAGCGGCGCAGGTTTTTGAAGGCATACAAAAAAGATTCCTGCAGAATATCTTCGGCATCCTGCTCATTCAGCAGCAGGCTGTAACACAAGCGGTACAGGCTGGCGGCGTAGCGATCGTATAGTTCGGCGTATCCGACTTGGTCGCCGGCGAGGGCGCGTTCGATAATCGCGTCCACCTCAGCGTGGCTTTGTCTTCGATCTTCAGTCATGTTCGCATACCCGTAACCTTCTCTTCACTAACACTCCCTCATTTACACATTGTAACGCGAACATCCTCAGTGTTTATCCTTCGAAATGCCGTCATAGACATCTTGACGCAGCCAAAGCAGCGCGTGTTCTTCAATCAGCTTGCCTGCGCGCAGCCGACCTTGCGACCACCAGGCCGGCAAATCCCATAGCCCGAGATCGGCCAATCGCCAGGATCGGCGCAACATGAAGCGCTGCCCGACATAGTCGCCTGCAAGCGCATTCGCCGCTTCGTCTTGCTGTGCAGTCAAGACAATTCGCGCGCCCGCCGCTTCTTCCGCCTTGTTGACGAAGCGCGCGTTGGGAAAGTCCCGCGCGAGCCAGGCGACCAGCCCGTCATTCTTCAGGATCCCGCCCGCATCGCGCACGATGACGATCTCCAATGTAGGATAGCCGGATGTTGCACGGTCGGCCAATTCAAATAGCGTTTGGCGCAGCAGATAAGCATCGGCGGAGACCGCGCGCTGCCTCCAGAGATCGCGCGGATTCGCAGCGTCCGCGATAGATCCCTGCCAGGCGCCGCCCAAGCCCGATATCAGCATCAGCCACAGGAAACCCAGGCCGATGCCTTGCAGGCAGGTGCCCAATCCCCAGTAATTGGCGGTGAAAAAAAAGAGGATCAGGGGGATGATCGCCGTCAGCAGAAACAAGCCGATGCCGTGAAGAAGCCTCAACTGCGATGGCTCAAACAGCTGGGGAAATAGCTCGCCAAAGCCGGCGCCTTCGGGCAATAGCAGCAGCAGACGCGCGATTTGCATAAACTGCACCGCGAGGATGAGCAAGAACATGAGGACTACAACTGAGATCGCCCACTTGACCCAGCGAAAGCGCGGCGAATAAAGCGCGCTCTCCTCCGCATCATCGTCATCGGCCGCCCATAGAATCACCACGCGGCGATCGACCATCAGTTGCGTGATGCCGTAACTCGCCAAGAGTGTCAGCGGCAGAACAACCCACATCGCGTCGCTTGCATTCGCGCCGGGGTAGATCAGCAAACCAACGGCGCCAATGGCGGCCCAGGCGGCGGCAAACCGGTCGACGTAATTGATATCACCCTTCTTCCAGAGCAGCCAGGCACCGCCCAGCGCATAGATGATGAGCAAGGGTTCGTAGACGAAAAGGGCGGCGAAGCCCAGGCGGGTCCCGTCCAAGCTGCTGCTCTGCGTCAGTCCGCTGATGGCCTCGCCAATGAGCTGACTCACGGCGCGCAAGCCCGCTGGATTGAACATGAAAGCCGTCGAGGTCAGGAAAACAATCAATACCGGTACGAAGGCGGCGCCCCGGATTGGGAAGCCGCGCAGCCGCTTGACCGCAAGCTGCAAGATATCGTCGCCTGGCAAGCCGAGACGCTGCGGCGCGCTTAGCGCGGTTCGCCAGACGGCCAGCCAGCCCGCTACCAAAAGGACAGCCAGCAGCGGAATGCCCGATGGGCTGGACAGCAGCACCATGAAGGTGATGGCGGCAATCGCCCAGCCGGCGTCGCTCAGCTTTTGCGAATACCAGTAGCGGCGGGTCAGCCAGATCGCCAATACAGTAAAGAGCATCATGAAGGCGCTGCCATCAGCTGTGCGCGACGCAATCGTCGGAACGGTCAGCAGCGAAAGCAAGGCCGCCCAGACAAAGGTACGCGTCCGCCCGAGGCTTTCACGAAACAGAAGCGGGGACAGCGCTAGAGCTGCGCCGGCGATCGCCGCGCCGATACGCGCGCCGAATTCGTTCGCGCCCAAGAGCGAAAATGAAATCAATTGCGTCAAGTAGGTCAGCGGGCTGCTCGAAACCACGAAGGCGCCGGGCGCATCGTCTTCGATCGTGTGCCAGGCATGCAGCGCGCCTTCCGCTTCCTGATCCGTTATCGGCACGATGTCGAGGTCGCTTACACGGAGGATAAGCGCTGCCAGCGCCAAGGCGATATAAGCCAGCGCTTCCATGGAAATCGCGGGCTCTGCATCCCCGCGCGCGGCGGCGGCGCTCAAGGAACCCCCATCATGGTCAACGCGCGTCAGACTTGCGTTCGCCTCCACAGATGTCCCTGTTTCTCCATGCGTGTCGGTAGTCAATCAATCCGAACCAGTGGCTCAACGTCTGCCGGAATAATAAATGCGCGAGCGTCCGGATTGACAGACGATGGGCAAGCTGTCGAGAAACTTCTCTTCGCCCAGCTCGCCATACTTTTGTCGCTCTGATACGCCATATAGTATATAGGACACGTCATATCGTTCTATAATATCAGCGACTTCCTTCATGTCGGCGGCTGTAAACAGGCGTTTGATGTCGGCGTGGCGCGATCCGGCGATTGATCCATAGGTGTCACCACGCCATTGGCGCTCATGATTCTCCCAGCCGAGCACGATAGGGATACCCGTCAAGGCGCCGACGCGCCCGTATTCGATGCGATATGGGTCACCAACGGCCTCGGCGACCACGACATCGGCGCGCCCGACCAAGGCGTCGAGGCATTCGATGGCGTTTTGGTCATCTCGATTTAGCAAACCGGGCGCGCCATCAAGGCTGAGAGGCTCGGCAATGGTCACAGCGTCATTCTCAAAGACGACGATGCCGGCGTGATTCGCGCGCCTTACGTCTTCCTCCGCCGCGTCGACCAGGTTGCCTCTTGAATAGACTATCGCGCCTGGCTCAACGCGCTCCCCGTCGGCGACCCGTCGAATCGCGTTTTCCCATTCGCCCGGCGGCGAATAGTGTCGTGCATTGACAGCGTGTCCGCGGCCTGTCTCGATGATGGAGCGGTGGTATAGGCTTTCCACGCTGTAGGCAAAGCCCGCGCCCAGGCTCAGCGCCAGCGCGATTGCGAATCCCAGCCGTATCAGCGGATGCGGCAATGGCAAGCGGCTGTCCGCCATGATGCTGTACACGCCGTAAGCCGCCGCCAGGCTCCAAAGCACCCAGGCCTGATAATAGAATTTGAAGACGGTATTGATGCGCACGCCGAAGTTGTCTTTCAGATAGAGGAATTCGGGGAATAAGGTCAAGACGAGCCCCATGCCAATCAAGAGCAGCGCGAAGCCGGTCGCGCTCGGATACTTGATCCAGGTGATCGCCACTTCGCCGCTGCTGATGGCCTGTCGGCGCGAGGGAATGAGCCTCGCTGTGACAATCACTATGCCCAGAAGAAGAAATGCCGACGTCACGCCGAATTCGATTCGGCGCTGCATCAATTGACCGATGATCTCACCCGATTGCTCCGCGCCAACGACCATATTGCCCACCACCATCTGCCCGGGATTGCCGAGGGCGATTAGGACGCCGAGAGATAGCATCGTTCCAGCCAGAGCGAGCAGCAGGATGCCGGTCGATTTCCAGGCCAAGCGCCAATGCAACCGATGCGCCCGATGACCGCGCCAAACCTCGACGAGCAAGTAAGCGCCTAGAGTGACGATGAGAGGTCCAAACAGGAGAAAAAAGCGGCGAAAGAGCGTTGGATGCAGCAGATTTGGCAGCAAGCCCCCGGCCTGCGAGCGGAAGCCGACGAAGTAGGGCAGGTAAGCGACAAGGCCAATCAGCGCCAAGGTCGCGCCAAAGCGAATGAGGCTGAGACAATCTCGTCCGCTTAGCTGGCCTTGGTCGCTCGTCATCAGCCGGCGCAGCGCCTCGGCGCCTACCAATCCGAAGAGATAGATGGGACCGTCCCAGGCGTTGAGGAAGGTCAAGCCGCCGATAGCCAAGCCGTAAAGTAGAGCCTCATCGGCCGCGGGCGCGCGCCGCAATAGCGTCAAATTCAGCATCATGCCGATCACCATCACGACGAAGGGGAGCGCCAGCACATGCGGATGATTGTCTCCCAGGATGAAACTGAAGGCGGGGAATTCGCCAATGGGCTGGGTGCCAATCGGGACGCCGTCCAGATCGTAATCGGTCACCACCCGGCTGGCGCGGAACCACCACCAATAATCCCAACTGGCGGAGTGCAGCGTCAGCCCCGCTGCAGGATCCTGAACATAGTCGCCCTCGCTGAAGTTTGAGCGCGCCTGCGTGCCCCAGTATTCCAGGTAAGACTGAGACGCAGCCCGAGTTTGATAGGGCGCTTCGACCAAGACCATCTGGAAATTGCCGACCAGAATCAGCAGCGCCATCGCCAAGATGCCGGTCGCGATGGACGTTGACTGAGATCTCAGCTTGCGGACGCGATTCACCGCCTCGCCACTGCGCGAACGAACCAGGTTATATGCCACTCCAAATGCGGTCAAACCAGCGAGGGCAAACAGCGAGGCCACCGTCAGGTTGAATCCAACAGTGCTGCCGACGCCGCTCAAGGTCGATAGCGCGGACCACATGACATAACCCATGTAGTAGTAGCTGATGGCGTAGCCCGACATCCAGGGGTCGTTTGGCGGGAAGGCGACGCTCCGCTGCGCCGCGCTGAAGAAGGCCAGCTCCATTGGCTTTTCGGTGCCGGTGATGTCGTTCTGATGCGCGCGGAATAGCGCCCAGCCGAGGAACAGAGCGACGAAGAGCAGCTCGGCCGTCACCACGACCAATCGATTCTCGCGCCACCAACTTACGAATCCATATCTCTCAGTTGAGCGTTCATAAAGCGCGAGCGAGACGATCAGAAGCAGCAGCCAGGCAAGGGCGATGCCGCCCGCTGAATTGTCGAGCAAGCCGACGCTGGCCAGCAGCCAGAAGATGAAGGTCGCCAGTAGCAATCCCAAGGCGCGCGCCAGCGTATATCCCTTATCGGGCAAGCCGCCCAACAAGCGCAGGCATAGGGGAAAGGCGGCGGCGCCCGCCAGCGAGATCCAGAGCCACCAGGCGAAAATAATATGCCCTTCGCGGGACAGCCAATCCAGCAGCAGCGTCATCGGTAGCGCTCCACCAGATAGTTGAATATGGCATCTTCATTCACTTCGTAAATCAATCCGCCCTCGGTGACAAAGGCAATCTCGAGCAGGTCGGCGTCGACCATGCGCACGAATTTCGCCAGCCCTTGCTCAGTCGAGTGCACTTCCTCCAAGCCGCTTCGGATGATGTATTTGATATCGAAATGGCGGATGATGTCGACGGCGATGTCAATATCGGCGGTATTGTAAAACTGCTGAATATTCTTCTCGCGCTGGTCCACCCAGGTCGGCATCGGATGAAAAGTGCGCTGCTGCCGCTGGTGGAAATTCCAGCCCAGCACCGATGGCAGACCGGTCGTGATGGATATTCGTCCGTTCCATTGATATTCGCTGGGCCGGCGCCGGCCTTCAATGATCACAGGCGAGCCGCTGACATTCTCCTGCAGCCATCGGATCAGCTGGTGATCGACCGCGAGATCGATCCAGGTGCTCCCGCCCGAGTTAGGCGCGCTTTCATAATGGCGAGACTGGGTCATGTAGTCAAGACCGTTCAAAGTTAGCGGCAGGTTTGGCGCCAGGCGATCGAAGGAGCGGCCGCGCGTCCCCATGATCGGAAACAAGCCCGCGATGAAAATCAGCGCAAGGCAAGGCGTGTACCAAATGATACGCAAAGACTTGCTGAAATCCTCTGATGCGCGCAGCAGGCAAGCGAAGGCGACGCCGCCCGCGACGCTCAGCAGCAGCCACACCTGCATGTAGAATTTGAAAACGGTATTTTGCCGTCCGATGTCGCCGCCGATGACGACGATTTCGACGCCAAGCGTCAGTGAGAGCGCCAGACCAATCAGAACGAGCGTGTAGCGCAGGGCGAGGGACTGGCCCGGGCGGAAAAACAAGAGCGGGATCCATGCGATCAGCGGCAAGACGACAAGCGCGACCTGGTAGCCGGCCATTGCCAAGATGATCGCTAGCAGACCGACGATGACGCATGCGCCGCCGGCCGATTTCGCGAGCTTCTGATTGGCGATGAGCGCGCTGACCCGCGTCGTGCGCAGCCATTTCGCCGTGTCCCAAATCAGGAGCGACAGGATCAAGAATAGAAAAAGCCCGTGAATGTCGAAATAGGCCCATAGCGGCGTCTTGCCGCCATCCCAGAGCCGGACGCTGTTATAGGTGGCGGCGTACCAAGACGTGTAGGGCAGGGCAAATGCGACATTGAGCAACATGAAGCCGCCGACTCGGCCAAGCAGTGCGAGCGCAGACGACCTCACCAGCCAGAAACGGATGGCGACGACGAGCGCTACGGTCGCGGCGCCTCCAACGAGAATCAGGCGAAGGGCGCTCCCCATGTTCGTCAGCGATGGAGCGAAGCCATTGTAGCTGGCGCTGCTTGCCGGGAACAAGACCGTGACCAACGCTGCCGCCAGCAAAAGCGCGCCGAAGAGCGCAGCGTAGAATCTCGGGTCGGTAAGCGGACGGAAAGTCGAGCGCCAGCGCAGCTGCCAGGCGTAACCCAGACCGACGATGGCGAGCAAGGTCATCGTCGGCCAGTCCCAGGTATTGGTCGCTTGCAAAACGCCGACAGCCAGCGCCCCCAGCGCCAGCGCCAGAAAGCGTTCAAGATTCGACCGCTGATCGCCCCCCGCCAGCGCCAGTTCATTAAACAGGAATAGCACCGACAGCAGGATCAGAGGCATGCTGATCATATGAGCGTGAAGATCGCCATAGAGAAAGGTGAAGAAGGGCATTTCTGTGATGGCGCCGCCACCGACGCCCGGTGTCTCCGCCAAGATGCGCGAAGGACCCCAATACCAGCGATCGCTTCCAATCGGCAGTGGCTCGCCAGCCAGCGCTTTGCCCAAGCCCCGCAACAGCCCGCCAATAAGCGAGAACGAGCTGTCGATCTCGTAGCGGAGGCGGTCCCAGGGATGCCAGGCGGCGGCTCTATCAGCGAGCTCGGCGCGGACATCCGGCGGCGCTTCAATGCCCTGCTCAGCGAAGTATTCATTTGCCAGAAAGACTTCGAGTCCTTGGGGTTTCTGATACCCGCCCAAATTGGCAATGCCATTCCCCAGCACGCGCAAGGTATCGAGGTTGCCGAATACGACACAGAGCAAGAGCGCCATGAGGCCTGCGACCCAGGGGTTGCCGAGCTTGCGCCTTGCCGGCATCTGCGTCCTGGGCGAGCGGCCGCAACGCGCGCGCCAATGCGACATGACGTTAAAGGCGACGGCAAACGCGCCCAAGCCTGTCAGGCTGAAGACGGTCGGAATCATGAGGTTGTAAGCGAAAGCGGGAACCACCCCGAGCAAGAGCGTCGGCGCCCCCAGCAAAACATAACCGAAATAGTAGTAATTGATAAATCCGCCAGCGAACCAGGGATCAATAGGCGGAAACGCAGTGCTCCGCAACACGCCGTTCAGATAGGCGAAATCCATTGGTTTCTCGCCGCCCTTGAAGGGATGCCAGAGGTCAGGATTGGTCAAGCGCACGAGAATCATCGCGGCGAAGGCGACGATGCCGATCAACTCGATCCAGGCGAGCCGCCGCCAATGTTCGCGCAAGAAGGACATTAAGCGGACACGACGGCGGTAACCGAAATAGGCGCTCAGCGCCGCCAGCAGCCCCAGCGAAAACAGTATTCCCGCTTGAGACCATATGGGAATCTTAAGGCTGGAGACGGCCCAGCAGAACCAGGCGACCATCAGCATGCCCGCCAGTTTAGCGACTGCGTATCCGCCATCAGCAATCGTGGGAAACAACGCAAAAACCAAGGGAAAGGCGAGCGCGCCAAAGAGGAATATGGTCGCGTACCAGGCGAGCGCGCCGACGACCTGATTCCGGTTGATGATGCTGTCGCTGAAAAAGCGCTCGGACCAGGTTCCGCCCGATTTCTGCACTTCATAATCTGCAGGCGAGAATGTCAGCGCGGTGGGCACGGTATCAGCTTCGACGGAACTCCAATAGAAGACGCCAAGAAGCTGAGCCTCTTCCGAATCCTGCAATTCGTGCGCCTGTTTGAGCGAGACGTCCGATAGCGCCGCTTCGACTTTTTCGCGCGAATAATCCGGCGATTTGCGGAAGATGAATACGGCCGGATGATCATAGACGTGGAAGGCTTCGTCGGCTTCCAATTCGTTCAGCCAGGCTGGCGAGTCATATATTGGCAGGTGCTGATCGGAAACACGCCAGGGACCCAGCTCGAAACTTTCAGAAAATACTCGCTCCAAGTCGTAGCCCAGTTCGCCGGCGAAGAGCTTCTGGTAATAGCGAGTCGTCAGCGGCCAGCGCATGGGGTTGCGCGTCTCTGAATCATAAAAGCGATTGCTGGCGATCGTCAGATAATCGCCGATTTCCAGCGTGCGCAAGATGTCGTCGTATTTGACCCGGTTGTCCACCGGAAAGGACATGATCTGGTCCTGGGCGTTCACGAGGCGATAGAAGGCTTGCGAGCCCTGGCAATCCTGCGAGTTGACCAGTCCCGAGGGCGGATCGTCCGCCAGCGTCAGTCCGTCCGGCAAGTCGCATGTTCTTATGCCGGTGGCGCGATTGTCCCAGTCGCCTTCGGTGAGTACGACCGATCCCGAGCCCAAGACATCTCCGCTGCCCGGCGCAATGGTCACTTCAAATCTGTAGCTTTGTCCACCTTCCAGCACTAACGGCTCTATGAAGGGAATGCTGTATGGCGCGCCGAGCGGATGCGATTCGCGGGTGAGGTTTTCCCGCAAAGTTGCTTCAGCCAATGGCGCGTCGGACTCCGATGCGTAAACTCGAATAATGACTTCTTCCAATTCGTCATCATCCCATGGGTCGCCGAGATGCGGCGCATACACGCTTGATGCCTCGCCGCTCGCCGGCGCGACGAACTGGACGCTCACGGGTTGGCCTTCTCGATACAGCGTCGCTTGCTCGTAGGGTGAGCCGCTCAATTCCGGTGTCGCAATGCCCGTGTCGACCACGGCGATATTGACTAGGGGCGCGTTGTCGCCGGCGCCGTCGATTGTTATGGCGAAATCGCCGGGAACGCGCTCGAAAATATAGCGCGAAGACTGGACCAGCGTCGTCTGATGGCGATAGATATTGCCGTGCATGAGACCCCACAGCAGCGAGAATCCGATGGCGAAGCCGCCTAGAATCAAGGGGCGATGTCGATTTGCCAGCGGCAGCGCAGCGCTGCCCAATAGCGCCCCGCCGATACCGAGCGCGCTTATTGCCGTCGCGTCCGATACGCCGTTGGCCACTTGATAGGCGCCGACAGCTGCAAGGACCGACCCGAATCCGCCTAACAGCCACGACGTTATCGGCAGGCTGGTCTCGTGGTTTCTCGCGTAACGGCATAATTCATAGAGGCACCAGCCCGCCAGGACGGCCAACGCGCCGTAAAGCGGCAAGTAGTAGCGCATGGTCATCGCCCAGAGCCGCCCCATCCACAGCATATAGCCGCCGATCCAGACGATCAGAGCCAGATTTGCGGTCGCCTTCGGTCGATTGCGCAGGATGCGGTAGGCCGCCCAAAGCCAGCCGAAAAAGGCGAGGACGCCGAAGCTCAAACCCATGCCCCAAAACAGCAAGTCCTTGGTGATATAGATGAATGGCGAGCGTGCCACCCATTGCCAATTTGGCGGCGAATCCACTAGGCCGGCGGCGCCGCGACTTGCCTCGGCCAAGTTTGCGATCCAGCGTTCGTTTGGCAACAGATCGAAAATCCCGGGTCCGATAAAGGCGTAGGGATTAGCGAGGCGGAAAGCCAGGAAGGCGCCGAAGCCCGCCAGGAGCAAGCCAAGCAGGCAGCGGGCGACAATCGCTTTGCGTTCTCGTGGATTCAAGCGGCGATCGAAAGCGGGCGCCGCTTGCAGGGCTGCCGACGCCAAGATGACTCCAGCCAGGGGCGCCAGGTTGATGCGACAGGCGACCGCCATGCCGCAGGCGATCCCAAACAGCGCGTAGGAGGTGAGCCGCCCACGCTGCTGAACACGAACGGCGAAGTATAGAGCGAGGACGACGAAGAAAGCGGCAATCGCATTGACCGTCCCGAAGTGCGCCTTTTGAATGGCCAGCGGCGCCGAGGCATACAGGACGGCGGCCAAGAGACCGACCCAGCGATTGTGAATCCGCGTTCCGAGCGCAAAGACCGCGAGGATGCTGAGAATATCAACCAGCATCGAGATGCCGCGCCAAACCAAATGACCGCCCTGAAAATCAAAGAGCGGCCAATCGGCGTCGCTTGCAGAACGCACGAACTCGCTGCCGAAATGAGCGAGCAGGAGGGGAAGCGTCCCGTAAACATAGAAGCCATGCCCGGCATTATGCGGATTTAATGGCGAGCAGCGCGCGTCGAAGTAGCCGCCGCTCCCGCCGGTGGATGGATACAGCTGGCGGCAGCGCAAAGCCTGAAGGTCGACCGACGTCAGCACGTCCACGCTATGCAAGGCGTCATGCGCGGGAACCTGGAAGCGGTCCATCATCAGCGATTCAACATGACCCGCCATCAGGGCGCCTTCGGCCATGCTGTAATTTTCAAAGAGGCGAAGCCGATCCTGACCGACGAGCCATTCGCCCGCCTCAGCGGCAACGGTCTCGCGCACGACGCCCAGTCGCGCGTTTGGCTGATTGCTGATATCGGAGCGGCTGCTTATTGATGTCGAATCGCCTAGCGCGAGTAGCTGTTGATCTGGAAACTGCGACATGTCGGCAGTGTAAGAGTTGCCGCCGCCCAAATTCGGCAGGACGAGCAGCGTAAGAAAGAGCTCATCCGGGTGCGTGTGGGAGAAGTCATCCCAATTTTGCCCGCTGAAACGCAAGGCGCTGCCATAGATAAGAATGGCTGCCAGTAGAAATATCGCAAGAGCTTTATTCCTCATTTGCTAGCGCTTCGACCTTCCATTCCACATTTGCGGATGCCGTGTATCGCGGTCATGTTTGCAGATTCTCGTCGAGGAAACGGCGCAAGCCTTCGACTCCCATTGCCGGCGCGCGATAGATGAAGAAGGACTTGTGCGTGGGCTGAACTTCGATTTGCATTTGCCTGCCATTTGGAAACCAATCGGATAGCAACTGTAGAGCATGCGCGTTGTCAGGCGCATAAAAGAAAAGCAGGTCGCGTTCCGGCTGCAGTCGATAATTCGCCTCCCGCCACATACCGCGATCGATCAACTGAGGCACGGAAGAAGCGTCGCCGCCACTGTCCCAAAACAATTGACCCGCTTCAATGCCGACCGCGCGAGTGTCCCACCAATGCGGGGAAGCGAGCACGAAGGCGTTTCCGTAGGCGCCATCGCTTTCGGCGAAGCCCCGCAGTATCGCGCCCGCCTGCGCATGCGGGTGAGACGCGCGAATGTAGTTGTCGGTGAATTCTCCGAAATAAAGGCTCGTATTGTAGTGATTGGCCGCCAAGAGCCCTCCGAGCGCAAATGCAGCGGCAAGGAAGACGCCCAATCGTCCTGACAGTATCTTACACAGGCGCTGGCAAAAGACCGCAACCGGCAGAGCGGCGATCAAGTAACTGGGCGGGATCGCGCCGCTGGCACGGATGAAACTGGGGACTTCTATCGGAAAGGACAGCGCAAGCGTTGTCGGCAACAGCGTCGCCAAGAGATAGAAAGGGACGAAGACGAATACAGGATCGCGCGTCTTCACGATTAGCGCAAGCAAGGCGGCGGCGCCCAGGCACATGAAGGCGGCGGTCACCGGATCCATCGCCGGTTCGTGAGCGACGCCACTGACCCAGGTGCTGTCCCCGTAGTAGTGATAGATCAGCGCGGTCTTTCTTATATTGCTCATTAAGATCGGAACGCTCTCCGCCAGGAATGCGGCGCGCTCCTCAGCGGTCGTTGGCAGGTCGCCAAAAATGCGCGTGCTGGCGCGCCGCATATAGTTTTCCGGTTCTTCCGTCCAATAGTGAAGTAAGGGCAAGAAGACCATGAGCGAGACAAAAGCCAATATCGCCAAGTTGAGAAGATAGCTGAGACGCTCGCGCCAACTGTGCTTTGCGACCACCAGCGCAATTGCCACGCCCGCGACGGCGGCCAGCGGCAGCATGCGAACCGCCTGATATCCCATTAAGCCGAAACCCAAAGCCAGCCCGGCCTTCACAAAATCCGAACGCCGATTATGACGAATGGCGCGAACGAGATAAATGGCGGTCAGCGCTGAGAACAGCGGCGCCAGGCTGATTCGCATACCTTGCCGGCCGATAACCACATGCCAAAAGCTGACCGTGACCAAAGCGGCGGCCAGCACCCCAAGCAGCAAACCAAATCGACGGCGGCGCTTGCCCATGACCTTGACGCCCAGCCAGAACACGATTGGCAGCGTTAAGAAGCTCTCGATCGCCGACATCAACTTAAGCGCGTAGTGATCGAATTCCATAGCCGGTTGGCTGGCTAGAACGGACAGCAGGTAAAAGTGCAGCGGCTCTCGACCGCCGATATTCTCAAAAAAGATTCGGTAGTCGTCATAGTGATGAATCTTGTAAGCGTCCTGAATTTTTTCGACCAGATCGCTAAACATCTGCGGCGGATAGGCGTCCAGCTTGTTGAAGCGAAAGGCGGCGCCGAGAAGCAAGACCAGCGCGAGGGCGATTATGGTTCCGCGATGCGCCCGCCAGTGGATCCGCCGCAAAGCGTCTATTCGGTCGCTTGCCCAATTAAAGAGGTTCCAGCGGAGCGGCGCGAAAACAAAGCCCCAAAGCGCGGCGCTGATGAGCCAAAGGAGGATGATTGGCGGCTCTATGCGATTGCCCGATGTGTTCACCCACACCAACAGGCTGCAAAGAAAGGCGAGCGCAATCAAGAGCTGGCGCGACCGGCCCAGTTCCGTCGAAACAGGCGGGCGCAAAGGCTGCCGGACCAGAATCGGCGCCGATTCAACTTCAGCTGCTGCCCGACGCCCGCGGACTTGCCAATGGGCGAACTCGAGAACTATCCATAACAGGCTCCCCAGCATGAACCATCCGATCGCCGCCAGCGCCAATTCGGTCGCGCTTTCGCTCGGCGCAGTCATCGACGCGGTGAAGAGCCTGAATGCGTTGAACCAGATCGCGACGGGAAGCGCTCGCGCGGCCCAGCGCAAGCGCGCGGGGCGGTCGAGCCTGCGCCAATATCCCTGCAGCTGCGTCCAGTGGCCCGCTGCTTCCGCGAATAGCCAAAGCAGAAAGCCCAGCCAGAGATACGGACCGCCGACCATTAGCGAATAGCCGTCGGCGCGAGTCACCTCGTCAGTGCCGCGAACGAGGACGGCGCCAATCAAAGCGCTTAGGATGGCGGCGCCGCAAAGTAGCAGTTGAATCGCATCGCGCTGTCGCAAGACACGCGGCCAGGAACGAAGCGCGGACGCAGCGACATGGCGCCCTTCGCTCAACGCCGGAACGGGAATCGCCGCAATTGCGGGTCCGGCTCTGTGTCGCGGCCTGCTGGCGGAAGGAGACGCCATGGCGATCCGGAGCCGGCGCCAGGTTGGCGCGGGAGCGCGCAGCCACCGACTGAGGAGTTCGCTGAGCGTCAATTCTTCAATCGATACGATATCGGACGCGTTTTCGCCCTTCGCGCTTTCTGGACCTGCCTCAGGTTGAGCAAGGTCAGCCGGCGAGTCCGGTGATTCGAGCTCAGCATCCTCACCAACTACCGCGCTGGCGCCAATGGATTCGTTCCCATCTGGCGCGCCGCGCCGCGCATCGCTCGGGACCTCAGGCATGTGGCTTTCGACCTTTTAACGCGAGGTTTACAGTCGCTCGATCCGGTCCCTCGTCAGCGGTATTCTTGCGATCAAAGGCATTGAACAAGGCGACGCCTAACTTGACCGGATTGAAACGACTGCCCGTCGCCTTGAAGTCGTGACGATCGGCGACTGCGCGCATGGCATTGGGCAGCAATTTGGATTCCAAAAGCGGCTTCCCGAGCCCATAAACCAGGTTGTGAATAAACGGGAAACAGTGATGCGTCAACGATCGCTCTTCTTCAATCAGGAAGCCGGCCTTTTGCACGGCGCCGCGCAGTTGGCTGGCGGTGTAAAGCCGCAGGTGATTGGCCCAAAGCCCGGCCAAGGGTCCGCGCTGGATGTGCCGATTGAACAGGCTTTCCAGCACCTTGTTGATGGGATCCCAAAAGAAGGGATAGTTTGCGTTGGGCACCGTGACCGCCAGGACGCCGTCCGGTTTCAGGACGCGAAACGCTTCCTTGAGGCCGCGGACATCATCGTCTATGTGCTCGAGCACTTCGGACAAAATCACCGCGTCAAAGCAATCGGGCGGATAGGGCATGGCGTAGATGCTGGCATGATGTATCTGGATATTCGGCAATGAATCAAGGACCTGTTTTGCCGTCTTGACCACGCTCCAGTCCAGGTCGGCGCCGACCAGGTCGCATTGGCTGACATGGCGCAACATATTCAGATAGAAACCGCGCCCACAGGGGAGATCCAGGACCCGCATTTCATCGCTCGGGTTGATGAAATCAAAGATGGTTCTAACGCGTCGCTTGAAAGCCATGTCGGCTTCATTGCGCGTCATGAACGCTATTTTGTCCGGATCGACCATTTGACCTCCCGGCATGGCGCCGGCCTTAGGTCCTGGCGAATTCGTCAAGGATCGACTCGTACCGGTTGACGGTTTCTTCGAAGGAGAAAATGCCAAGGATGAAATCTCGCGGCTTGATGTACCGGTCTGGATCCGCCAGCACATCAAGCGTGGTTTCTCCTATCGAGCGCCAATCACCTGGCTTGGCGAGCTTGCCCATGCCAGTCAAGGTCACCGCCACCCGCCCGCCGGCGATGTCGGTCATCACGATTGGCGTCCCGCAGAGCATCGCCTCGCCTTGCACCAACGGAAAACAGTCGCTGTCGCTCGGCACGACGAGAACATCGCAGGCGGCGTAGAAGTTTGCCAGGTCTTGTTTGTTCCGTATGAGGCCGAGGAAGATGAGCTGCGCCTGGTAACGATCGACGAGATCCTGATGTCGCTGCCAGGTGCCTTCATAGCTGATGTCGTATTCGCCGGCGAAGACGATCCGAGCGTTAGGATACACCTCGTTGACGACGTCCAGCGCTCGAATGAGCAGATCGGGTCGCTTCTCCTGCACGAATCGTCCCGCATATCCGATTAGCGGTCCGTCATCATGCTGCCACCGTTCGCGCAATTGTCTGACGCCGTCGGGATCCGGCTCGGGAATGATCATGGGCGGATAAATGATTCGCACCTTGTCGCGAAATGGCTGCAAATAGTAGGAATTATCGGCGTAGTCATCGCTAAGCCCAATGATGCAGGGTACGCGTTTCGCCATGTATTTGTAGAAGGCGAACATGATTTTGGTGATTATGTCGTTGACGGGATTCTGCGGCAAGATCAGGTCGCCATGATGGGTCGGAATGATATTGACGCCGGCGATGCCGGCCAGGAACGCCACCAGCGCCGTTTCCAGCAGCGGAATGTGTATGTTCACGATATCGTGTTCGCGCAGAAGTCTGTTGATTGCCCAAGGATAGGTCGGCATGATCCGGCCCCGGCTGATGGCGATTGGCGCCCAAAGCCGTACAACGCGCACGCCGTTGAGCGTGGATTCGCCCAGCGGCAATTCGCGACTATGGCAGGACGCCACCACCGTGACCTCGTGGCCGCGGCGCGCCAGCTCCTCGGCCAGCATCCGCACATAATGAGTCAATCCCGTTGAGTGCGGGTGGTAGTAAAGCAGAATGATCAGGATCTTCAGCTTCTGCTGCCGACGCTCGATCATTTCGTTCATCAAAGAATCCTACGCTCCTCGACTTCAGCCATCGTTATCACTGTATCTCGCAGCATTCTTTACCGTATTCCATCCTACGCCCGGCATCACCAGTTCGGTCAACTCCTGTAGGCTCGCAATGAAATATTACAGATCGCGCCGAAACTCACGGCGCCTGACGGCTTTGGACCACAATCGGAGAGCGAAACATGTATCTTAGCACATTCGCCAAATTGCGTACGCGGCGCGGCGCCTGCGGTCGAACATACATCATACAAGAAACATTACAATTGAGTAATGGCGCAGCCTGAACGCTGAAGTCGCCCGCGCGACTGGAACATGGTCGGAATCGTCAGGTTATTGCCCTTTTCGCGTATCTGCCCGCGCCTTCATTCTTGACGTTGGATCGGCGCGGGGCTAGAATAGCCGCAGTCCGCGGGTATAGCTCAGTTGGTAGAGCGCCTGCTTCCCAAGCAGTAGGTCACGGGTTCGAGTCCCGTTACCCGCTAGCCAGCGAGCGCCCACAATGATGTGGGCGTTTCTGCATCCCCGCCATTGACCGGAGCCCAATGCCCGACTAGAATCAGCCGACTTTGTCAGGAAAAGAAATCACTGGCGAGCGCGGGCTGGCAGTCGCGCCACTTGAGATTTGAGGAGACTTTTATCATGGCGGAATTTCAACTTGCCGCGGAAGTGCGGCGGGCGCAGGGAAAGAAAAATCGCCGACTGCGGCGCGAGGGAATGGTGCCGGGAATCGTATACGGGCCATCAATCGACCCGATCAGCGTGCAGTTTCCCTATCGCTCGGTAGAGGTTACGCTCATGAATGCGGGCGGCACCAATCTAATAGATATCGAAGTGAATGGCGACAGCTTTCCCTCGTTGGCGCGCGAAGTCCAGCGCGATGTCGTTCGCGGCGATATTCTGCATGTCGATTTCCTCGCCGTTGATCAGTCCCAGCGCATCCGTGTTGAAGTGCCGATTGTGATGCAAGGCGAGAGCCCGGTGGTCACGGCGCGCGAAGGCATCTTAATCACGGGCAGGAGTTCGCTGACCTTGGAGGTGTTCCCCAGCGATATCCGCGATAGCATTGTGATAGATCTTTCGACTTTGACCGAAATGGGTTCCGAAGTTTTAGTGCGGGATCTTACGTTTGGCCAAAGCGTCACCGTGCACAACGACCCCAACGAGATGCTGGCCAAGATTGTCCAGCCGGCCGCGGCGCGCGCCGAAGAAGAGCTGGATGAGCTTGACGAAGAACTCGAGGGCGAAGCGGCGGAAGGCGAAGAAGCCGAAGGCGAGGAAGCGGAAGAATAGACTGGCTTGGTGCTTTGGCACGATTACGTTTTGGCGCTTCCCGCGCGCCAAATGCAACTTAGCAGCAAGCTATTGGATTATCCCTGGAAGCTAGATTCGACTGAAGCAGTCCTAGGGCGGCGCGCTCACTTATTGCCGTTTTGTTCGGACTCGCTGTCACTGGCGTCGGTCGAGATGGCCGGCTGATTGTCGTCCGCGTCATTCATGATGGCGATGCCGGCGACATGATCGTCTGAGTCGAGATCCATGACGGTAACGCCTTCGGTGTTGCGTCCCCTTGAGCGAATCTCTGAAAGATCCGTTCGAATTACAGTGCCTTTGTGCGAGATGAGCATGATGCCGTCTTCTTCGCTGATGCAGCGCACAGCCACGACGGGACCCTTGCGCTTGGTACGCTTGAGCGTAATCACCCCATATCCGTATCGCCTTTGGGGATTGTAATCATCAGTGGTTGTGCGTTTGCCGTAACCATTGCGCGTAACGACGAGAATGTGGCTGTCATCTTTGGCAAGAACATCCATGCCAGCGATCTCATCACCCTCTCTCAACCGCATACCGCGTACGCCGGCCGCAATGCGTCCCATCTCTCGTACTTCTTCTTCCCGGAATAGAATCCCCTTGCCATCGGCGGATACAATAACAATGTGTTGAGCTCCGCGCGTCGCCTTGACCCAGCCCACTGTGTCATCGTCGTGCAAGCGCGTCAGAACCAATCCGCTCGGTCGTATACTCTGAAACTCGCTTAAGTCCATCCGCTTAATGCGCCCCTGGCGCGTTGCTATCACACAGCAGGCGTCATCACGCTCAAAAGCCGAGTCGGGCAGCGCAAGTAGCGCCGTAATCCGCTCATCGTGCGTCAGCGGCAAGAGTATCTGAATGAGCGTTCCACGCTTCTCCCGTTGAGATTCAGGTATATCGTAAGACTTTCGCGAATACACTTTGCCCTTGTTGCTGAAAAAGAGAACGGTGTCGTGGCTGTGCGCAAAAAAGATGTCCATTAGTCGATCGTTGTCTTTTAGCGCCATCCCCCGCATGCCCTTGCCGCCGCGCCTCTGCGCCCGGTAGTGCCGCGCCGCCACCCGCTTGATATAGCCATTTTCCGTCAGTGAAATCACGACATTCTCGCGTCGGAAAAGATCTCCCTCATCAAGGTCCACATTGCCGTAGGTCACAGTTGTCTTGCGGTCGTCGCCGTATTTCTCCGCGATTTCCTGCACGTCTTCCCGAATGAGACCGAGGATTTTCTGCGGCGAAGCCAGCAAGTCTTCGAGATAGGCGATGCGCGCCAGCACCGTCTCATATTCTTCTTGCAGCTTCTGACGTTCCAGGGCGCTCAGACGCCGCAGCTGCATATCCAGAATGGCATTGGCTTGGACCTCGTCCAACTCGAAGTCAGCGATCAGCCGCGTCCGGGCGCTATCGACGTCTTCCGATTCGCGAATCGTTCGGATCACCTCGTCGATATTGGCGACAGCTTTGAGCAGCCCGCTCAAAACGTGGGCGCGCGCTCGCTGGCGTTTCAGGTCATGTTCCGACCGCCTGACGATGACATCGTAGCGATGTTCGATGTAAATCTGCAGACAGCGTTTGAGGCTCAGCGTCCTCGGCTCCCCATTGACCAGCGCCAGCATCTGAATGCTGTATACGCTTTGCAGCTGCGTAAATTTGTAAAGCTGGTTGAGGACGCGCTGCGGCTGCGCGTGTCGTTTCAATTCGACGACGAGACGCAAGCCCTGCCTGTCGGACTCGTCGCGCAAATCGCGAATGGCTTCAATACGGCCATCGCGCACCAAGGACACAATGCGCTCGATGATGGCGGACTTGCTGACCTGATAGGGAATGGAGCGAATGACGATGCTGATGCCGTCGCCGCGTTCTTCAAAGTCGGCGCCCGAACGGACGACGACGCGTCCCTTCCCGGTCGCATAAGCCTCCTTCAATTCGTCGGCGACGACTATCTCGGCGCCGGTGGGAAAGTCCGGTCCTTTGATGAACTGCATCAAATCGTCGACCGTTACCGATTCGCTGCCGCTGTAGTTGTCAATAAGGTAGGTAATCGCCGCCGCCAGTTCGCGCAAGTTATGGGGCGGGATGCTCGTCGCCATGCCAACGGCGATGCCGCTGGCGCCGTTGAGCAGCAAATTGGGCAAGCGCGCGGGCAGAACAGTCGGCTCTTCCTGCGTCTGATCGTAATTCTCGGTGAAGTCCACCGTATTCATGTTGATATCGGTCAAGAGCTCGCCGGCGATGTTCGCCATGCGCGTTTCCGTATAGCGCATCGCGGCCGGTTTGTCGCCATCTAGGCTGCCGAAGTTGCCTTGCCCATCCACCAGGGGATAACGCAGGGAGAAGTTCTGTGCCATGCGCGCCATGGCCTCATAGATTGTCTGATCCCCGTGCGGATGGTATTTCCCCAAGACCTCGCCGACCAGGCGCGCGCTCTTCTTGTAACTCGCGCCGGGGCGCAAGCCCATATCATACATGGCGAACAGGATGCGGCGATGCACCGGCTTCAGCCCATCGCGGGCGTCCGGCAGGGCGCGGGCAACGATGACGCTCATGGCGTAGTTGAGATAGCTGCCGCGCATCTCTTCATTGATGGTGACAGTGCGAATGTCGCCGCCGCCGTCTTCCACCGTATTCGTTTCGATGCTATCCATTGCTCGCGGTCAACCTCGTGTCGAAGTGAGCGGATTCTCCCGGTGTTGGCAACGGATCTCGCGATCTTATTTGCCACTTCCTGGATCCGCTGCGGCGACTCTAAACCAAAGCTTTGAACCTCCGGCGGGGCGCCGATTCGCCGCTCTCTCAGTGTTGCGCCCTCGCCATTATTTGAAGCAATTCTACCAGATTCAGGCTGAGCGCGCCATGCTTGGCCGCCCAAAAGTGGCTGGTATGGAGGCGCAGTTGTACCGGCTTTGCGCGCCTTTGCCACGCGTGCCGGGCGGCAACGGGATGCGGCAACAACATTCGCTATAATCTCCAAATACGCAAGGAATCTTGTACGAGATTCACAATTCTTTGCGGAAATTACTTGCCTGTGAGAATTGTCTTGTATATACTATGGACAACTGACGCGGGTAAGTTCTTATGAATCTTACCTATATATAGATGTCATTACATCTTGCATCGCATCGTAGTTCTTAGCATTCTTAGGAGGAATCAAAATGGACAGCGATAAAATGATGAGGGGGATTATTCCGGGGATTATCGCCGGGTATCTCTTCCTCGCCTTTATTGGGGCGAGCGTGGTGCCGGGCGCCCCAATGGTTACAACGGACGACGCTGGAATGGTGACAGCCGTCGAGCAGGGCGCCAACACGATGAATGCCGGCATGCTCGGAATGGTAGGCGGGATGATCGGGGCGGACGCCTTGATCGGTTTCATCCTGCATATCATCATCAGCGCGGTGATCGGCGCGCTCTACACCGGGCTCTTCATGCAATACGTCGATTTAGGCAGTCCGCTGTATAACATCGCCGTAGGCGGCTTGATCTACGGCGTCATTTGGTGGATCATCGGCGGCCTGATCATTATGCCTGCCATCGCTGGCGGCGACGTGCTGCAGATCAATCTGAATGATCCGTCGCTATTCGGCCACGTCATCTTTGGTCACTCGCTTGCATTCCTGGTTGCCCTGCGCGACCGTCGAATGACGGCAATGGACGAATAAAGAGACCTTCCGAAAGCCAACAACTAGCGGGTCTGCAATAGCGATTGCGGACCCGTGCTTTTTCCGGCGCCAAGCGCTTCGACCGCTGCAAGTCACACGGCGACGCTGAAGTCAGCTTGCCCGCTTCCACACGCTGTTGACTAGATTGAACAAGATGATCTCGTCCGCGACGCTGTCTACGCGCGCCCGTACGGTGACGCGCAATTGGGAGCCGCCGTCGGGCTTTGACCAAATCAGCTGATCAATGACTCGGTAATCAGGCGCGGATTCGCTGCGGCTGTAGCGCTCGTATGCTACCTGTCGTACTTGTGCATCTGACGTATCATACAGGCTGAGCCATTCGTTTTGCCTGCGCGCGCTGAACAATTCGTTTTCAAGCGCCAAGCGCCATTCAATGAAGTCGCGCCAGTCCAAGCTCGCGCCTTCCAGCGGCTGCGCGAGCGCCGCTTCCAGGATGGACATATCGCTGGTGGCGTATAATTTCGTCAGCATCCGCGCGACCGTGTCATCGTCGTAATTCTCCGCCAGTGACCGCATCAAGACGGCGCCGCTGTCCAGGCGGGTGAACACTTCGCTGAGCCAGGCGATCGCCGCTCCTCGCAGATAGTAGGCGTCATGGGGGTAGGCCACTGCCAGCTCGCCGGTGTGGGCGTCGATGAGGCGCTCGGCCAGCATTCTGCTAGCGAGCAATTGCAGCCGGCCATCAAAAGGCGTATCGGCGCGCGCGATATCAACATAGGGTGAACGGATTTGCAGGCGAATCGCCGGCTCGTTCATCCAGGCGATTTCACTCGTCGCTTGCGGATCAATTTCAACCGACAGTTTGGGCAAATCGCCACAATCTAGAATCGCACAGCCGCTGGCGATCCAATCTTGCAGCGCCGCGCTCACCTGCCGCGCAAACTCGCGATCGGCGCCGCGAAAATTGACCAGGACGTCTGAAGACTCAATGCTGTCTGGCTCGCCCCAAAAGCTGTAGTCCGGCGCGACATGCCGCCAGCCGTCGCCGTTGCGGCGATAAAACCACAGCCTCGCGTAAGGCAGCTTGTTGATGTCTTCCTGCACCAGCGCGCGGGCGTGTTCCGCGGCAATGTCCACCGCCAGTATGCTGCCAGTCAGCTCGATGGCGCCGCTCGACTTGAGGTCGCCATAGCGCTGAAACATGAGGCGCTGGCGATTTATCCAGTCGGCATCTTCTGAATCTTGCAAATTGAGAAAGCTGTTGAGATCGCCGATGCGGAGAGCGGCTACCTCGGCTTTGACCGTGTCTTGCAAAAGCTGAGCGTACTGAGTCTCGACCTCATGAATGCGCTGCCTGACAAAAAGCAGGATAAGCGCGATTGTTGCCAGAAGCAGGCCGATTAGCGCGGCCAACAACAGCGCGTTGCGCCGCCGCCGCCGCTTTGATTCCAGATCTTCGCTGTCAAAGCGCTCGATTTGCTGCGATTCGACATCCCATTCGAAACGTATCCGGCTCATTTATCGACTCTCATTTGCCGAATGAAAGGTGAGATCAGCCGTGTTGGCTTTATGAACATGCCCGTTATCGTCGCGGATCAACAAAGCGCCTTCCGCAGTCACATTCAGCGCGACGCCCGTGACGCCGTCTACAGTAACTCTTTTACCCAAGCTATTGAGTCGGGACTTCCAGGTCGACAAGAGGCTCGGCGCTGCAATCCGGCAATACCAGTGATCGATCCGGCGCAGCAGGGCAACGATCAAATCAACGCGGTCCAGCCGCCTCTTGACGACGTATTCCAGGCTGATGGCCTTTTCTCGCAGTGCGGCCCCGCTGAAATCTGCTCGCACGTTAAGGCCGATGCCAAGGACGGCGCCGCGCAGCTCTCCCGCTTCCCAGATGGCCTCCGGCAGAACGCCGCTGACCTTCAGTCCGTTGACTTGCACATCATTGGGCCATTTGATGCCGACGACTTCGCATCCACACTCGCGGGCGAGATCATGGACGCTCAGGGCGGCAACCATGTTCAATCGCGGCAGAAGCGCGCTGTCGGGCTTCAAAATGAGAGACAGCGCCAGCGCCACGTCTGGCGGTGTATGCCAGTGGCGCCCCTTGCGTCCGCGTCCACGCGTTTGCTCGTTGGCAATGACGGCGGCGCCTTCGGGCGCGCCAGCCGCCAGCCAGGCTAGGGCCTCATCATTGCTGCTACCGACCCGCTCAAAGTACTTGAAGGGTCGGGTTAGTCGCTGTTCCAGCAACTCTTGCGACAGCGTCACTTTATCTCCTGTTCGCATTCGGTGCTGCGCATTGTATCAGACTTGGCAACCTGGCTAGAATAGACTTGTCTGGCGGGGCGAAGGTTGCCGCCGGCGAGGACGTCTATTATGCCGGCGATCGATGCCGAGCCGTAGCGCCTGCCTGCGCAAAAGGAGGAACATGAATCAGATCTGGGCGCCATGGCGAATGGCATACATCAAGGGCAAAGGCAAAGGATTTGACTCGTGTATATTCTGCCAATTCGCCCAACTGCCCGAAGACGACCTAAGGCAGCATGTCATCGCTCGATCAGGGCATACATTCGCGGCGCTCAATCGCTATCCCTACACCTACGGTCACACGATGATCATTCCTTATGCGCATGTCGCGTCGACGGAAGATATGAGCGCGGACACCTTGGCGGACTTGGCGCTGATGACGAATCGCACGATGGGCGCGCTGCGCGAAATTGCGGATCCGCCGGCATTCAACATCGGCGCCAATATCGGAGCAGCGGCCGGCGCAGGAATCGCGGCGCATTTTCATTTTCATATTGTGCCGCGCTGGGATGGCGATCACAGCTTCATGGAGTGCATCGGCGGAACGCGCACCGTGCCCGACACTTTGTCAAATCTAGCAGAGCAGATGCGCTCCGCCTGGGAACAGCTCTACGGACCCTTGCAAGACCCCGGCGCATGATACGACGGCGTCCATCTCGATATAGAATTGAATTCAGCGGGCTGACGAGGTCTTGATGTCGCGCTCGTATTTCCTGGATCACCGGCGCGATTTGGCGGGGCTGCTGCTGGTAGTTTTTTTTGCCGCCGCCATGCGCTTCAGCCGCGGCGATGTGGTTGAATACTTTCATGACGACGCGATGCTCGCGACCATGGCGCTGGAGTTGGCCGATGGGCTGCGCTTTCCACTGACCGGCATTCTGTCATCAACCGGCATTCCGAATCCGCCGGTCAGCGTTTATGCCCTGGCAATACCCTTTGCCCTGTCTTCCAACCCCGCCTTCGTGATTCATGTCATCATGGCTTGGAATGTCATCGGCGTCACCTTGCTTTGGTTCCTGGCGCGGCGCTATGGTGGCCAGCGCATCGCCTTGATCGCCGGCCTGCTTTACGCCATCAACCCCTGGGCGGTTCTCTTCAGCCGCAAAATCTGGGCGCAAGAGCTGCATACGCCAATTGTACTTTTTGGCTTTCTGCTATTATTCCATGGTTTCTACGAGAATCGAGCGGAGCGTCCGCGTAGGCGCTCGGTCGCGCTGGCGCAATGCCTGAGTCTGCCGATTTTGCTCTTTGGCATTCAGTTCCATTTCGCCGCAGGACCCTTGCTTGTTCTAATACCAGCCACTGTATGGATCGGAAGGGAAGGGATTCATTTTCGCGCCCTCATCGCCGGGCTGATTTTGTCCCTGATTGTAGTCTCGCCCTACGCAATCGGTCTCAGGAAGACGTTGGCGGTGGATCCGGCGCGGATTTCCGACGCCCTCGATCGGTCTGCTGCGGGCGGACCTGAAGTCAGCTTCGTCTCCATCAGCGCCATCGGGCAGCTCGCATCCGGCGCCGGATTGGAATCCTGGCTGGCGCCGGATCTGGCGGCCGAGCTGGCGGCGGAATACCCGCCATTGCACGCGCTTTCCCTAATATTGATTCCAACGCTGCTCATCGGCGTCGGTGCGCTATTCCAGCGAGCGCGACGATTCGCCATTCTTCTGTCGCTTTGGGCATTTCTGCCGTCCCTGTTTCTCATTGTCGAGTGGACGCCGGTCTACATTCATTATTTCATCCCTTCGATTCCAGCCTTGGCACTGCTGATGGGATACGGTGTCGAATCTCTGCTGCGGATGGTCGCGCGATGGCGCCCACTTCAAGTCGCCTTGTGGTTCACATTCGTCCTGATCCTGGCGCTCCAAGTTTTTCAGTGGCGCGCGGCGTTGAATTACATTGGAGAGCGCCATATCGCGTATCCCGGATTCACAACGCCCTTGGCAAGACTCATGCCTTTGCGCGGCGAGCTGTCGCCCGCGGGAGATGTCGTGATTTTGGCTGGCGGCATGGCTTGGAATCTGCATCACGAGGTCGCGGTTTGGGATACGCTGCTGTGGGACGAAGTGGCTTGCGTGCGCACAATCGTCCCCGATGGCTACGCTGTCTTTCCCCGGGGACCCTTCGCCGCGGTCATCGCTCCCGGCGCGCCAGCCGGCCACGTGACCGATTTATATCGTCATGAAATGCCCAAACGATTCCAAACCAGGCGGGGCGGCGAAGATTACTTCCTATACCAGTGGCAAGCAGCGCCGAGCTGGTCTGGCATGAAAACTGTGCCGATAGAGACGGAGCGCTTCGCCAATGGCCTGCGATTAAGCGGATATCGCCTGGAAAATGAAAGCGTGATTTTGGAGTGGCGGCTGCCCGCTCGTCAGGTCGGCGCCGATTATCAGTACAGCGCGCAGCTGTATGACGCCGGGGGCGAGCGCGTTAGTCAGCTGGACGCCAGGTTCTGGCATGGACGACATTGGTGCGAAGGCGATCGCTTGCTCACCTGGGGACCCATTGATGCAAACGCTGGCGCGAAGACGCTAAAGGTTGCGCTCTACCGTCTGGGGGTTGGCAAGGACGCGGGGAAGATTACAAATCTTGACCTGCTTGATTCGCAGGGCAATCCCGAAGGGCAGAGCGTCGATATTTCGCTTGGTAATCGCGAACCCTAAGGCTTGGTCACGCTCACATCGTCTGATTCGGATACGCCGCCCTCATGGGTAACTTGCAAGTCTGAAGATTCAACCTCCTCTCCTTCGCCAGTTGGGGCGGCCGTCGGCGTTAACTCGATCACTTCCGGCGCGATTTCCCAGGGAACGGTGAAGGAATCGAAAACGAGCTCCTTGACTTCGTCCTCTTCTTCAACGCTTATGCTGTATTCCAACTTGGGGTAGGTCAAGCCATCGAAAATATACAAACCGACGGCGACTTTGTAATCGAGCATATTGTAGGCGGGGTCAAAACTGTGAAAGGTTGTGAATGACTCGCCCCAGCGCCAGTACCTGGTTGGCAGGCGAGGCGTATTGTCGTCCTGGCTGATGATATTGCCATCCGCATCCAGCAGATGGGCGAAGACCGTGTAGTTTTCCTCCGGCGTCGATTCGGCTTTCCAACTGAGCGAGATCTCGTTTTGACTCAAGTTGGGCTTGAAGGATTCGAGGCGAATCGTCTCGGCGAATACCGGCTGAGTATCCACTGGAATCTCGCTGTAGCCGGAAGCGGGTTGCTGGTATCTAGCCGTGACGACCGCGCCGATATCCAATAGCACCGGCTCAATCCTGTCACCTTCGGCGTTTGCCGCGGGAATCGATGCCGAGCGCGGCCCGCCTTTCCACTCGACGCGCAAATCAAAGGGATAGCGCCCGTAGGCGGCGCCGCTGATGTTGATCACATATTCGTCAGGATAGATCAAGCCCGCCTGCCAGCGCGATGTGCGCAAGCTGCCGGCGCCCGGATATGTGACATAGCGGCCGATCGCTTGCCCGCGATCGTCAACCAGAGTGAGATGAATGCTGTTGTCGTCCGCTGATTGCCGCAACACTTGCCAGTAAAGCGTGAGCCGAACCGAGTCATCGGTATTGTATCGACGGTCGACGCGCTCGTAAGCGATCAGCGCGACATCGCCGAAGGCCGCATAGAGCGGCTGCGCCCGTTCCGGAGGCGCCTCCACTGGTTGTGGCGCGTTGTATTGACCGGCGATGACTGTGAACGGTACGAAGGCAGCCACAACGGCGAGAAATTTCAGTTGCCAGAGCATGGTGCTGTGCAGCAATTCTTTGGGCACGGCGTCGCCAGCGCGGACGAATTCCAGATTCGGCGGCCGCAACGAGAATACGATCCACCAGACGACTTCGACAAAGCCCACCGCCAGCAGAGGGCTGACCACGGCGATCAGCGGGAAGAGCATGCGCCCCTCCGCCGCGCGCGTCAATGTGCTCCAGTACAGAACGCCCAGCCACAGAAGCAAAATGGCGCTGGCGAGCGTCAGCAGATGCGCCAATTCGTAGCGGGCATAGGCAAAATCGCTGATCGCCAGCAACTGCAGCCCGAGAAAAACGCAGCCGATCAGACTCAGGACTGCCATCAGATCCAGCAGCAAATAGATAATGCTCGCCACCTGAATGTTGAGCGCGCCAAACAGCCCCCAGAAGGACATGCGAAATTGCTGATATTCGGCGAAGACGTCGGCCAGGTTGAAGGTTGGATCGCGCGGGCCCGCGAGTTCAGCCATGGTGATGATGCCCAAGGGCTCGCCGTAAAGCTGAAAATTGCGGAAATACCACCAGCCGGCGATCAGCAGCCAGCCCAGCGCTAGGGCGTACAACAATAACAGCAAGCCACGACGATCACCTGTCTTGCGCTGAACAAAGACGGCGACGCCCAGCAGAACCGGAAATAGCGCCAAGCCGGTCAGTTTCGTCAGACTGGATAAGGCAAACAGCAGAGCCAGCATCAGGATGGCGCGCAGCGAGAAACCGTCGCGCATTGTACGCAGCAGCAGCCAGATCAGCGCGCCGTTGAGGAGCATTGCAAGCGCGTCATTGTTGACCGACGCGGTGACGAAGATGAACATTGGATTTAAGCCGGTTATTCCCCCGGCGACGAAGGCGACGGTTTGCCGCTGCGGCGCGATCAGCTCGCCAATCTTGTAAACGAAAACGATTGTGCCGGCGCCGAAGGCGATTCCCAGCGCCCGTGTGATCAAGACCGCCAAGCCGGCGCCACGGAAGAGAAAAAGCGAATCATCATGAACGATTAAGTTCTTGTTGCCAAAGGAACTTGGCTGAGATATGTTGACGTGCGGGTTCAGCCGGCGGAATTCGCCCGCGTCGTCGATGTTGATCGGCGCCGTCACGATCGCCATCAAGGCGTAATACAGCGGCGGCTGGCTGCCGTGATGCCGGTAAATCGTATGCCGCTGGTACAGGCTCTGCGCTGGGAGGTTGCCGGTCTCACGCAGATGCTCTACGTATCCAAAATGCCAGAGCTCTTCGTTTGCCTCAAAAGCAGGCGTCGCAAAGGCATAGATGAGCCCAAACAGCAGATAGAACAGCAAAATCCACTGCAGGGGGCTGAGGGGAATGTCAAGCGAGTTCAGCCAGCGCCAAATCCAAAGCAGCAACTCAGTGACACGCTCGACGCCCGCCATCAATCGCTTGAATAGGCGGCGCCCTTTAAGCTTCAGTTGAGCGGTTCTCGCAAGCATGATCGCGAGGCGCTTTCGTTCGATCTTCACACGTTGTGGCTACAGCGCCAATTCAAAGTATAATGCGAAATCCAACGCTTCAAAATATATGCAGATTCTTCAATAGAGCAATACGGGCGCAGTCGGAGAATGCAATCGCGCGACCCGGTCAGCGGACTCGCCCGTTCAGTGCGCTTCCACGGCGAACCTGTCTTTCGCCCGCTCGATGTAATTCAATGATTGATGCCGGAAGTAAGTATTGTACAGTTCGGCGTAATGTCCACTGTCGCGCATCAGCGCCTCATGATTGCCTTGCTCAATGATCGCGCCATCGCGCAAGACGATAATGCGGTCGGCGCTGCGCACGGTGCTGAGGCGATGGGCGATCAGGATCGATGTTGAGCGCGCCAAAATCAGATCGATGGCGTCCTGAATTTGCGACTCGGTGAAGGGGTCAATGCTGGCGGTTGCTTCATCGAGGATGAAGATGGCTGGTTTCTGCACCAGCACGCGCAACAGGCTGACCAATTGCCGCTGGCCCACGCTGAGGCGCGCGCCCCGCTCGCCGACTGGCGTATCCAGCCCATCCGGCAGACTGTCCAGCCATTCTCCATGGCCGATGCTCAAAGCAATCTCATTGACTTCGTCCAGCGACGCATTTGGATTCCCATAGCGAATATTCTCCAGTACCGTGCCGCTGAAGAGAAAGGGCTGCTGCGGCACAGTGCCCAGTCGCGATCGATAGCTCTTCAAATCGAGCGCGCGAATATCGGCGCCGTCGATGCGAATCGCCCCGCCTTGAAATTCGTAGTAGCGCGTGATCAATTTGGCGATTGTGCTCTTTCCCGCGCCGGTATGCCCAACAAAGGCGACGTTCTCGCCCGGTCGGATATCCAGGCTGAAATTGCGCAGCACCGGCTCACCGCGGTCGTATTCGAATGAAACGTCGTCAAATTGAATCCCCCCGGCAAGATCTCCTACGGCGATGCTGTCCGTCTGCAAGACGGTGTTCTCGGCGTCAATCAGCGCGAAGATGCGCTCAGCCGCGCTTAAACCCTGCTGAAACTGGCTCCAAAACGATGCCAGATTCATGAAGGGAAACCAGAAACGATCGACGCTCTGGATGTACAGATACCAGGTTCCGGCGCTAAATGCGCCCGCCAGGACGGAATGCGTGCCGACCCAGACGACGATTGAAAGAGCGACCGCGGAGAGAATGCCCATCGTGGGAAACACCAGCGAAAGAATGAAGCCGCGGCGCAGATTGATCTGGTAGCTTAGAATGTTGACTGCGGAAAACTCGTTGTAGATCATTTCTTCCTGACGGAAATTCTTGGCGACGCTGATGCCGGTGACGCTTTCCTGTATGTTGTCGTTCACGATCGCCATCGCCCGTGAGCCCTGGCGTGTGACGATCCGCGCCAAATAACGAAAGCCGAGCGCGGCGAACATAACCAGGGGCATGGTGAACAGGAGAACGATGGTCATTTCCAGTGAATAGCTCAAGAGCGCCACGAAGAGTATCGACACGGCGAGAAACTGCGAGATGACTTCGCTGCCCAAGAGCATGACATCGCCGAATTCTTGCGTATCGCTGGTGATGCGGCTGATCACGGCGCCGGACTTGTGTCGGTCGTAAAAAGCCAGGTCGCGTTCGATCGCCGCTTCAAAGCAATCTTTTCGCATTTGGGCGACGATCCGGCCAATGACGACCACGGTGAAGCGGCGCCGGCCATAATTGCAGATGTATTCGCTAAAGGCGATCAAGCTCAAAATGAAGAGGATGAAATTGAGCGCGCCGCCAGTGCCCACCAGTTCATCCACCGCGGCGCTAATGAATACGGGCCTAAGCGCGCGCGCCAAGCCCACGACCAGGAAGCCAAGCAGTCCCAACACGACGAGTCGTTTGTGCGCCGCGAGGTAATTGCCGATGCGCTTGAACAAATACCCATCGCCATATTGCCGGTCGTAGACGTCGCTTTCCAAACCGCCAAAGACCGCCGCCATCCTACCCTCCCGCCGCGAGCTGCATCGGCGCGTCCGGCGATGCGTAACGGTCGAAAATATGCCGGTATGACTCGGAGCTTCGCAAGAGTTCCTCGTGCGTGCCTTGCGCGACCACCCGTCCCTTGCGCAGAACGACAATGTGATCGGCCCAACGGATTTGCGAGAGCCGATGCGTGATCAACAATGTCGTGCGCCCGCTCGCCGCCGACCAGATGGCGCGCTGTATTTTGTCTTCGGTCGCGCTGTCGATGGCGCTCGTGCTGTCGTCGAGGATGAGGATTGGCGGGTCGGTCTGGAAGGCGCGGGCGAGAGCTAGCCGCTGACGCTGCCCGCCGCTGAGAGTCATGCCGCGCTGCCCGATGATGGTGTCATATCCGGCTTGCAGATCCGAGATGAATTCATGCGCCTGCGCCAATTTGGCCGATTCGATGATGTCGTCCATATCGACTTCATCTCTGCCAAAGGCGATATTCTCGGCCACGCTGCGGCTGAAGAGAAAGACATCTTGTTCAATGATGCTAATCTGGGATCGCAGCGCCTGTAGATTCCATTCTCGCACATCGACGCCGTCTATCAGCACACGGCCGCAATCGACATCATAAATGCGATTGACGAGTTTGCTCACTGTGCTTTTGCCGGCGCCAGTCTGCCCAACTATGGCGACCGTCTGACCGGGTTCGACGCGGAAGGAGATGTCGATTAGATTGGCATCGTCAGCGCCGTATCCAAAGGAGACATTCTCAAACTCAATTCGGCCGCCGATGTCGCCGCAATATCCGTCCATATTCTGGTCGAGCTTGTTGGATGTCACCAATACTTCGAGGATGCGCGCTGCGCTGGCGTAACCAGATGCCAGCCGGGATGAAGTGAACAGCGAGATAAACACCGGGAATTGGAAGAGACTGATGAGACCGAGGAAGGCAATGACATCGCCCTCCCTGATTGCGCCGCTGTTATACAAGGCTGCTGAATGATAGAGCGCGCCGACAATGGTCAAGCCAAAGAGCAGAACCGACAGATAGCGCGCCTCGAACTCGCCTTGATCGATAAAGCGATCGCGGACGAGATCCGCCAAGTCATTAAAAGCGCGCATCTCGCCCGTTTCTTGCGCCGCGCCCTTGACAACCTCCAAGCCGTCGAGCGACTCCGCCAGTTTGGCGTTCATGCTGCCGAAGCTTGCGCGGACTTCCTGCGCGATCGGATGCAGGCGGAAGACGAAATAAATTTGCACCATAATGTGAGAAACGATGAAAAACAGCGGGACGATGATCAGCTCGGGCAAAATCGCCGGCGCATAAATCGCGGGCATAATCAAGAACATATTGGCGCCCGTGATCAGATTGACGCCCGGGTTCATCATCAGATTCATTTCGCGCACGTCATTGGTCACGCGCGCCATCGTCTCGCCGACCGGCTGCCGGTCGTGATAACTCATGCTCTTACCCAGCAGGCTCGAATAAAGCTCATCGCGAATGTCGCGCTCGAAGCGCTGCGCGAAGACCTCGGCCGAGAAATTGCGCAGGAATTGCAAAACCGACCGCAGCGTCTGAGAAACGATGATTACCAGGACGCTGTTCAAGACGAGAGCGATAGTCTCTTCATTGAGAAGCAGAATCGCGTTAAAGGCGTCGCCTAGAGCGCCAGGCACCACGCCAGCCAAGTAGGCGTTGCTGAAGGCGCCCAATACGAGAAGCACAGCGGTGACCGGATGGCGCAAGATATGCGAAACAATGAAGCGGAAGGGGCTGCTGTGGTTGCTCTTGATTGGCGATTTGACGTTGAACTCGGCGGTCATGGCATTTCCGGCGCGGATGACGGATGATGCGCCGAGTTTATACGACGCTCATCTTTTGCAGAATGGATGATTCTGGTCGGCATAGTCACGACGTATGGCGCGTCATTCAATGACGAGCGTTATGGGCAGAACACCAACTGTCCCGCCGTCGGCGACGGTGGCGCCAGTGACAGGCAAGCGGACGATCTCGCCACTGTCGTTGTAGCGGTACATCAGCACCCAGATCCGATAGGCGCCGGGCGCGGCCTCTTCCGGCAGGCGCAGCGCGCGATTATCCCAAATGGGCCAGCCAGGCTTCCAGGTTGAAGTCGGCGCGAAACTTTCCTGAGGTCCGGTATCCCTTCCCTGAGTGAGCAGCTCATTCGCCGCCTCGTCGGCGATGAACCAGGCAATCGAGTAGTCGTGCTCAAGCGGGGCTTCCGTCCCCCATAAAAGCGATAGTTCGATCGTCTCTCCTGGACGATAGCTCGCGCCATTCGGCAGCACGAAGCTCAATAGCCTTATGCTCGCGCCATAGCGCAGGTCCGCCCCAATCTCGCCCGCGTACGGGCTCAAAGGATTGGGCGCCGCGCTGCGCGTACTGTATTCCAGCAGGCGCACGGTTTCGTCGTCTGTGGACAACTTTACTTCGCCCAATGGATAATAGTGCTGCGCCAAATAGCGCTCGAGCGGCCGGTAGCTCCAGCCCATGTATGGACTGGTGCTGTTCAACACCCATAAACGGTCCTGGCTTTCGGCGATATGCCGTATCATTCGGAAACTCTGCACATCGAACCAGTCGTTGGGATTTTCGGAAACGACATTCGCCGGCTGCTTGGCGCTGGCTGCCTGTGCCAGTGGTCGCTCCAAGATGACCGGGCGCGGCGCTGCGCTGTCTACGTGATTCAAAATGAAGTCGCCGTAGTCGGCGCCGGGCAGCAGCAATACTTCGTCAGGGCGCGCATTCTCCGCCAGATAGTCAAGCGCTTCGTGCAATGCCTTTTGGCTCGATTGCGTCTGCGGATCTTTGTCGTAGGCGGACATCAAGTTGAGCAGGACCAGCGGCACGCTCAAGACGACTAGCACTGGCGAGAGATGGCGCCAGCGATGTTGGGGCTGGCGCAGAGTTTGCGCGATGACGGCGGCGATTACTGCCGAGAACACAGCGAAGCTTAAGCCCCATACCGGCAACTGGGCGCGCGTCCAAAGAAACTCGTAGCCCAAATCTCCCCAGCGCTCTGGCAAAACCACCCACCTGAAATAGCGCGGTTGCAGCATTGATGGTTCCCATTCGGCTAGTCCCTCCGCCTCGGGCGGCAGCGTCTCGCCGAATCTTTCAAAGCTGAGCGATACGCCGACGAATTGAATCCAGACGCCATAACAGAGCAGAGCAACCCAGATGAACTGTAGCCACCTGGCTCTCGTGTTCAACATCGCCTGAACAATCGGCGCGGTGAGCAAGATTAGGACGGGAATCGCCGGCAGCAGGAAACGCGGCGGCCAGCTCAACCCGCCAAACCAGTGCGTTTCGGTCAGCAGCGCGTGTCCAAGGGCATAGCCGGCGAAAAGCAGCCAGACGGCGGCGACGAGTCGCGTCTGCCCGCGGCGCCATAATATAAGACCTCCAGGTATGGCGAGAAGCAGCAGCGGCGATGTCGCCCATACGCTGGCGCCCGGGCTGAGTATGTAGGCGCGCAGAGCGGCAGCCAGATGCTTGGTCTCGATGCCGAATTTAAGCAGGAGATCGCGCGCCACTGGCGGAAAGGGCACGAGCAGCATCAGGATGCAGATGACTAGCGCCGCGAACCCCATCAAAATGACAAGAGCCTGGCGCAGAGCCGGATGACGCTGAATTTGCCGATCAGGGATGGCGAATATGACGAGCGCGGGCGTGGCGAATACCGCTGAAAATTTCGTTGCGACGGCAAGATAAATCGTCGCAGCGGCAACGAGGTAGCAAATTGCGCGGCCGCCAATGCCCCTGCCCGCGCCAAGTTGCAAGGCGAGCAGGGTCGACACGATGAACAAAGACGTTAAAGGATCGCGAAAGAGTGTCTGGCTATACGCCCAAAGGTTGGTACCTAAGCCAGCGCTGATCGCAACAATTGCCGCGACCGCATCCGCATAGCCAATCGCGCGCAAAAGCAAGTATATCATGCCCACAGTCAGCGCCGTGACGATCACATTGAAGAGCCATATCGTGTGTATATTACCAAGCCGCGGCAGCGCTTCCGCAAGCCTGAGCAGGGGGCTCGCGAGAAGAATGTGGAGGCGCTCGTCGACGCGGTATTCTCCCAAGGGCAGGGCGGCCGACTCACGAATTCGAAAAGGCAGCTTTATCCAGTTCGTTTCGTCCATGAGCCAATCGCCATAGCGAACGAAACTGCTGACCGCGTCGAGAGCGCGCCGCGTATCGCCAGACTGGATAAGCGCTCGGTAAGTGAGCAGATAAATGCCAAGGCAAAACGCGACCAGCAACAAGAAAACACGAATGCGCTGGCTTCGATCCGATGTGATGGTCATTGCAATGGATTCACGACGGGGCGCCAGTCAAGCCGTTGATCTCTCCCTTTGTTCTGATAATGGCGAATAGCGCATCGGCGATACGGTGCAGGTCATCGCGCGCGATATGCTGGAATGCCATCGCCAGACGAATGAACGGGAGATTGTCGCTTTCGGCGGCGAAGTCGTGCCACGCAAATTCTTCGACCGCTTGCCTACTCGATAAGCCGCCTGATCGAGACGGCAAATGCCTGTCTTGTGGCAGCGCCGCGAAATAATTCACATCAGTACCGAGCGCTTGCGCCAAGGCGGTCAGCTCGCTGACGGAAATTTCGTCTTCGCCGAATTCAAAGTTGGTGAGTTGGGCCGCTTCCAGACCGATGGACTCGCCCAATTCTTCAATCGGCTGTGCGCTCGCTTCTCGCGCTGCCCGCAGCAAGGCGCCAATCAGGCGCTGCCGCAGCAGAATATACTCGTCTTGCGCTGCCCGATCCGCTGGATGCGCGCCGGCAAGCGAGGAAGCGCGTCCATTCAGAAACTGCGAAAGCAATTCCAGTTGCGGCAGTGATGGTTCGCTTTCGCCATACTCCCAGTCCTCGATAAGCTTTGGCTCGGCACCCATGAAACTGGCGCAGGCCTCGAGTGACTGTTCGGCTTCCAGTCGCCACTTTCGTATGAGAACGCCAAGGAGTTTGCCGCGAATTCTGCGCGCTTCGTCCTGGTTTCCGTCTGCTATCTTCGCCGCTGCCGCGGGTTGCAGCGCTTCCAGCGCCGCTTGTATCAGGTCAACGCGATCCATTGATGTTCTCAACTCATCATTGGCAAACCCGCTTGCGCGCGCAAGGAACGGGCTTGGTAATTTGTGTAAGCGCGGATGACTCTTTTCGCTGCCGCCGGGCGGCTGTGTATCGAAGATTATAGACCTGAGCGCCTTATCGGGCAAGAAAATCGTCCGTCGATTTTTAACGCAAGTGATCGCTGATATGTGGTGAATTCGCGCTCAATTTTTTGGCGGCGCGTATACCCAAGCATCCAGTACCGATGGACAAATCTGAGGACGCCAGTATGAGAATAGAAGCGCGATTTTTCGTGCTGCACGCTGATCTCGGCCGGGTCAATGGAACTGCGCAATACCCGGCGAGCGCCTCGAAAGAAGCTGGACGATTATGAACGAAGTAGAATATCATGAGGCGGGCCCGACAGAAGAGAGAAACTTGCCCGCGAGACCTTCTGTTTCGAGGCAGCTGAAACGGTACGGCTTGTATTTGACCAGCGGCTAGGGAACGAGACTAAGCAATGCCGAATAAAGCGCATCACGAGACGAATCGCCTGTCCTGGAATGAGGGCACCAAGGCGCACAACAGCCACAAAGGCGATCAAGCCGCCTTTTTTCGCGCCGGCGGCAATACGCTCTTTCCCGACGAATCACGTCTGCTGGGCGATATCACCGGCAAGACCCTGCTTCATCTCCAGTGCAACTCCGGTCAGGACAGCCTTAGCATCGCCCGTCATCTTGGCGCGATCGTTACCGGCGTCGATATCAGCGACGAGGCGATCTGCTTCGCGCGGCGGCTCTCCCGCGAAAGCGACATACCTGCGAATTTCATCCGCGCCGATGTATACGACTTCTTCGCCGACGCAGGCGAACGCTATGATGTCGTCTTCTCATCCTACGGCGTGCTTTGCTGGCTGTCGGACCTCGCCGCCTGGGGGCGCGGCATTGCCGGCTGTCTCAAGCGCGGCGGCCGATTTGTGCTGGTCGATTTCCATCCCGCCTTAGTCATGTTCAGCGAAGAATGGCAACTGAAGCACGATTATATGGGCGGCGCCCCCTGCGAATACGAGTCGGGTGTGGGCGATTATGTCGCCTGGACCGGCGCCGCCGCCGAGATCGATAGCTTGCTGCCGGGCGTGCGCGACTTTCACAATCCCTATCCGGGGGTCGAATTCCACTGGGGGATCGCCGAAGTAGCGACAGCATTGCTCGACGCCCACTTGTCGCTTTCGCATCTGACGGAGTACAACGTAAGCAATGGTTTCAAGCCGATGTCTGACATGGTTGATTCGGGCGGGCGGCGTTATGCGATGCCAGCCCGTTTTCCCCAGAATTTCCCCCTCATGTTTAGCCTGGTCGCCGAGCGGAAGCAATGAGGGACGGCGCCGGCGCAAGACAATACGATCCGGACACGACGTTGGCGCGCGGTCTGGTCGGCTTTGTCTTCTCCGCCTGGATACCGCTGCTGGTCGCCTGGATTCTGCTTTTACTCTCCCCAGCTTCACCGGCGCAATCATACGAACAGATTCGCCGCGCCATGCTGCTCGGCGTCGGAGTCGTGACCGCGCTCACATTGATTGGCGGCTTCTGGATTTCACGTCGTAGCGAGGCCGACATTAGGAAACTGGCGCAATCCATTGCCGGGCGATTCAGCAGCCTTCGTCTGGCGCTGCTCCTGGTCCTGCTATTGATTGAATCCTGCATCTTGTCTTTTCTTCTCTTCCGCGACATTGCGCCTTCAATAACCACTCCCTTCAAGTTCTTGCTGGTCTGTTGGACGGTCGTCTTTGCCGCCATGATGCTGACCGTACATTGGCGCGCGGTACGCCTCGGCATTTCGCGTGGGCGAAACTCGATGGCGCTGCTGGGATTCGCTGTGTTGGCGCTCCTGCTGTTCACTTTACTGACGACGCTCAGCGGCCGGTTGCTCAGCAAGAGCGGAATATACGAGCGAATGCGCGGGGCCTTGGATTACCGCCCGCTCGAATTCATTGACGACGGATCGGCGCCATCGTCGCGCGAGTTTTGGGCCGAGCAAAGCACCGTGCTTGTGCGCTGGCTACCCTACAGTTATTGGACGGTAGAGCCATTTGACGGCGCCTATATCAATGTCGATCAATCGGGCAGACGGCATACGCCCTCATACACAGAAGATCCTGCGGCGCCGCGCATCTATTTCTTTGGCGGCTCCACCATGTGGGGGCTGGGCGCGCGCGATGCCTATGCGATTCCGGCGCAAGTGGCGCAGCTGCTCGCCGAGCGAGATTTTCCCGCGCAAGTGCAGAGCTACGCGCAAACCGGCTATGTCAGCTGGCAAGATTTGCTGCTGTTTCAAGCGCAACTGGCGTTGGACAATGCGCCCAATCTCGCGGTGTTTTATCAGGGATTCAATGATGTATACGCCGCTTATTTGCAAGGCGGCGCCGGCTTGACCCTGCGCGAAAACCTGCGCGTGAACGATGTCGAACTCGGGCGGCTCTTGCGGAGCGGACAGCCGGTTCTGCTACCATTTGACGCTGATATCAGCGAATATGACTGGCGCCTGGTCACAAGCGGGTCGGCCGCGCCGAGGGCGATCGCCGAGCGCTGGCTGGCCAATCGTCGCTTGATCCGCGCCGCCGCCGAGGAACACGGCGTCCGTGTTCTCTTCGTTTGGCAGCCGGCGCTCTTTGCCAAGGCGGCGCGAATGGATGGCGAGCAACAAATCTTTGACGATATTGAGCGACAAGAGCCCGGCTTCATCGACTTGTATCGCACTGTAGTCGGCATCGTGCGTGAAGGGCTGGCGAGCGACAGCACAGCTGATACCGTTTTCTTGACGGATTTGTTCGGCGATGTGAGCGAGGGCCTTTTCTTCGATCGCGTGCATATCACCGAAATCGGCAATCGCACGGTGGCCGAGTCGTTGATCGGTCCGATTGTAAACGCGCTGGCCGAGCGATAAGCCCTTTGCGGGTCGCTGTTTTCACGCAAGCGGCCTGGTATCTTCGTCGATGCTCGACATCAGCAGAATCGCTTCCGCCTTCTCTTCATCCGTCAATCTGAAATCATTGCTGAAGTAGACGGATTCGGGAAATCGGTAATTCCAAGCGCGATAAAAGTCGGCGCGCCGCCTATCTCGGCTGAGGTTGCAGTCAAAGCGAACGAGGTAGCCGTTCGCCAGGCGTTCGTCGTGTCCATGCTGGATATGCGCCAGCCCCCAGTTTACGCCGCGCCCATCGCCGCTGTCGCTGAAGGCATCGGGCACAAAGGGTCCAGCTGCGACCGGGGGCGCCGATACCTTGCCAACAACCTCGAAATTCAAACCGTCCGGCGCAAACTGCACCGTATTCTTTTCCGGACCTTCGTGGCTGGTAATGGCGGCGATTCCCCCGCGGAAGGGATAAAGAAATGTCTCATGACCGCTATTGGTCAGCGGGTTCAAAGGTGATTTGACAAAGGGACCACGCGGATCGTCGGCGGTGGCGACGCCCCAGCCAATGCCCAGGTCATGACGGTATGTGCGGCCAAATTGCACGCCTTTGTAATAGAGCCAAATCCGGCCGCGGTATATCAAGACAAAGGGGTCGTGCAGCTTGTGCGAATCCCAATCGCCGAAGCGGTCTATCGCATCGGCGTCGTCCTCCTCGCCGACGAAGTTGCCTCGCGGGCCGGTGCGCAAGACGGGCGCAGGCAGCTTCGTCCAGGGTCCGTCCGGCCTATCCGACCAAGCCATGGCAATCTGATGAATAGCCCGGTGCATCCAGACGCCCTGAATCACCTGATAGTAGAGATAGTATTTGCCGTCGAGAACCAGAATATCGGGTGTGAACACCGACCGATCGTCGAATGATCCCGGCTGACCTCGTTGCACGGCCGGCCCGCGTTCTTTCCAGTGGAAGCCGTCGCCCGATGTGGCGTACCAGATATCAGCCATGTCCCAATCCCAGGCGGGTCTGGTCTCGCTGGCGCGCGAAATCCCCAGCCAGCGCTCGTCGGTCTGCCGCCGCGAATACCAGACGTAGAAGACGCCGTCCGCCTGAATGACTTTGGATGGATCGCGCCGCGTGACGCCTGGCTCCTTCCCAATTCCGCTGACGGGCGCGTAGCGAAAGGCGCTGAAGAATTCGCTCTGCGCGTCTTTGTACAAGCCGTAGGTGTCGTAAACGCGCTCCATCGCCTTGCTGATGGGTCCGGCAGGTCGCGCTTCCTCTGGTCGTTCCGGCTCGCTGGCATAGACCAGGTCCTGCATATTGTCTTCGTTCAGCGCCAGATCGGGCGAGAAGTAAACCTCCTCCGGGAAACGAATATTGCTCCCGCGAAAGCCGGGCCGCTCGAAATCCCGGCGCAGGTTGCAGTCGAAGCGGACGATATAAGAATTGCCGGTTTTCATCTCTTCAGTGGCGATATGCGACAAGCCCCAGATGATGCCGGCGCCGTCCTGTGTGTCGCAATACGAATCAGGCGCGAAGGGACCGGCGGCAAGCGGCGGCAGATTGACATGGGCGACCACGTCGAAGTTGAGCCCGTCGGGGGCGAATTGAACGGTGTCTTTCTCCGGTCCATCATGTCCGCAGATGGCGAGCAGGCCTTCGCCATAGGGGAAAAGGCAGGTTTCGTGGCCGCTGTTGGTGACCGGATTCAGCGGCGATTTGATGAAGGGTCCCTCGGGTTTGTCCGCGATCGCCACGCCCCAGCCGATGCCTCGCGAGTATTTGGTCGTCCAGCCCATCGGTTGGCCCTTGTAGTAGAGCCAGTACTTGCCGTCGCGGACGAGAATAAAGGGATCGTGCACCTTGTGGCTGTCCCAGGCGCCATAGCGGCGGACCTCGTCGGAATCATCAGCGCCCAGCCACTCGCCCGGCGCGCCTGGCTCCAGCACCGGTCTTTCGGCGCGCTGCCAGGGACCGTGGGGCGTCTTTGAAAAGGACATGCCGATTGTATTGCGCGTCCGCGTCCGATAGGGGTAATCAACAGCCTGGTAATACAAGTAGAAGCCGGCGCCGGTCATCAGCACATCGGGCGTGAAAACAGAACGCCCGTCATAAGTGTCATCGGGTCCGCGCTTGACGGCGACGCCTTGTTCCGTCCAGTTGAAGCCATCGTCAGATGTGGCGTACCAGATCTCCGCCAGGTCCCAATCGAAGACTGGCGTATCCCAAGTTTGCTCGCGCTGGGGCGGCTTGTTCCGGTGGTCGCGGTCATGGTCGGTCTGACGGCGGGTGTACCATACATAGTAAGTGCCGTCGATGCGCAAAACTGTCGTAGGATCGCGCCGAGAGACACCCGTTTCTTTCCCGATGCCGCTGATCTTGCTGTACTTGAAGGTCGTATAAAACTCGTTGGTCGAGTCCTGATAAATGCCCCATTTGTCGTACAGGCGCGCGTGGGCGGCGCTGAGCGGGCGATCGCTTGGCTTCTGTTCGCTCGGTTCGCCCGGGAGGCGAGGTCTATTATCGCTGAATTTTCTCATCGTTACCTGTCCTCCCTGATCATGGCGGCCGCTTTCTCGCCGATCATGATGCAGGGCGCATTTGTATTCGCGTTGATGATATGCGGCATAATCGAGGCGTCGGCGATGCGCAGGCCCGCAATACCGTGCACGCGGAGGCGCTCGTCCACCACCGCCTGTGGGTCGCGCCCCATGCGGCAGCTGCAAGTCGGATGATAGATTGTCGTGGCGAATTCGCGAATGAAGTGAATGAGTTCTTCCTCAGCTGTCACCTGCTCACCGGGCAGGAACTCGTCGCCTCTAAAGGGATCGAAAGGGGAGGCCGCCGCGATCTGCCGACCAAGATGGAGCCCTTCCAGAAGCACCTGCACATCGTCATCGTGTTCGAGACAAGCGAAGTCGATGGAAGGTGGCGCAAAGGGATCAGCGGAAAGCAGCTTGAGCTCGCCGGCGCTCTTCGTGCCCACCAGTCCCACCAGTATCGTGAATCCATGCCCGGCGGGCGTTTCGAAGCCATGGCGGACGAACCAGTCTGGACCAAAGTGGTACTGCAATTCGGGCGCCGGCGCATTGGGATTGAGCTTTACGAAGCCGCCAGACTCGCCGAGATTTGAAGTCAGCAGTCCTATGCGCTCATCTTGATAAAGTCGAACTTGCTCAGGCGCGTCTTTGCCGACCAGGCTGACCGGCTTTAGGCAATGATAAGCGAGTGGGACCTGTATATGGTCCATCAAGTTTTGACCAACGCCGGGCAAGTCCATCGCCAGCGGAATGTCGAATTCGGTGAGTTGATCGGCCGGTCCGATGCCGGAAAGCAGCAACAGCTGAGCCGAGTTAATCGCGCCGCCGCAGATGATGACTTCCTGATTCGCGCGCGCCGTTTTGAGTTCGCCGTCGTGAAAATACTTTAAGCCCGTGCACCGACTGTTCTCGATGATGAGTTTTGTGACTTGAGCATAGGGCAGCGCGGCGAAGTTTTCACGTTGCAGCGCCGGTCGCAAATAGCCCAAGGCTGTGCTTTGCCGCTGACCCCGTTTCTGCGTCACCTGGTAGACGCCGAAGCCTTCTTGCTCGCCGTCATTGAAGTCGGCGTTGCTCTTGTATCCCAGCTCGAGCGCCGCTTCGACGAAAGCCAGACTGAGCGGATTCGGATCTTGCGGGTCGGCGACGTTGATCGGTCCGCCGACGCCGTGATGCTCGGATTCCCCGCGTTCCTGATGCTGCATTTTGCGGAAGAAGGGCAGCACGTCCTGGTACGCCCAGCCCTCGTTTTCGCGTGCCGCCCAGCCGTCGTAATCCGATGGGTGCCCGCGCTGATAAACCATGGCATTCATTGAACTGGTGCCGCCAAAGACCTTGCCACGCGGCACGTATTCCCGCCGATTGTTGAGCCCGGGCTGAGGCAGGGTCTGGTAATCCCAGTCGTATTCGCTGTGGAACAGCTCGGAGAAGCGCGCCGGTATGCGAATGTTTGGATTGCTGTCGGGTCCGCCAGCTTCGAGCAGCGCCACCGAGCAGGTATCGTCTTCGCTGAGGCGGCTCGCGACCGCCGCTCCAGCCGAGCCAGCGCCGACCACGATGTAATCCGCGGTGATCATTTCGCGCTCCTGTTCTCTTGCCAGCGGCAAACCCCATCCCCCGGCCCCTTCGCCAGCGAGCTAAGGAAGGGGAGCCAAGCCTCGCGACCGCTTTGCTCGTCGGTTCTTTTGCCCGCGGCGAGTCGCAAAGTTGATTGCGTGTGCGGCGGTTTCACAGCGCGCTCCCATTTCGGATGGCGACGCGCTTAGCGTAATCCGGCGATTTGAATTGACTGTGTCTATTGTCTACAATTCAGCCATTATACAGAGTGACTTTGCGCCATACAATTTTTGCGTGTCGATTCGCAAACCTGGTTCAGGAGGAATGATGAGCGAAGACAGACGAGAGCGAGCCGCATTTCCCGGTCGACTGCCGCTGGAAAAACCGACCGATCGTCCACTGAGCGCGGCGATGGAACGCCTCTATGACATGTGGACGCCCAGGCAAGATCCAGGGAATCCATTTTATACCGTCTTCAAGTATTCGCCGGTCAGCGGCATCGGCAAAGACGATTCCGAATTGTCTGTGTCGCGCCGCGATCCGTCCAAGGTGCTAAAAATCAACGATACCTATTACGTCTGGTATACGCGCCGGCGGACGGAGCGGGCGCCGGTTGGGCGTTTCAACATCGACCAAGGCGATGATCAGACGCCGATCGTCGACTGGGATCTGGCGGACATCTGCTACGCTACGTCAAAGGACGGCTTCAATTGGGTCGAGCAGGGGGTGGCGGTGCCGCGCGCGCCCAAAGGCAACTATGGCGACCGCTCGCTCTCGACACCCGATATTCTCATCTACGGCGGGCGCTACTATCTCTACTATCAGTGCTTCACGACGATGTGGCGGCAGAACGACTGCGTGAATGTCAGCATGGCTTGGTCGGACTCGCCCGATGGCCCCTGGACGCGGCTGGAACGCCCGGTCGTGGAGCAGGGCGCGGAAGGCGCATGGGACAGCTGCGCCATTCACGATCCTTATCCCTTGGTCTATCAGGGCAAAATCTGGGTGTATTACAAAGGCTCGCCGGCGGACAAATCGCCCGGCAACTTATTGCGGGCGCAAGGCGTCGCCATTTCCGATCACCCCGAAGGTCCCTACATCAAGTCTGAACTGAACCCGGTGACAAATTCCGGGCACGAGACCATGCTCTGGCCCTATGAATCGGGCATTGCCGCCTTGCTCATCCAGGATGGTCCGGAGAAAGACACGGTGCAATTCGCGCCGGATGGCCTAAACTTCGTACCGAAATCGCACGTTCAGCATTCGCCTCACGCGCCCGGCCCCTTCTGTCCGGACGCTTTCGCCGACAATGGCGACGGACGTGGCGTCACCTGGGGGCTAAGCCACATCATTCCCCAAACGCCCGATTCGTATAGCGGTCTGTACATTGTGCGATTCGATTGCGCCCTGTCGCGCGATAGCGAGCGGCCCGAATTCAAGGGCAGCAATCTGCATTGGCATGAAGCGTCCTGGTTTCAGCCCCAGGTGCGGTTGCCTGATGAATGGCGCGCGCGCATCCTGGCGGAGCAAGCCCAAATGGACCGCCCGACCATCGGCGCCTGATCCACGGTTGGAGTCGGTGATTCAGCGTCCCATCCAGCCGCCGTCGACCACCAGAATCTCGCCGTTGACGAAGTCGGAGGCGGCTGAGGCGAGGAAGACCGCCGGTCCCTTGAAGTCGTCGACTTCGCCCCAGCGCCCAGCCGGTATCCGCTCCAGGATGGATCGATAGCGCTCAGGGTCGTTTTGCAGCGCTTCGGTGACGTCGGTGCGCACGTAACCAGGCGCAATCGCGTTCACCTGCACGCCGCGGCCGGCCCATTCATTGGCGAGCGCCTTGGTCAATTGTCCTACGCCGCCTTTGCTGGCCGCGTAGCCGGGCACAGTAATGCCGCCTTGAAAGGTGAGCAGGGAGGCGGTGAAGATGATTTTGCCGCTGCCGCGCGCAAGCATCCCTACCCCAATTTCGCGGCTAAGTACAAATTGCGCGCTGAGGTTCGTGTCGATGACCTTGTCCCAAAATTCGTCGCTGTGCCGTTCCGCCGCTTCCCGCAATACCATGCCGGCGTTATTGACCAGGATGTCAATGGTGGGATGATCGGCGGTTACATCTTTGATGAAGCGGTATAGATCCTCACGATTGGAAAAGTCGCAGCGGTAGCCGGCGAAGGCGCGTCCTAGCGCTGTGACCTCCTTCTCAATCTCGCTTCCTCCCGCTTCAAGATTGGCGCTGACGGCGATGATATCGGCGCCCGCTTCCGCCAGGCCAAGCGCCATCGCTTTGCCAATGCCGCGGCGCGCGCCAGTGACCAGCGCGACTTTGCCGTCAAGCCGAAACTGTTCCATGATGTTCATTCAAATCTCCAAGAGAATCTTCATTGCGCGGCCGCCTTTTTCCATATCCTCGAAGCCGGAGCGCAGCCCGCTCAACGGACGGATATCGGTGATGAGCTCATCCAGGGGCAGGGCGCCCGCTGCGGCCAGCGCGATCGCATCGGCGAAGTCTTGCGACTCGTAAACGCGGACGCCTTGCAAACGAAGCTCGCGCCAGAAGAAACGGAAAAGGTCGATTTGCGGCTTCTGCGCGAAGATCGCCACCACCACCGCCAGCCCCCGCGTCCGCAGCAATTCCGTCATGATGTCGGCGCCCGCTTGCGAACCCGAAACTTCAAAGACGATGTCGGCGCCCTTTCCCTTCGTCCGCCGCATGACCAGTTCGATCAAATCGGTCTCGCTTGGATTGATCGCCTCAAAGCCTAGATTGCTGGCGAGTTCGACGCGATAGGGGTTAATCTCGGAGACGATCACATCCGCGCCGGCTTCCCGCGCCACCAGCGCCACCAGCATGCCGATCGGTCCGCCGCCAAGCACGACTGCATGATCGCCCGGGCGCACGTTAGCGAGACGAACATCATGGCAAGCCACCGCCAGCGGCTCGATCAGCGCGGCGTGCTTCAACGACAAATTCGGCGGTATGCGGTGCAAAGTGTATGCGGGAACCGTCCAATAACTTTGGAAGGCGCCCGGCGTATCGATGCCGAGGAAGTTCAAGTTGTGGCAGATATGACTGTGCTCGGCGGCGCAAGCGGGGCAGTCGTCGCAAGGGGCCAGCGGCATGACGACAACCTCGTCGCCCAATTCAAAGTCCTCGACGCCTTCACCCAGGCGCTGCACGGTAGCCGACATTTCATGACCCATGACCAAGGGCATTTTCACCCGCGCGTCCATGGCGCCGTGGAAAATATGCAAATCGGTCCCACAGATGCCGCAATGCGATATCTTCAGCTGCACTTCGCCTGCGCCCGGAGGGACTGGCTCGCACGCGCCCAATCGAATCTTGCGGTCGCCTTCGTAATAGGCTGCTTGCGCCATTTCGTTTTTCCTTCGTTGCAAAATATGTGTGCTTATCAGATTGTTTTGACGAATCTCGAATTCAGCCAGCTGAGGCTCGTTAAAAAGCAATCTGAGATGACGGCAAGTCCTCTATTGAATATTGGTGGACAGCGCCTCGATTGCCGCCCATTGGTCTCCGGCGCGTATCGCGTCCAGGATTCGCTTGTGCTCGCGGTAGCTCTCCATCAGATCGTCCAGCCGATTGTATTGCATCATCATTCGCATCGCTATTGGCTGCCAAAGGGTGAAGAGATCGCGGTCGTCATGGCTTTTGACAATCGCCTGGTGAAAGCGCAAATCATGGTCGGTCAGCGCGTTCAGGTCATTCGACTCGCAGGCGGATTTGATGTCGTCAAGAATCTCATCCCAGACGGCAATGTCGTCGGCGGTGATGCGGTCGAAGATGCTCTCGAGCACAAAGACCTCGATGGTACGCCTCAATTGCACAACAAGCGGGCGCATCTCGTCGCTGGGATTCGGCGCCACGCGTACGCCTTTGTTCGGCTCCAACACCAGCAAGCCCTGCTGCACGAGCTGACGAAAAGCTTCGCGTACCGGCCCGCGGCTCACGCCGAATCGTTCCGACAGATCGACCTCGCGCAATGGGTCGCCCGGTTGCAGCTGGCCCGCCAGGATGTCTTGCTGCAGTCGCGCCGCGATCTGCTCCGGCAGTGTCCTGAAGATTTCGAAGGTCGGCATCGCTTGTCTTCCGCTCAAGTGGGCATCGCGCCAGATTTCGTCGACAAACTACAGCGCATTTGAAGCATGTCACGCGGATGAAAGGCAATTGGAAGCCTACTGCTTGTAGGGATCAGCGGCATCGCGCAAGCCGTCTCCGAGAAAGTTAAAGGCGAGCACCGTGGCGATGACAAACAAGCCCGGAATCAGCAGCCAGGGGCTCTGACTCAGACTGCGGATATTCTGGGCGTCTTGCAGCAATACGCCCCAGCTGACAGCCGGCGGCCGAATGCCGATTTGCAGGAAGCTCAAAGCTGTCTCCGCCAGGATCATGCCGGGCACTGCCAGGCTGAGCACCACAATCAGGAAGCTGGCGAAGGAGGGCAAGAGATGTTTAACGATGATCTCCATGTCGCCCATATTGGATATCCGCGCCGCCATTACAAAGTCGGCTTCGCGCAGTTCCAGCAGCTTGCCGCGCACAGCGCGCGCCAACGGCGGCCAACTCACAATGGCCAAGACGACGGTAATGCCGAAATAAACTTGCGTGGAACTCCACTCCGGCGGGAAGGCGGCGGAAAGCGCCATGATTAGCGGGATATGGGGAATGGAAACGAGAAATTCGATGACGCGCTGCACGATGATGTCAACCGACCCGCCGAAATAGCCGGACACGCCACCAATGAGACAGCCGAGCACGAAGCTGGTGACCATGCCGAGGAAGCCAATCGATAGCGATATTCGCGCCGCGTGCATGGTGCGTGAAAACAGGTCGCGCCCTAATTCATCGGTGCCGAATGGGAAGAAGACTGCCGGCTCATCCACGCCCATCAGATGAATCGTGGTGTCGATTAGACCGAGAAGCCGGTAGGGTTCGCCCTCGACGAAGAAACGGATGGGATAACGCTTCGATCTGTCTTCGCTGTAATTGCGCTTCAGCGTATCCATATCCAGCTTTTGCACGATGTCATAAATGAAGGGATTCAGATGAAAATTGCCCTCATCGTCGACGAAGCGAACCGTATGTGGCGGCGCTTTGGCATATTTGACGTGACGCTTGTGATGGTCGTTGACGGAATAAAACTCAGGGAAAATCGCCAGCGAGTAGAGGACGATGATCACCAGCGCCGAGATCATCGCCAGACGATGCCGCCGGAACTTGCGCCAGATCAGCTGCCACTGCGACGCCAGATAATAGCTCTCGTCAAATTGGGCGGCTTCTTTAGCTGGTTTTGCTCGGCTCAAGCCGAAACGGCGCAGCATCATCTCCCTCGTTCAGTTGGCGGCGCGCTCCATGCGAATGCGCGGATCCACCACCACTAGCAAGATATCGGATACCGTCGTTCCGATAACGGTCAAGATTGTCACAAACATCAGCAGCGTTGCCGTCAAGAAGGTATCCTGCGTAATCAGCGCGCGATAGAGCATCGGTCCGGCGGTGGGCAATCCCAGCACGATCGCGGTAATCGTGCCGCCGGAGATCAGCGAAGGAAAGAGCCATGCCAAGCCGCTGACGATCGGGTTGAGCGCGACCCGCACCGGGTACTTGAAGAGCAACTTCACTTCGCCGACGCCTTTGCTGCGCGCTGTGATCACATATTGTTTGTTGAGCTCATCGAGCAAGGTGCCGCGCAGCACGCGAATCATGCCCGCGGTGCCAGCCGTGCCGACCACGATGATGGGAATCGGCAAATGCAGAAGCAGATCGCCAAGCTTCGCCCAACTCCAGGGCGCGGAGACATACTCGGGCGAAAACAAACCGGTCAAATTGAGTTCGTAACTCTTCCAGGCGATGTATAGCATGATGAGCGCCAGCATGAAATTGGGTATCGCCAGACCAATGAAGCCGATGATGGAGACGATGTAATCGCCAAGGGAATACTGATGCGTCGCCGAGTAAATGCCTATCGGTATGGCGACGGCGAAGGTGAAGATGGCGCTGAGAATAGCGATCGTGAATGTCAGCGCCAGCCGCTCGCCGATGATATCTTTGACTGGTTGCTGCCAATCAAAAGAAAAGCCGAATTCGCCCTGCAGTACCTGCCCGAACCATTTGAAGTAACGCAGGAATAGCGGCAGGTCCAAGCCATATTGGCGGCGCAGATTCTCGACTTCTTCGTCGCTCAGATCTTGACCCGCCTGTTCAAGCCGGCTGATATAGGTGGAGAGATAATCGCCTGGCGGCAGCTGAATGACGACAAAGGTGACGATCGAGACCAGCCACAAAAGGAAAATCATATAGATCAGGCGTTGAAAAACGTAGCTTCTCATCAGCTGATTATTCGTCGAACTCGCTGATTATAGCAAGCATGAACCAAGACCATGGATAGTAGCGCAGATTCTAGCCTTATCACTATAGATTGTCAACAATATACACTGTACAATCTTTTGTAAATCATGGTCGAATGGGATACCATCAAGCGCAGTTTGCCAATGCCGGGGCGGACGCCTCCTGCGCTGATGATTTCCGAACGGTCAATTCCAGGCGTCCTAGGGCACGAGGACCGCAAGTTGATTGTCGAGAGCGTCGAGACCAAACATTATCTTCTCCCGCTGACGCATCCCATGAGCGACGCGTCGCATGGCGTCATGACCCATTTTGAAGTCGTGCTCGTCAAGCTGAAATCCGAGTGTGGATTAGCCGGACACGGTTACACTTACACGATTGGCTGCGGCGGCTCCGCCATCCGGTCGCTGATTGACAGAGATTTGAAGCCTCTTCTGCTCGGCGCCGACGCGAATCGCATTGAAGCGATCTGGGACCTTATGTGGTGGCGCCTGCATTATATTGGTCGAGGCGGATTGGTCTCCTTCGCCATGTCCGCGGTCGATATCGCGCTTTGGGACCTTCAGGGAAAGCGAGAGAACCTGCCGCTGTGGAAGCTGCTCGGCGGTTATTCGCCCGAGGTGCGGGCTTATGCCGGCGGGATTGATCTGCAGCTGGGGCCTGAGGAACTGGTGGAGCAGACTCGCTGCAATCTGCGAAAGGGTTTCCGCGCGATCAAGATCAAGGTCGGGCGCGCCAATGTCTCGGAAGATGTTGAGCGCCTGCGCGCCGTGCGCCATTGCATCGGACTTGATATGCCCCTGATGGTGGATGCCAACATGCGCTACAGCGTTGAACAAGCGATCAGCGCCGCCCGCAAATTTCGTGATTTTGACGTTTATTGGTTTGAAGAGCCGACCATACCGGATGACTACAAGGGTATGGCGCGTATTGCGACGGAAGGCGGCCTGCCTATCGCTGCCGGCGAAAATTTGCATACGATCTATGAATTTCGGCACACGATTGAAGACGCGAAGATCGCTTTCCCGGAACCGGACGTTTCCAATATCGGCGGCATTACAAACTGGATGCGGGTTGCGAAACTTGCTCACGCTTACAACTTGCCTGTGACTTCGCATGGTGTGCACGAGCTGCACCTGCACTTGCTGGCGGCGATACCCAACGCGTCATTTCTTGAGGTGCACAGCTTTGGCTTGGAACGCTTTATCAAGAATCCGCCGAAACTGTGCGACGGTTATATGACGGCGTCAGACGCGCCAGGGCATGGCGTTCAATTCGACTGGGATCGATTGGGTGAGCACGAAATAATTTGATTCCGGCTTGCTGATTATGGCGCAAGTGGACGATACGCTATAGTTTGTGCCAGGAAATCTTTTTCATTGCGTTTAGACGAGAGGAGGCGAGTTGGCATACTTTGAGCATCCGGCAAGTCCTGAAACGCACACAGTTCTGGAGAGGAACATAATCATGAAACGAATCGTCTTTACCCTGCTTTTGCTCGCGACCCTTTTGATTCCGTCAGCCGCAAATCTGGCGGATGAGATGCTGGTCTATCCCTTCCAATACGCCGATCTGGATGCGTATGCGGCCGCCACCGGCAATTCCATTGACATGTGGGGCGAAGCGCCGATGCTGGCTGATCGCGTAGCCGCGGGCGAATTGCCGCCGGTTGAAGAGCGCCTGCCTGCGCAGCCCGTCGTCGTGCAGCCGCTTGAAGCCATCGGCGAATACGGCGGCGAGTTGGCTGGTCCCACGACCAATCCGACCTGCTGTGGCTGGGATGTGCTGGAGATGCGCTTGCAGAAGCTGCTCACCATCGACACCGACTTGACGTCAATCATCCCCAATATTGCCCGCGCTTACGAAGTCTCGGATGATTGGACGACCTTTACCTTCCATCTGCGCGAAGGTCACAAATGGTCGGACGGCGCGCCCTTCACCACCGAGGACTTCCGCTTCTACTTTGAAGACATTTTGGGCAACAGCGACATAACGCCCAACCCCGGCGGTCCGTGGGTGCTGGATGGCGAATTGCCGCAGGTCGACATCATCGACGAGACCACCGTGCGCATGACCTATCCTGAGGCGCGGCCAACTCTGCTCATCGCGGTCGGCAGCGAAGTGGGACATCGTGGCTTCCGCCCGGCGCATTACTTCAAGCAGTTCCATCTGGATTACAACGAAGACGCCAACGCGCAAGCCGAAGAGAACGGCTTTGAAGACTGGGTCCAGATGTTCAACGCCAAGATGAGCCCTTACAACTTTACCTGGAATCTGGGTTCGGAAACGGATGCATATTCGCCGACGCTTAACACCTTCGTCTTCGTCAGCGAGGATACTTTCGGCAATAAGCATTACGAGCGCAACGCCTACTTCTTCAAGGTGGATACCGCCGGCAATCAGCTGCCCTATACCGACACGCTGCGCCGCATTCTGGTCGAGGATTTGCAGGTGCAAGATCTGAAGGGCATCGCCGGCGAATACAGCCACTATGGCTGGGGCACGCTATTGAGCTTCCCGACCTATCGCGAAAACGAAGAAGCGGGCGGTTACCGCACGGCCCTGGCCGAATACAGCCGCGGCAACGAATACTCGATCATGTTCAACTTCACCACGCCAAACCTGGAACTGCGCGAGATATTCTGGGATATTCGCTTCCGTCAAGCCATGTCCGTGGCGATCAATCGCGATGAGATCAACGAGTTGGTCTACTTCGGCTTGGCAAACGCATCGGCGAATTCGCCCGTACCTTCGTCGCTCTTCTTCGAGGATTGGATGCCGGGATATTTCGCCCAATACGATCCCGAACTCGCCAACGAGTTGCTTGACGAAATGGGACTCGATCAGCGCGATGCCGATGGATTCCGCCAGCGGCCCGATGGCGAAACGCTATTCATCAACTTCCAGGTCTCGGTTCCGGAAGACTCCTGGCGCCAGATCGGCGAGTTGATCACCTCCTATTGGAACGATGTCGGGGTAAAGACCAGCTACAAGTTGATTGAGATTGGCTTGTATCGCGAATTGCGCGATGGCAATCAGGTTGACATGGCTGCTTGGGGCACCGATATGCTTGATATTGGCGAAGTCGCCAACGGCTTGGCGAATATGCGGCCCCACTGGGGGGCGCGCGCCTCCGGTCATCTCTGGCGTCAATGGATGCAAAGCGACGGCGAAAATGGAGAAGAACCGCCGCAAGAGATCAAAGACCTGTGGGCGGCTGGCGAAGCCTTCCTCGAGGCCAGCTACGGCTCCGATGAGTGGCTGGAATTGGGCAAGGAATTCTATCGCTTGTCCATGGGCGGGCTCTATCAAATCGGCACGATTCAGCGTCCGCCGCAGCCGCTGCTCTTCAAGACGAACTTGAGGAATACGCCGCCAAACGACACCACCGGGCAGTGGAGCTGGACCTACCGTCAATGGGTCATGTTTATGCCCGAACAGTGGTACTTTGAGAGCGACATGTAAGGCATTTGTCGCTTCAATTCAAAGGGGGATCGGCATGACGTCAATCCCCCTTTTGTCACTCTAGTGAAAGGATTGCCAAGATGAAGCGCAAGATAATCGTTCTATTGATGGTGATTTTGATCTCTATCGGCGGCATGGCTACGGGACAGACCATCAGCGAAAAGACCTATCCGCAGCAATATGGATCGCCGGCGGCTTACGAAGCGGCGACAGGTAACAGCGTCGGCATGTACGGCGAAGCGCCGATGCTGGCCGAGCGCGTCGCAGCTGGCGAATTGCCGTCTGTGGAAGAGCGCCTGCCTGCTGAGCCGGTTGTTGTCGAACCGTTGGACGCGATCGGCGCCTACGGTGGCGAACTGGCGGGACCATCCACCAGCCCGACCTGCTGCGGCTGGGATGTTTCTGAGATGGTGATGCAGAAGCTCTTCACCATCGACACTGACTTGCAGACGATCATCCCCAATATCGCCTCAGCCTACGAAGTTTCCGACGACCAAACGCAGCTGACCATCCATTTGCGCGAAGGGCATAAGTGGTCGGATGGCCATCCCTTTACGTCTGAAGACTTCCGCTTCTGGTTCGAAGACGTACTGTGGAATGAAGAAGTCACCGGCGGGATTCCAGGCGAATGGCGCCCTGGCAACCAGAAACCGCTGCTGGAAATCATTGATGAGACGACGCTCCGCTACACCTTCTCGCAGCCGCATCCGTCGATGATTGTGCGCATGGCCAGCAATCCCCGCCATCGTGGTTTCCGCGCCGCCCATTACTTCAAGCAATTCCACATCGATTACAACGAAAATGCGAACGATCTGGCGGCGGAAGCGGGATTTGATGATTGGGCGAAATTGCTGAACGCGCGCCTGCGTCCCAACACCAATACGGGTACGACCGCCACCGACACCGTCGTCGGCATCCCAACCTTGAACACCTTTGTGTATACCGGCGAGGACTCCTTCGGCAACAAGCATTTCGAGCGCAATCCCTATTTCTTCAAGGTGGATATCGCTGGCAATCAGTTGCCCTATGCCGACACGCTGCGGCGCGTCCTGGTGGAAGACCTGCAAGTACAGGATCTGCGTGCGATCGCGGGCGAATACAGCCATTTCGGTTGGGGCAAGCTGCTGAGCGTGCCGACATACCGCGAAAATGAAGAGGCCGGCGGTTATCGTACGGCGCTGGTCACCTACAATCGTGGCAACGAATACAGCATGATGTTCAACTTGACCCATCCCGACCCGGTGATGCGCGAGATCTTCAACGATGTGCGCTTCCGTCAGGCGATGTCGCTGGCGATCAACCGCAGCGAGATTAACGAGTTGATCTACTTCGGCTTGGCGACGCCGTCGCAATCGGCGCCGACGCCCGATTCCAGCTTCTACGAACCCTGGATGACGGATTACTTCGCCGAATACGATCCCGATCAAGCGAACGCGCTGCTCGATGAAATGGGCTTGGATCAGCGCGAGGGCGATGGCAATCGTCTTCGCCCCGATGGCGAAACGCTGTTCATCAATATGCAAGTCGCGGTGCCGGAGGAGGCTTGGGGGCAGATCGCCGAGCTGGTCGTCTCCTATTGGAACGCGGTCGGCGTCAAGACGCAGCTCAAGCTGATCGAGCGCAGCTACTATAATGAACTGCGCGGCACGGGAACGCACGATATCGCCGGCTGGGGACTGGACATCGTCGACATCGGCGAATTCTCCGGCGCGATCAACAACATCAGACCGCATTGGGGCGCGCGCGCCGGCTCCAAGGAATGGACCGACTGGCTCAACAGCGGTGGCGAACGCGGCGGCGAACCGCCTGCGGACATCAAGGAACTGTGGGATCTCAGCCAGCTGTGGCTGCAGCAGCCTTATGGTTCCGAGTCTTATCTGGAAATCGGCAAGCAATTCCATGACATGACCTTCCGCGGCTTGTATCAGATCGGCACGGTGCAGCGACCGCCTCAGCCACTGCTCTTCAAGAAGACTCTGAAGAACACGCCGCCGAACGATACCGACGGCATGTGGAGCTTCAGCTATCGTCAGTGGGTGATGTTCATGCCCGAGCAGTGGTACTTCGAAGACGACATGTAATTCGCCAATTCGTCAGATACGAGAGTCGTGGTGTGGCGCGCGTCACACTGCGGCTCCTACTTCCCAGGATATGAACATGCCACGAAGCGCCGCCATGCGGCGATTTGAAGGTCCAGACAAGGACAATCCCTGGTTCGCCAAATTCAAATACAGCAAGATAACGGGCTTGGGCTACGAAAGAGGCGTTGTCCGCCGCGACCCCAGCGCCATCCTGGCGATCGATGGCCGCTATTACATCTGGTATACGCGCGCGGCCCATGCCCACCCGCCGGTTGGCTTTGACCGAATGACCAAAGAGCTGCCGGCGACTCCCTGGGATTTGGCTGATGTCTGGTATGCCACCTCGGCCGACGGCCATCATTGGGAGGAGCAGGGTCCGGCGGTGGAGCGCGGTCCCCCTGGCGCTTATGACGAACGCGGCGTCTTCACCCCGGGCATCCTGGCGCACGACGGGCTTTATTGCCTCGTCTATCAGGTGGCGCGCCATCCCAACTATCGTTGCACGCCCGAGTCCATCGCTATCGCCTGGTCTGATTCGCCGGCCGGACCCTGGACCAAAAGCCCGGCGCCCATCCTCGAACCCGATCCCTCCGGCGAAGTCGACGAAAAAGGAATTCCGGAGCAGGCGGCAGTCAAGGGCGCCTGGGACAGCCTGCAAGTGCATGACCCCGAGCTGCTTTATCGCGAAGGCAAATTCTGGCTCTATTACAAGGGCGAAGGAATTGGCTATCACCACATGGAATCCAAATGGGGCGTCGCTACCGCCGACTCACCCTTCGGTCCTTACACCAAGTCTCCGTTTAATCCGATTACAAACAGCGGCCACGAAGTCGTGGTCTGGCAATACGATGGCGGCGTTGCCGGTTTGGTCAATCGCTGCGGACCGGAGAAAAACACCATTCAGTTCGCGCCGGACGGCGTCAATTTTGAGATCAAGTCTTCCCTTGTCGTCCCGCCGCAAGCCGCCGGACCCCTGCGGATTGATGACGCATGCAACACAGAGCCGCTTTCGGGATTCAGCTGGGGACTGAGCCATGTAATCCCGCATAGCTCGCACCTGACCATGCAGGGGCATGATCCGCTGGCGCTGGCCGAAATTAACGAGCCTTGGGATTTTCTGGTTCGCTGGGAGCATGATCATCATCGCCGTACTTATATCTAAGGGCGCTGCTTTGGCTTCGAGCGCTAGCGGACCTGCAACTGCCAGATATCGGCGGACATGTCCTCGCGGCGCCCGCCCTGTTGCGCAAGAAGTCTGTGGAGAGTCAGTCAATGACGCTTAGCGCAGCAATGCGACGATTCCAATTGCGGGACGCCGACAATCCGTGGTTCGCCAAATTCCAAGACATGACGATCTCGGGCCTCGGCTATGAGAAGGGCATCGTCCGCCGCGATCCAAGCTGCATCATTGAAGTTGACGGCCTCTATTTCGTCTGGTATACGCGTGGAGCGCACCCTTGCCCGGCGGTCGGCCACGAGCGCGCCACCGACGTGATTCCGGCCATGCCCTGGGACCTGACCGATGTCTGGTACGCCACGTCCACCGACGGCCATCATTGGAGCGAGCAGGGTCCGGCTGTCGAGCGCGGACCGGCCGGCAGCTATGACGAGCGCAGCATCTTTACGCCCGACGTGCTGGCGCATGACGGTCGTTTCTTTCTGGTCTATCAGGTGACGAGAGCGCCAACCTGGCGGAGCACGCCGGAGTCAATCGCCTTGGCTTGGGCTGATTCTCCGCATGGTCCCTGGACGAAAACGCCAGCGCCGGTAGTGGAACCGGATCCATCGGGCGAGGTTGATGATCGCGCTCACCCGCTGGAAGCGACGGCGCAGGGGACCTTCGACAGCTTGCGCGTGCACGACCCGGCGCTGCTCTTCCGCGAGGGTTGCTATTGGCTCTACTTCAAAGGCGAAGGCATCGGCCACAGCAATATGGAGAGCAAATGGGGCGTCGCCATGGCCGATGATCCGCTGGGTCCCTACGAGAAATCACCGCTCAATCCCATCACCAACAGCGGACATGAGGTGATGGTATGGAATTACGCTGGCGGCGTCGGCGCCCTATTGACCCGCTGCGGACCGGAGAAGAATACGATTCAGTTCGCCGCCGACGGCATCAACTTTGAACCGAAAGCGACGATCATTGATCCGCCCCAAGCAGCGGGCGCCTTGCGCATTCCGGAAGAATCGAACAGCGAGCCGCTCGCCGGCTTGAGCTGGGGGCTCAGCCATGTCACGCAGTGGAGCCCGCATGCGGCGCGGCAAGGGCAGGATCCGCTTGGGATCTCAACCATCGACGAACCCTGGGACTTCCTCATCCGCTGGGAGCGCCACGATCAGTCGCTGGGCTGGGTCTAGCGCTTGATTGGCTCGGGAGCGAAGGGATGACGCGGCCGCCCAATGTCATCTTCGTCATCACCGACGATCAGGGTTACGCTGATATTGGCTATCATGGCAATCCCGTTCTCAAGACCCCTCATCTCGATCAAATGGCGCGCGAGAGCGTCCAGTTGGACAATCATCATCACGACCCGCTGTGTTCCCCTTCCCGCGCCGCCTTGCTGACCGGGCAATATGCCTGTCGCAACGGCGTTTGGCATGTGATTCATGGGCGTCATCTGCTGCATCCCGCGGCTGTGACCATGGCCGATGTCTACGCCGCGGACGGTTATCGCACCGGCCTGTTCGGCAAGTGGCATCTCGGCGACAATTATCCCTTCGCCCCGCAGTATCGCGGCTTCGACGAATCGCTCTGTCATCGCGGCGGCGGCGTGGGCGAGCTGCCCGACTACTGGGGCAACAGCTATGTGGACGACGTTTATTTTCACAATGGCGAGCCCATCCGCTGCGAGGGCTACTGCACCGATGTATTCTTTGACGCCGCCCTCGCTTTCATCGAGTCGCACAGGGAAGCGTCCTTCTTGGTCTATCTGGCGCCGAATGCGATGCACGCGCCGCATATCGTGCCGGCCGAATATGCAGAGCCTTATTTGGCGCAGGGCTTGCCCGAAGAACGCGCCAAGTTCTATGGCATGATCGCCAATTTCGACGAGAATATGGGCCGCTTGTTCGCGCGTCTGAGACAACTCAGTCTCGATGAAGACACGCTGGTCATCTTCACCGCCGATCATGGCACGGCCGCCGGTTACGATCCGGAGACTGGCGACGGCTACAATGCCGGTCTGCGGGGCAAAAAGGGCTCGGTCTATGATGGCGGGCATCAGGTGAACTTTTTCTTCCGTTGGTCCGGGCAACTGCCGGCCGAGCGCAAGGTGCGTCAACTCACGGCGCACATTGATATACTGCCGACGCTGATTGACATCTGTGGTCTTGAATGCGATACCGAACCGGCCTTTGATGGTTTAAGCTTGGCTGAATTGCTGCGCGGCGACGAATGCGAATTGCCCGAGCGTTCGCTGGTGATTCAGCTTCAAAGCGACCAGCCGCGCAAGTGGCATCAGACGGCACTGCTCGACGGACGCTGGCGCTTGGTCAATGGCGAGGAACTCTACGATGTGGACCGCGACCGGGCGCAGGAAAACGACGTCTCCGCTGAATTCCCCCATGTTGTGGCGGCGCTGCGCCGGGACTATGATGCTTTCTGGGAAGAGATGCAAGACAGTTTTTCCCATTCCATCGCGATTCCTGTTGGTACCAAATGCGAGAATCCGACGCTGCTCTCGGCGCGCGATTGGCATCCAACGGAAGGTCGCGTTCCCTGGCGGCAAAGCTGGATAGACGATCCCGCCTACGACGCCAACGGCTTCTGGTGGATTGATGTGACGCGGCCCGGTCCCTACAGAATCGAGCTGCGGACGCATCCGCGCGAAGCTGAGCGACCTATGGGCGTGTCGGCTGCCAGCCTGCAAGTTGACGATACAGAGTGGTCAAAGCCCCTGTCGGGGGAAGACTGTCATGCGACCTTCGACTTGGAACTTGATTCAGGGCTGCGCAAATTGCGTACTGAATTGAGCAATGACGGCGGTGATCGACGAAGGGGCGCCTATTTTGTCTATGTCACGAAAGTTTAGCCCGGCTATGGAGTCCACGTTATGACCTTGAAACGATCAGATGTGCTGATCACTCGTCCATGCAGCATGGACGTCTACCGACGATATCGCGCGACTGGTTTGGGCTGGGGCTTCCTGCCCGAGCCCGACCGCCGCGGCCTGCCGCCGGACGAAGAGATGATGCGCGATGTCGATGAGGCGCATCGCTGCGGCGTCAAGTTTCAGGGGCGGGTCGAGTTGGACGCGGATTGGATGGGCATGATCGACTTCGACTCCAATTTCATGGAATCGACCGTGCGCGATCTCAATGACCGGCCCGCGATCACCTGGTGGGCGCATCGATACAAGGGACATCCGCCGTATTTCTTCTGCACCAACGCGCCCGGCTATCGGCATTACCTCATGTACCAAGTGCGCCGAGTCATGGAGGCGGGGTCGGACTGGCTGATGATCGATTCGGCGATTCCCACGATCGCCTCGCTCAACGCGCGTTATGGCGGCTGCTTCTGTGAGCATTGCCTGGCCGGCTTTCGCGAATACCTTAAGTCGCATCTTGACGCTGCCGATCGTGAAATCTGGGAGATTGACGATCTCGAGTCATTCAATTATCGCGACTTCCTGCTGGCGCGTGGCTTCACCGACGAGCGCTATCGAGCGGAAATACTGGCATTCCCGGCGGCGATTCCACTGGCAAACGAATACATCGATTTCCAGTGGCAAGAGGTCAACGCGCTCTTTCGCGAATTCAAGCGCTACGCCCGCGAATTCAGCAGTGATGTGCCGATGAGTTCCAATTCGCCATTTTATTGGGCGGAATTCATGTACGCCGTAGACGCGCATGACTTCTACACCAATGAGATGCAATATCTGCCGCCAGAAGAGGAGATCCTGCCGACCGATCCCGTTTACACCTTCAAACTGGCGGACGGTCTGGGGCGGCTTCTGGCGATTACGGGTGTGCCGCGCGCCTTCGAGCCCTGCCGCCTCAACGACCGCCCCGGGCATATTCGCCTGTGGATCGCGCAAGCCTACGCCTATGGGCATGTCTTCATGGCGCCGGACAAGATGTGGACGCTGCGCAACGCTGGCGAGCCCGACCGTTGGTATCACAGCAAGACGGGCGATTATGAGCCGCTTTATCACTTCATTCGTGATTATCCTGAACTATTCGATGGCTACGAATCGGTCGCGAAAGTCGCGCTGATCTTCAGCAACAACGCCGTTCGGCAGTATCTCGGCGACCGCTTGACCGGCGGGCATCTCGGGGGCCAGAATCGCAGCGCGCCGCGGACCGATTTGGCGGAAGCTTGCTTCGCCCTGAGCCGCGCCAATGTTCCCTTTCACGTGATCGTCGCCGGCGATGACTGGGTGGAGGACCGCCTTCTGAATACGGACCTATCACCTTACCGCGCTGTCGTTCGATTTGAGCCGTCGTTCCTGACGGAGGAACAGGAAAGCAAATTATTGTCTGCAGGTGACCGACTCTGTACTTGGTCGGGCGCGAGCGACCTGCTCGACCGGGTTGGGGGCGCCATCCGCGTCGCCGGCGCTGAGAACATCAGCGTGCAGCTGCGTCAAATGCCGGATCAGCCTGGCGCGCCGGCCATCTGTCATGTATTAAACAGCAACTATGACTTGCAGTCGGACGCCTATGAGAGCTTGCGCGATGTCGAGTTGACGATCGCCGGAGACCTGCTGGACCGGGTGTTCACTCGCGCGACGCTCTACGCGCCCGGGGAATTGCCTCGTGAGATCGATTGCGACGCGGCCGGTTCGGAAACCATCGTCTCCCTGCCAACGCTGGATATGTGGGCAATTGTCAAGTTGCAATGACGCCTACGAGATCTCGCCCGATAGCCAAGCTTTTCTCACGCCCTTCAATTGCGACAGATGCTCATCGCGCGCGAACTCGTCTTCGTAGAAACTGCAATGTTTGAAGAAACGAATTAGCTCGTCAAGGCGCGCCAAGGCGAGCTGGTCCCCGGTAGAAGAGAGCGGAAATGCGAGCAGCCGTTTCCAGGCGGGCGCCTTTAGCCATTCTGGCGGCGGCTTTCCCGTCTCGAGGATATATTCGCTGGCTTTGAAATGGCGCGTGATGGCGGCGTTCGACGCTCGATTGGTCGTCCAAATGGCGACCCAGGCGACCATCCCGCCGCCAATAAGCGATGCGACTATGAAGAGCGCCAGCAGGTCCATCTGCGCTACTCTTCGACCCCACGCAGGGCCAGCTCATCGGCGAAATGGCAGGCGGCAAAATGACCTTCCGCGACTTGGGTCCATTCAGGCGCCTCAGTCGCGCAAATCTCCTGCGCATAGCGGCAGCGCGGGTGGAAATAACAGCCCGAAGGCGGCGCGGCCGGATTGGCGACTTCGCCGGGCAAAATGATCCTGTCCATCTTGATCTCGGGGTCCGTTGTCGGCACCGCCGATAGAAGCGCCTCGGTATAAGGATGCTTGGGCGACGTGAACAGGGATTCGGTGTCGGCCAGCTCAACCAGTTGCCCGACATACATCACGCCGACGCGATCGGAAATATGCTCCACGACGGACAGATCGTGGGCGATAAACAGAAAGGTCAGGTTGAACTCCTCCTGCAAGTCCTCAAGCAGGTTGAGAATCTGTGCTTGAATCGAAACATCCAGCGCGGAGACCGCCTCATCGCAAACGATCAGCAGCGGACTTGGCGCGAGCGACCGGGCGATACCGATGCGTTGGCGCTGGCCGCCGGAAAAGGCATGGGGATAGCGGTTGAGATGCTGGATATCCAAGCCCACCTTGTCCATCAGTTCACGCACGCGGTCTTGTATTTCGCGGGTGTCCGAGAGGAGCTTATTGTTGCGGATCGGCTCGGCAATTATATCGAGCACCGACATGCGCGGATCGAGCGAGGAATAGGGATCCTGAAAGATCATGTGAAAGTGTTGGCGCACGTCGCGCAGCGCCTTCTTATCCAGCGCCGCGATATCAACCTCGTTGCCATTGGGCAGACGAAACAATATTTCGCCCGCGGTCGGTTCAATGCCGCGCACGATGCAGCGCCCCAAGGTGGTCTTGCCGCTGCCGGATTCCCCCACCAAGCCGAATGTCTCGCCTTCACGAATCGTGAAGCTGACGCCATCTACTGCCTTTACGTAGCCATACACGCTGCGAAAGAAGCCTTTCTCAATGGGAAAATGCTTCTTGAGTTCGCGGACATCCAACAGCACATCGCCGATCTGTTTCCTGGTGGGCGTATCCGCTTCAGGCATAGACCGGCTCGCTTTCTTCGCTGTGCAGGTAGCAGCGCACGTAGTGGTCCTGGCCCATGTCGACGAGCGCGGGCACGGCCACATCGCATTTGCCGCGGATGAATTCATCACAGCGCGAGGCGAAGCCACATTGCGGCGGCGGATTCATCGGCACCGGCACATTGCCGCGAATGGCGTCGAGGCGTCCCCGCCCGCGCCCGCCAAGACGCGGAATGGACTTGAGCAATCGCTGCGTGTACGGATGCAGCGGATTCTTGAATAGCTCCACGGTAGAAGCGCGCTCCACCACCCGGCCGAGGTACATGACATTGACTTCGTCAGCGATTTCGGCGATGACGCCCAAATCATGCGTAATATACATGATCGCCATGCCAAACTGCGCCTGTAATTCTTTCATCAATTCCAGAATTTGCGCCTGTACCGTGACGTCAAGCGCGGTGGTCGGTTCATCGGCGATGAGCAGGGAAGGGCTGCAAGAGAGCGCCATGGCGATCATCGCGCGCTGACGCATCCCGCCTGACAATTGGTGCGGATATTCATCAAAGCGCTGCTCGGGATTGGAGATACCGACGCGATTGATCATATCCAGCGCCAGCTGCCTGGCTTTCCTTTTGTCACGCTCGATATGCAGCAAGATCGCTTCGACAATTTGCGCGCCAATCGTATGAACCGGCGAGAGGCTGGTCATCGGCTCCTGGAATACCATCGAGACTTCGGCGCCGCGAATGGCGCGGATTGCCCGGCTGCGCGGATTGAGCTTGCCGACATCGACGGCGTCGCCGTCTTTGCGCCGCAGAATGATCTCGCCGGATTCGATCGCGCCCGGCGGCGGCACTATTTGCAAGATGGATTGGGCGGTGACGCTTTTGCCGGAGCCAGACTCGCCAATGACGCCGACGGTCTGATGGGGAGCGATGGTCAAGTCGACGCCATCAACCGCCTTCAGCGTGCCTTCGGGCAAATGAAAGTAGGTTCTGAGGTCGCGCAGTTCGAGTACATCGCTGAATTCTTCAGACATATCGCGCAATCGCCCTCTCGCGGATCGCGTCGCATTGTAGACAATTGACAAAAACCTGTCAAGCAAACGAGAGCGTCCAGGCCCGGACCGGTGAAACTGTCAGAGCGCGTCTTGCAGCGGCGCGAAGGGACAGACCAAAAGAAAACAGGCGCCTCTTGACACGCCTGTCTCTAAGAAATCTGCCGTATGGGCGCTATAAGACTCGAACTTATAACCTTCCGGGTGTAAACCGGATGCTCTGCCAATTGAGCTAAACGCCCGCGCAAATAGGGATTATAGCCGCTCGTTTAGGAGTTCGTCAAGGCAAACCCGCTCCAGAATTAGCGCCCGTCAAGCGCTTACATTCTTGGTGGCGTCACGCCCATTTGCCTTTGATACTTGCCTTTCTTGTCGGCGTAAGACTGCTCGCAGGTTTCATCCGCTTCAAAGAACAAGACCTGCGCCAGACCTTCGTTCGCGTAAACCTTGGCTGGCAAGGGCGTCGTATTGCTGACCTCCAGCGTGACGTAGCCCTCCCATTCCGGCTCGAAGGGCGTGACGTTGACGATCAAGCCGCAGCGAGCGTAGGTCGATTTGCCCAGGCAGATGGTGAGCACATTCCGAGGTATGCGAAAGTACTCGACCGAGCGCGAGAGCACGAAGGAATTCGGCGGAATGACGCAAACGTCGCCGCGGAAGTCAATGAAGGATTCACTGGCGAAGTGCTTGGGATCGACGATGGCCGAGCGCACATTGGTGAAAATCTTGAACTCGTCGGAGACGCGCAGGTCGTAACCATAAGACGAGACGCCGTAGCTAATGGCGCCTTCGCGCACTTGCTGGTCGACGAAAGGTTCGATCATGCGATGCTTCCGCGCCATCTCTTTGATCCAGCGGTCGGGCTTGAGTCCCATAGAAGTGTCCCTCGTTGTGAATTACATGCGTTCCGGCGCAGACATGCCCATCAAGCGCAGAAGACGATAAAAGACGACCGCCGCCGCCCGGTAGAAGCGCAGGCGCGCTTTGGCGGTGTCGACCGGTACCTCGCTGTGCAGCACGCGCGCGCGATCGTAAATTGGATGAAAGACGGCGGCCAGCTCATGCGCGAAGAAGGCGATCTTGTGCGGCTCGTAATGGACCACCGCCTGCTCAATGACATTGCCCAATTCGAGCGCCTTGCGAATGAACCTCAGCTCGTCCTCGCCCAGGTGACTCAAGTCGGCGCCTTGGTCATCAAAGCCGCGTTCCTCCGCCTCGCGGAAGATGCCGGCGCAGCGCACATAGGCGTTTTGAATATAGTAGACTGGATTCTCGTTCGACTGCTTGACGACTTGATCGACATCGAAATCCAGCTGTGAATTAGGGCTTCGCGCCAACATGTGGTAGCGCACCGCATCGGCGCTGGTCATGGCGACCAGGTCGTCAAGGGTATCGAAGTCGCCCGCGCGTTTCGATTGCTTGACCGCTTCGTATTCGCCGCGCTCGTCATTCCAGCGCACCGCGCGCACCATCTGATTGAAAATGACCTTTATAGGTTCCGGATCCATGCCCATCGCCTTGATGCCGTATTTGACGACCTGCGCCTGGGAGAAGTGGTCGGTGCCCAATACGTTCACGGCGATGTCGAAGCCGCGCTCCAGCTTGTCGCAGTGGTAGGCGATATCGGGCAGGGTATAAGTGGGGGCGCCATCGCTCTTGACCATCACCCGATCTTTTTCGTCACCGAAACTCGTGCTGCGGAACCAAGTAGCTGGCTGATAGCCCTTGGACTTCACGTCAGCGATCTCGTCTTGGTCGGCGCCTTCCCAAAATGGTGACTCGTAGATATGCCCGTTGGCGCGCATGGAATCCAGCACCGCCCAAATTTTGCCCGAATCGAAGAGCGAGGTCTCGTTGTAGAAGGCATCGTGCTTGATATCGATTGACGCCAGCGAGCGCTTGATCCAGTCAAACATGCGAGATTCGGCGGCGTCTTTGAAGCGCTCCCAGCTTTCGCCACGCAACGAATCGCCGTGCTCCGCCAGCAGGTCCGCCGCGGCATCAACCAGATATCCGCCTTGATAGTAGTCCGCCGGCAGCTGAACATCGTCGCCCAACTGCTGCCGATAGCGCAGCATCAGGCTCTTTCCCAGCTTGACCATCTGCGCGCCCGCGTTGTTGTAGTAATACTCTCGTTGGACGTCGTAGCCGGCCGCTGCCAGCAGGCGCGCCATGGCATCGCCGACGACTGCGCCCCGCGTATGCCCGATGGTGATGGGTCCGCTGGGATTGGCGCTGACGAACTCGACCTGAGCCCGCTTCCCACGCCCGATATCCAAGCGAAACAGCGCATCGCCCTCTTCAATCATCGCATCGACTTGTAGCCTGAGATAGTCGTCGGCGATGAAACAATTGATGAACCCGGGCGGCGCCACCCTTATTTCACCGGCGAATTCCAGGTTCGGCAGTCTGCCTACGATCAGGTTGGCAATATCGAGGGGCTTTCTGCGCGCGAGCTTCGCCAAGCCCATAGCCGGATAAGAAAGGTCGCCTTGGCCCGCGCGTTTCGGCGCGCTGACCGGGATGCAAGGAATCGCAAACGGCGGCAGTTCGCCTGATTCCTGCGCCGCCTCAATGGCGTCTTCAAGTGCCTGTTGCAGCACTTTATTCAGCAATTTCAAATCAAAAAGTCCTCTGCACAAGGCGAGTGAAGCGGCTACGGATTCTAGCAAACTTGGCAAGCTTAAGGTATGGCGACTTGATGAGGCGAGGGCAGGACTTGATCGCGGGCGCCGGCGCCAATCGGCTCGCATTCGCCCGCTTTCCGCGCCCAAACTTGACTGTAGTCTTCCTGCCAGATTTCGATGCGAATGTCGCGCATGTCCAGCGCCTTCAGCTCGCACCGCATTTTCTGATCATTCCAGGTGCGATTTGGCATCCAGCGCGTGTCGATGCGGATGGATGTTAGCAGCGTGCCGCCCTGGCGAAGAACCCGACACATCTCTTTGAGGGCGGCCTGCGGATCAGGCAGAAACTCAAGCGCCTCCAGGCAGGTCACAACATCGAATGCGTCATCGTCATATGGCAGTCCTTCCCCGGCGTCATGGCGCATCAGTGTGATGTAGCCCTCGAAGCGCTCGGCGGCCACTTTCCGCCAAGCCACATCCAGCATCCGGCGGCTGGCATCCAAACCGATGACGTGGCCGCGGAAGCATCCGTTGCGCGCCATGATCAGCGGCAGGCGTCCGGCGCCGGTGGCCACATCCAGTATCAGGGGATCAGCTTGTGGCTGGATGCACGCCATAATAGGCTGGGAGATCAACATGAGGTCGGCGTGCTCATCAAATTGCTTGACGCGATCATAGCGCGAAGCGTAGAGGTCGTAGAGAAAAATGACCATGCGCCGGCCCAGGTAGACGCCTTCAGTCTCGATGACCAGCCACCAGAAGAGGAAGCCGAAAATGAGCAAAAGAAAGAAAACCGCCAGAAGCGACATCATGTGAATTGCAAATTGCCGGGCGCTTGCGATTTGAATCTTGTCTTAGGGGCGCGCCTAATCGGCGACAAAGAGATCCGTCTCGCGAAACTGCATCTCATAAAGTTTGGCATAAAGCCCCCGCTGCGCCATCAAGTCTTCATGTGGTCCCAATTCGATGATCCGCCCCCGGTCGAGCACGGCGATGCGATGCGCGACCCGAATCGTGCTCAGCCGATGGGCGATGATCAGGGTCGTTCGATGCTTCATCAAGCGCGCCAGCGCCTCTTGCACCAGTTGCTCGCTTTCGTTATCCAGGCTGGATGTGGCTTCATCCAGTAGCAGGATCGACGGATTCTTGAGCAAGGCGCGCGCGATGGCGACGCGTTGACGTTGCCCGCCGCTCAGCTTGATGCCGTGCTCGCCGACGATGGTATCGTAGCCCTTGGGCAACTCGATGATGAAATCGTGGGCGTTGGCTGATTGCGCCGCCTCTATCATCTCTGATTCATGCGCGTCCAGCTTGCCGTACAGAATGTTCTCGCGAATGCTGCCGCCGAAGAGCAGCGTCTCTTGTGGCACGATGCCGATGTGCCCGCGCAGGCTGCTCTGCGTCAGGTCGCGGATGTCCTGCCCGTCTATGCAAATGGAACCGGCGTCTACATCATAGAAACGCGGAATCAGATTGAAGAGGGTGCTTTTGCCCGCGCCGCTGGGCCCGACCAAAGCGATGATCTCGCCTTCGGCGATCTCCAGGTTGATGTCGCTCAAAACTTCCAGGCCGTCTTCATAGGCGAAGCTGACCCCCTGCAGAGAAATCGCGCCGTTGACCACTGCCAGATTCTTGGCTTTCGGCGCATCGCGTATTTCGGGCTCTGTATCGAGGATCTCGAATACGCGCTTGGTTGCGCCCAGGGCTTCCTGAAGCTGCGAGTACATGCTGATCACGCCGGCGAAGTTGGCCGCCACCGTCAAGCCGTAAATCAAAAAGGCGATCAATTCGCCCGCGCTCAGCCGGCCATCAAGCACTTCGCGACCGCCAAACCACAATATCAGCGCCAGACCAGCGAAGGCGAAGAAGGCGATGATGGGACCGAAAACCGAGCGTATCGTGAGCAGTTTGACCGCGGCGCGAAAGGCGATCTCAATAGCCTTGTTGTAGCGGGCGATCTCGTAGCTTTCGCGCACGAAGCTCTTGACTTCGCGGATATTCTGAAAGACCTCTTCGGCGACGACGGTGGCGCCGGCGATTTCATCTTGCACGCGCGTGCTGGTGCGGCGGATGGCGCTGCCCAGGACGAAGGCGACCGCGACGATGATCGGCATCAGCACGATGATGAATAGCGTCAAGCGCCAGTTCAAGTAGAACATGATCGCCACCGAGCCGACCAGCGTCAGCGTCTGCTGCAGGAAGCCGCTGATATTGCCGGTTAGCACGGTGCGGACGACGGTGACATCGGATGAGATGCGGCTGATTAGCTCGCCGACGCGCCTTTCGTTGTAGTACTTGATCGACAGGGTCTGAAAGTGGGCGTAGAGCTGGCAGCGAATATCGACCACGATCTTCTCGCCGACAAAATTGAGATGATAATTTTGAACGAAGCTCGCCAGCGACCGAAAAACGAAGACAGCCAAGAGCGCGAGCGTGATCGTATCCAGCAGCATGATATCGGCGTCGGTGAATACCGAATCGATCACCCGCTGTATCACCGCCGGGAAAACAAGGCTGAGCGCCGACGCAAAGCACAAGCCGATCGTCGCGAGCAGCAGCCGCAGCTTGTAGGCGGCCAAATACGACAGGAGCCGGCGCCACTGCATCGGCGCTGCCGGTACGTCGCGATTCTTGTCTCCGCCGGGAGATCGGATGCGATATATCATGTCGCTCTTGCGCGCTCGCCCGGCGGGAGAAGGCGCCGCGTCACCAAGGCCGAAGATACGTGCTTCTGCTTGCCGGCGGCTGACACAGCGCTGCTACACCGGGGGCGGATCGTCATCGTCTTCATCCGCAGCTGGGTCGGCTGACGCGCCAACAGCTTCATCTTCAGCCTCGGAGTCTTCGACATCAATGATCAGCCGATCATCATCGGTCTCGCTCGGCATCGGGACATCCGGCAACTGCGGCGGTTCGCTCGCCTCGAAGACCGGGCTAACTGGAGTTGGATCCTGGACGAGCTGCCAGGGCGCGTCGGCTGGCAAGCGCTCGCTATGGCCCGAGGGAAAATCAATGAGCGTCTCCTTGTCGTCTCGCCGGACGAGGACGCCGTGCTGCTCAACTGAAATCGCTTCGTCCCAGGTGAATGCGCCTCCCAACCAGACGCGGTCCGGCGCAACGATTGAGACGCCAAGGAGGTCACTGAGCAGTTTCAGCGGGACGATGCCGCCGATATGATGATCTTCGCCGAAGCCCTTGGCCTCGTCCGCGTGATAAAACTGCGAAAGCTTGCCTTCTCGCGCCAGGACGCGCGTCAAACCATCCAGGACCCGCTTCATCAACTCGGCCGCTTCCCGCCGGTAGCCGGCCGCCGCCATGCCCTCGCCGATCTGCGACAGCCAGTACATCCAGATGCCGCCGCCACCGCGCGCATTGGAGGGGTCGAAGTTACGGTCGCTCGCGCTGACCATCGTTAAGCCATTCGGTCGCAGGAAATGCGCTTCGTCCAGCGCCAGGGCAACCAAGGCGGCGGCCCGCTCTGGCGGCAGGCGTCGACAGATCAGCGGCATCAAGGCGTTGATGTCGAGGCGGCTGCTATCGATTGTTGTCGCAAAAACCTTGTATACCCGGCTTAAGCCTTTGATTGCGATGCGGTGAACATGCGAGAGCGGCTTTGCGGTGGTGTAGAAGCCCTGGCGATTCTGCCAATCAAACTCGTCGGCCGCCGCTTCAATCGCGCATTCCTCGCCATTCTCGTCTCTGCCTTGCAGCTTCAGCGTAATCCGCGGCCGTTGGCTGACGCCGCCGACCACGCGGACAACGACTCTGGCCGGCATCAGCAGGGCATGATCCAGTTCGTGAGTTTGGTCGCCCGCGCCTCGGTACAACAATTCATCAGCTTCCGCGCTGATGTGCGTGTCGCGATCGCGATAGCTGTAGCGCCCACCGTCCCAGAATTCTTCCAGGCTCGCTTCCATCATGGCCAGCTGTTTGGAGAGGATCTGCACGCTTTCAGCTTCATCCAATTGTTCCGCGATCTGGCAGAGCGCATCGGCTTCGGCAATCAAATAAGCCAGCAGGTCGGGGCCTTCCATCTGTTCGATTTCGGCTCCTTGCGCCCAGTATTGACCTTGCCCGAAGGTAGGAAAGGCGACATAGCCCATCTGTCGTTCCGAACGCCACTCCGGGACACCGTCGTCATCGGCGTCCATATCGCTTTGCAGCCAGCGGCCAAAGAAGGCGACCAGACCCGGGTAGAGCTCGCGCAGAAAGTCTTGATCGCCCGTCCGCTCATAGACCTGCCAGCTGAGCTTCGCCAAGAGCGGCATCATCAGTAAACCCTGCCGCTGACCCGCCAACCCGGGCTGACGATCGACGAAGCCCGCTTCATCCCGCGTCGACAGATAATTTCGAATCAGTCCCTTGGCGAGTTCGGGGTCGATATTGGCGATCGCGCTGACAGCCAAATAGGCGAGCGTCGGGTCTTGCCCGGACCAGGCGCGGATATGATCGCGACCGTCGCCGCGCCGGCTCCAGCCACGATCGCCGACGCGATTGGCGACGATCGAGGCATGCGGCAGATGCTCGCTGGGCTCCATGAAGCCTTTGATGAGATGCGCATAAGAGAGATCGATGACGAGATCCCAATCTTCATTTCCCGTGCTGATCCGGGGGACGGCGGCGGCAGCGCGCTCGATGACTTCGAAGTGACGATCCCAGTTCCGCGACATCCAGTTCATCGCCACGCTGAAGGAGTCCCGCATGTCTTCCAGCCCAGCCACAGCAAAGGGTATGCGCGCGGTACCCAACGGCGGCAGGCTCAGCACGCGACCGATTTTCGGGCTGCCGATGCGGCCACCATAGATCTCGGCGCTCGCGCCTTCCAAGGTGGTGACGGGATTGATATTGCCGATCTGCCCCAGATGCAGCGCCAGGGTGCCATCGCCCAGCGTCAGCACATTGAGCCGGACCTTGCGGCTGTTGATTACGGCGTGGCCAAAGAGTTCAAGCTGCAACTGAATATCTTCAGCGCTGGTGTTGGTCAGCGTGAATTCGCCGCCAGCCGCGTGCGACTCCATCACCCAAAAGCGCGCGACCAGCGAGACATCAGCCAGCGGCGCCGCCTCGATTTGCATATAGTTCGGCGCGAAGTGGGTAATGACCGGGGGCGCGGCGTAGGTCTGCTGCTGATAGACGACGCTTCCGTCACAGCGCCACATCGGCACGAGGCTGACGAGGCCCGCACGCCCGCCGAATTGCGTTTGGAAAGCCAGCGCCGCCTCATCGCGCCGGCCAAGTCGGGCGGTCCAGGCTTGATCATCGCCGTAATCGGTGCGGCTGTTGCGCGCGTCGGCGGCCAGGTAGTAGTCGAAGGGCTTGCTTGCATCTATCGAATGGCGTCTGAGATTACGCATGGTTCGGGCTTCGCGCTCGTCTTCAGCTTTGGATTCGCCAAGTGCGGGAGCCTTCAACGAATTGAACGGTGTCGCCGCCCAGCGTCGTTACCTGATGGTAACCCGGCGCCGGCACATAATCGTTGTCATCATTCACATAACCGCCATGATGGTACTCGTAACGGGTTGTGTGTCCCAGTTCGACATCCAGCGCCCAACCGATCGCCAGGCGCACTTCCGGGTTCTCGCGCCAAAGCTTGCCGAAGCCGCGAATGGGCTGCAAGCGGCCCTCGGGCGGCAAAATCTGCGGATCGGACTCCGCGTCGCCTTCGACGAATGTATCTTCATAGACGCTCCAGATCTGCTTCCCGTCGTCATTTTCTGTCAGCACCCAGATCTGGGTATTGGGCTGCAGCCAGAACATCCATCCGCCTTCAAAGCGCTGTTCAGCGACATAGATGGAGCCGACTATCGTTTCCGGAAACGGGTCCGGCGTTGGCGTCAACGTCGGCGTCGCCGTCGGTACCGCTTCGGTCGCCTTCGTGATGGCGGTGGCGGTCGCCGCGAGACTGTCCGCGGTGGCGACGGCTTGGGCGAGCGCATCCGACAGCGCGGTAGCGGTCACGTCCGCCGGCGATGTCGACTGGCTTTGACAAGCTGTCAAGATCAGGAGCCAAACCATCAGACAAGCTGTAAGTCTAATATGAGACATTTGGAGCGCTCCGCCAGAGAAACGGTAAAATGAATGAAATCATTGTATCAAAGCGATTTCGATAAGCAAGTTGGGCGAACTTGCTGGCGCCTTCAGCGACGGTCTCGGTCTCGTCTCCGCTTGCGGGTGTTCAGCTTTGATCCCAATCTTTAGCATATACGCAGGGGGCGGAGCAAAAGGCGCGCTGAATGGACAATCGACCGACGAATATAACCGTGGACCGGCAGCAGGGCGAGCTGCAGATCATCTGGGACGATGGTCTCGTCAGCGTCTACCCGCTGGCGCAACTGCGCGAAGCCTGCCCCTGCGTCGAATGCCGCGGCGGGCACGCCAAAATGGGCATGGAGCATGCGCCCGATGACATCCTCAAGCTGACGCCGCGCCGCTCATACGCCATTACCGGCATGGACGCGGTCGGCAATTACGCGCTGCAGCCCAGTTGGGACGATGGCCACCACACGGGCATCTACACTTGGGAATATCTGCGATTGATTTCGCCGCAGCAGCCGACCGATTAGATGCCGCGGCTCGAAGCGCCGAAGCGGCTTTGCGCCACGGCACCCGCCTGGTAGCTTTGCTCAACCTTCCTGATTATACTTGTCTTCGACTGTAGATCATCCGCCGCGCCCGGACAGGAACGACGCTATGCAGCCGCCCGCCCTTGACATCGTGAAGCACGCAATCGGCGCCGAGCTTGAGCGCACGACCTACCGCTACAATGAGCGCGATGTCGCGTTGTATGCGCTGGGCATCGGCGCGCCGGCCGATCCCCTCGATCAAGATGAGTTGAAATTCGTCTATGAGTTGAGCAGCGTCGGTTTTCAAGTCTTCCCGACTTTCGCCGTCGTCTTCTCTTATGCATTCAATCGCCGCGTGCCAATGGGCGAAATCGCCGGCATCAAGTACCACCCAATGATGGTCGTACATGGCGAACAATTCCTGCGCGTCTACCGACCCTTGCCCAAGGCGGCGACCGTGACTTCCACGATCACGATAGCGGACATTTATGACAAGGGCAGCGGGCTGCTAATGATCATCGACATAAGGAGCTGTGTCGATGATGGCTCAGAGTTGGCGACGGCGCGTCATTCGCTTTTCTTTCGCGGGCTGGGCGGCTTCGGCGGCGAGCGCGGCCCTTCAACACAGTGGGTCCTGCCGACGCGCGAACCCGATTTCGTATTAGAAGAATCCACCCATGTGGCGCAGGCGCTGCTGTATCGACTGGCCGGCGATGACAACCCGCTGCACGCAGACCCGCAACTGGTGCAGAGCGGCGGCTACGAGAAACCGATTCTGCATGGCTTGTGCACGATGGGATTCGCCGCCCGCGCCATCCTCAAGCGCTGCGCCGACAACGACCCAGACCGCTTCAAATCACTCAATGTTCGGTTCTCTCGTCACGTCTTCCCGGGCGACACGCTGGTGACCGAAATGTGGCGCAATGGCGACAATGAGATCCACTTTCAGACCAAGGTCAAAGAACGCGCCGTCGTCGGGCTTAGCCACGGCCTCATGCAACTGCGGAGTTGAGGCGTGACCTTCGATCTCACGCGGCATCCGCATCGGCGTTACAACCCGCTCCTGGATGAATGGATATTGGTCTCGCCCCATCGGACCAATCGACCCTGGCGAGGGGGCGTCGAGAGCCTGCCGCTCGAACGCCGCCCCCGCTTCGACCCCGATTGCTACCTCTGCCCGGGCAATACGCGCGCCAATGGCGAGCGCAATCCGAATTACGAGAGCACATTCGTTTTCATCAATGATTTCGCGGCTGTGCTGCCCGATGTGCCCATGGCGCAGGCGGGCGACGAGTCTTTGTTTCGCGCCCGCTCGGTTCGCGGCGAGGCGCGCGTCATCTGTTTCTCCCCAAGGCACGATTTGACGCTGGCGGAGATGTCGCCGGCCGAGATCCGCCTCGTAGTTGACCTGTGGGCGGCGCAAACAAGCGAGCTTGGCGCTCGCTTCAGCTGGGTTCAGATATTCGAAAATAGAGGCGATATGATGGGCGCCTCCAATCCGCATCCGCATGGGCAAATCTGGGCGACCGATCGCATGGGCGCCATCGCCGCGCGGGAAGATAAGCAGCAGCGCGCTTACCGGGAAAGCAATGGAACCAACCTGCTGCGCGATTATGCGCGTCAAGAGGGGCAAATTGGCGAGCGCAGCGTGCTGGAGAACGCTAGCTGGCTGGTTGTCTTGCCCTATTGGGCGGTTTGGCCATTCGAAACGCTGCTGCTGCCCAAGTCGCCCGTGAGGCGCTTGCCCGATTTGGACGACGGCCAGCGAAATGACCTGGCGGCGATCTTGAAAGCGCTGCTGGTCAAATATGACAATTTGTTTGAGGTTTCGTTTCCCTATTCGATGGGCTGGCACGGCGCGCCGTTCGACAGCGGCGACAACCGGCATTGGCAATTGCACGGGCACTTTTTTCCGCCGCTGCTGCGTTCGGCGACCGTGAAGAAGTTCATGGTCGGCTACGAGATGCTGGCCGAGGCGCAGCGCGACATCACGCCGGAACAAGCGGCGGGTCGGCTGCGGAAAGCGTCAGAGGTTCATTTCAAGCTGCGTTGATGGGCGCGTGCCGCACTCTCATTCATCCCAGTGACTTTGCAGGAGATCGACGACCAGCGGGCTGCCAAAGTAGTTGCAGCTGTTGGCATCGGGTATATCCCATTCGCGGCCCGATGCCTGCGGCTGCTCCGGATTGACGTGGTTATAGACGCGGCGCGATACCTCGGCGAAAAGCGGCAGCGACTCCTGGAAGTTCAACCACTCTGGCTGGAATAGCATCATCGCGATGACATAATCGCCGCCGGGCGTGAAGAACAGGGCGGCATTGCCATGCGTATCGGGTATCCAGCCATGCTTATGCGCCACGCGTGTATCGGCGGGCACGCCCGATTTCAAGAGGGCATCGACGGTATTGTTGCTCATCACGTGCAGCATCTGCCGGCATTCGCGCGCTTCGATTGTCTCGCCGAAACTATCCACAAGCGCGCCGCCCTCGCCGTAAGCGCATTGGTAGAGATTGGCGAGCAGAGAGCCAATTTCGACAACAGTCAACTGATTCGATAAATCGGGCAAGGCGCGGACCTGATCAGCCGCCGTTTCGGGAAATACCAGCGGGCGCGGGGGCGGTTCCGGCGTGCCAATCGTCGTGAAGGGCGCGATCAAGAATGACCGCGTCAAGCCCAGCTCCTGGTAAAGCTTGGTGACCGCGTCCGCGCCGACGTAGGCGTTGCCGTCGCCGATGATGCTCAGCAGACGATTGGTGGCCGCGTTTTCGCTGCAAATCATCGTGTTGAGAATATCGGTGGCTGTCTCGATTGACGGCGGGGCGTCAAGCTTTTGATAGAGCTTGACGAGAATGGCGACCTTGTTCAGGCTTGTGCCGCTGAAAGCGATTTCGTCGCCGAAGCTGAAGGCTTCGCCGCTGGCCAGGTCCATGAAGAATAGCGCGCCGAAGCGGCTCGTCTGCGGATCAAAGTCATTCTGCAATAGCAGATTCCACAGCTCGTCGGCAAGAATCTGCAAATCGCCGCCCAGCGGCAGCGCTCGTTCCCCGTTGATGCCGCTGGCTTGAACAGCCGCCGGCGTCGGCGTGAAAGGCGGCAAGCTGAAGCGCGTCTGCGAGATCGCGACCGTGTTGAAGATATTCCCGCTGATCTCCAGCAGATCGCTGGCCATCCAGGCTTGCCCGCCGGCCGCTTCCGGATAGCGTATCCGCACCCAGGGATATATCGTGTGATAACCGGTCACTTCAAAGCGATCGCCCGAATACGCCACGCCAGCTCGGGGGTATTCGACGCCGGGTCCGTAGCGAATATTCACCTCGCCCGAAACCGTGCCGCTGACGCCAAAGACGCCAATCGTCGGCGTCGGCGTTGGCGCGGCGCTCTTTGTTGTGGCGGCTGGCGCCGGGCTGGCGCTCGTCATCAAAGGCGTGGGCGGCGCTGATTCGCCCATTATCAGATCGCTGAAGGGGACGCGATGGATATCCCCGCTCACAACGACCAGCGTCTCGAATACCCAGCCCAAGGGCTGATCCGTCTCGCTTTCGCCTAATAACAGCCAGGGGTAGAGCTGACTGCGACCGAGCACGGGATAGCTGACGCCGCTTCGGATTTCGCCGACGAGCCGCGCCTCGATATTGTCGTCGGCGCGAAGATTGGCTTGCCCGATCGCCTGCGCGTATACGCCGAAGTTTTGACGCTGCGCCTGCGCGCCCCAGCCGGCGACCAGAAGGGCGGCCGTGATGATCAGAGCCGGAACGCAGGAACGCAGCCAAGGAATTCGCGAGTCTTGCGGGTCAATTCGCGGCGGAGCCTTGTCTTTCAGCCTGAGGTCTCCCGTTACTTATCCTTGCCACATGAAAACGCGCTGCATTGTATCACGCGAAACAGTGACCGGACAGCAAATCTCGCGCAAGCAGCGTATTGACAAGCCGCCCTCAGCCGCTATACTTCAGGCTGCTGAGGCGCCGAAGTGGCGGAATTGGCAGACGCGCTACGTTCAGGGCGTAGTTCTCTTCGGGGAGTGTGGGTTCGACTCCCACCTTCGGCAACGATTACACCCGGTCAAATGGCCGGGTTTTGTCTTTCTTGTGGCATTCCGAAATTTTGATTGTCAGACCGTGCTCGCCCGCAGCCTGTGCCCAGCACCCTCTTCTTCTCAAGCGCCGTCACCAACACCGACGAAGAGAAATCCGCGCCGCCTGCGCTGGCGTATTTCCGTCGCTCTAATATCATTGTTGTCAGGCGGAATTCAGAATTGCAGGTTGCAAATGGCGGAAGGCGGAATGGGCGGCACGCAATCGAGCGCCCTCAACCGGCGCGCCGCAGGACAGGGCTTGACCAGCATACAGGTGACGCTGGCTGTCGTGCTGGCTTTTGGTTTGGTGCTCACGCTGAACTTCAGCGGGCGCATCAAGCTGGACCGCGATTTAGGCAGAATACACGCACGTTTCGCCGCCGAAATTGAAGCCTTGCTAGAAGAGCAGCGGGACTTGATTGAAGAGCTCGCCTATGTCAAGAGCGATGCCTACGTCGAGTATTGGGCCCGCGACGAAGGCAAAATGATCCGTGACGGCGAAGTCCTGATCATGCCCAAGAGCAGCGGCATACCGAGGTCGACCGCGCGATCGACCGCGCCCTTGGTCGAATTCCAGACGACCGCGCCCGAACCTGCGAATTGGAAGCTGTGGTGGGCGCTGTTTTTTGATGGCGAGCCGCCCAAATTCAACTGAATCAAGCGTCCGCGCCACAGAATCGCTACGCGCTAAGCGTCATGTGCCTGGCGTTATTGTCTCTTCCTGTAGGACGAATGGCGGTTGCGCCCCGGCATAGTCGGCGACCTTGGCCGCCCGTCCATCTTTACCTACGGTTAGTTCTGTGCCGGGCTGCGCGCTGCCGATTCTGAGCACCCCCACAGCATGGATTCGGCCGTCGGGGGCTTGAACGCTGCTCGTTAAAGTACCTGCTGCCTTGCCCAGCGCGTAAATCGGCGCCGGCGCGGGAACCATGGAAGATAGCGCCACCTTGACCAGCGTCTTTGCCAAGCGCCCCCGGCTCTCCATGCGCGCGATGATTTCTTGCCCGGTATAACAGCCCTTGCTGAAGCTGATCTCGTCCCAGAGTCCCACTTCCAGCGGAATATAATCGGTCGACAGCTCCAGACCAGCGGGCCTGCCGCTGCGTATGCGCAAGCAATTGAAGGTTAAAGAACCGGCTGCGATCAGACCGGCAGCCCCTCCGCATTGCAGCAGCAGGTGGTGCACATGCGCGCCCGCAACGTGGTCGGCGATCACAATCCAATGTGCGCCGCAGATGGATTTTCGCCGGGCGATGATCAGATTGCCGACATCGCTTTCGACTTCAACGACGCCCAGCGCCGGAATGGACCGCGCCGCCGGCGCCAGCGATTCGATTACCGTGTCGGCAGCCACTCCATGCAGGGCGAAGTGAGCCGTCTCGGCGCTGATGTCCTTGACGGCGACCTGATCGCCGAAGAAGATGCTGCGCTGCAGAAAACTCGCCAACGCATCGCCCTGGCCCGGCTCACTGATCAGCAGCAAGCCTCGCGGCAAGTTGTAGCAGACCACGCGAAACAGGATGCGCGCATTGGCGTTCACGAATACGGTCGGCTTGCCCTCATTGATTTCGAGGCGGCTCACGTCATTGGTTGACATGCGGTTGACCAGCTCAAGCCGGTCGCGTCCCTGCAGCAAGATACGGCCCTCATGCGAGCGATCGAGCAGGATCGCGCCCTGGTCCGCGGCCGCATATTCCGCCGCCAGGTCGCCGTAATCGAGCGGGATTCCATCAGGCGCCAGGCGCGCTCCCAGCGCAAGATGGTGTTGCGCGAGGTCGTTCATGGATTCACTTCCTGCATTTGCCGTTCGGCCATTTCGCGGCGGATGATGGCGGCCGTCGCCTCAATTGCCTGCGCCAAATCGTCATTCACAACGACGTAATCGCAACGCGATTGATAGGGCAATTCCAGCGCCCGCGCGCGTTCGAGCCGCTGTTCAATGTCGGTCGCCTTATCGGCTCTCGAGCGCATCCGCGCTTCCAGCAGCGCCATTTGATTGGCGATATCGGCGCCCGGCACGGTGACGAAGATCTGGACGACGTTTTGCGGATAAGCGGTGGCGAGCTCAATGGCGCCAAGGACTTCAATATCGGCGATGCGCGCAGCCCCAGCGGTCAGGACTTCCAAGACAGTCTGGCGGGGGATGCCATAATGCTTGCCCGGCGTCACTTCCTGATGCTCCAGCAATTCATCGTTGCTTATCATTTCGTGAAATTGTTGCGCGCTCACAAAGACATGCTCGCGCCCTTGCTTTTCATCCGCGCGCATGGGCCGCGTGGTGGCGGTCGCCAGTTGCTGCAGCGCCGGAGTCGAGGCGATGACCGCCTTCATGATGGCGTTTTTGCCGGCGCCACCCGGTCCGATGATGACGAAGATGATGCCCGGCAAATTCTCGGCTGGCGCCACTCTGTGCTATCCTCAAGGCAGTTGTCGGCTAGGACCAGTGTAACAAGAGCGCGCCCCAATCTCCATATCCATCCGCCTCCAGCTTCAGCGGCGGCGACAACAGCAAGGCGCGGCTTTCAGCCAGTCTTCGCCTGCGATTCAAGTGACAGCGGAAGGGAATTGCGATGCCAGCCAAGATCATTGATGGACGTCCGGTAGCTCAGCGCATTCAGGGCGAGATCAAGCGGGCGGTCGAAGACTTGCGGGCTAAATCAGGGGCGGCGCCGGGCTTGGGCGTCGTCCTGGTCGGCGATGATCCGGCCTCGGCGATGTATGTGCGCATGAAGCGCCGCGCCTGCGATCGAGCCGGTTTGCGCTCGGAGGCACGAATCTTGCCGGCCGCGTCGACGCAGGCTGAGGTGGAGGACGCGGTGCGAGCCTACAACGCCGATCCAAGCATCCACGGCATCTTGGTGCAATTGCCCTTGCCCGATCACATCAATGAGGAGGCTGTGCTCAACGAAATCAGCCTGGCCAAAGATGTCGATGGCATCCATCCGATGAACCTCGGGCGCCTGGGCATGCGCGGGCGCGAGCCGACATTCACGCCGGCGACGCCCACTGGCGTGATGCAGTTAATCGCGGAAACGGGCGAAGCCATCGAGGGGCTGCGGGCGGTTGTCATCGGCCGCAGCAATATCGTCGGGCTGCCAGTGGCGCTTATGCTGGCAAAGGCCAACGCCACGGTCACCATCTGCCACAGCCGCACGCGCGACCTGCCCGGAACAGTCCGAGCCGCCGATATCGTAGTGGCGGCGGTGGGGCGGGCCGAATATGTCAAAGGCGATTGGATCAAGCCGGGCGCCATTGTCATTGACGTTGGCTCCAATTCGTTGCCCGACCCCGATAGCGAAAAAGGCTATCGTTATGTCGGCGATGTCGAATTTGAATCGGCGTGTGCAGTTGCCGGATACATCACCAAAGTGCCCGGCGGCGTCGGTCCCATGACCATCACTATGCTCTTGTCGAATACGTTGAAGGCGGCTCGCCGCAGCCTGGAAGCCTGACCCGCGACTCCGGCGAGGACCGACGCCTGTCCAGCTGAATCTTGAAGCCCATTTGCCAGCGTATTATATTAGTGGCATTGATCGAAGGAGTCGCGGGCCGATGTCGACGCTTCTTTTGCAGAACATTCGCTGTCTGGCGACATTTGATGATGATGGGCGTGAATTGGAAGGCGGCTGGCTGCTGATTCGCGACCGCATCATCGAGAGCCTCGGCGCGGCCGATGATGCGCCGCCGGAAAAAGCCGATCGTGTCATTGACCTTTCCAATCACGTTGCGCTGCCGGGCTTGGTCAATACCCATCACCATATGTTTCAGAGTCTGACTCGGGTGATGGGCCAGCAAGAAGACCTCTTTGGCTGGCTGCGCGCTTGTTATCCTTGCTGGGCGCGGATGCGATCGGAACATGTCTATGCTGCCGCTCGGCTGGCAATGGCCGAATTGCTGCTTTCCGGCTGCACAACCGCCAGCGATCATCACTATGTCTTTCCCAATGATGTGCGGCTGGAAGACGAGATCCGCGCCGCGCAAGACATGGGCATTCGCTTTCATGCGGCGCGCGGCAGCATGAGCCTGGGCGAGGGGCACGGCGGCCTGCCGCCCGATCATCTGGTCGAGCGCGAGCCCGATATCCTGCGCGACACGCAGCGCCTGATCGAGACCTGGCACGATCCCTCGCCGCATTCCATGCTGCAAATTGTCGTCGCGCCCTGCTCGCCATTCAGCGTGACGGTGGATTTGATGCGCGAATCGGCGGCGCTTGCGAGAGCCTATGGCTTGCAAATGCATACGCACCTGGCGGAAACCGATGCCGATGTCGCTTACAGCGTTGAGCGCTTTGGCATGAGGCCCGGGGATTACGCCGAAGACATGGGCTGGATCGGCGATGACGTTTGGCACGCGCATTGCGTCAAACTGAATACGGATGAAATCGCTCTCTTCGGGCGAACCGGCACGGGCGTCTGCCACTGCCCGTCGTCAAATATGCGGCTGGCCTCGGGCATCGCGCCCATTCGAAAGTTGCTCGATAAGCGCGTCAAGGTGGGCTTGGGCGTCGATGGCTCCGCCTCCAACGACAGTGGTCATCTCTTAGGCGAAGCGAGGCAGGCCCTGCTATTGGCGCGCGCCTCGGGCGATCCGGCCGCTTTGTCCGCCCGCGAAGCCCTTCAAGTGGCGACCCGCGGCGGCGCCGCTGTGCTCGGGCGGGACGATATTGGGCAGATCGCGCCGGGCATGTCGGCCGATGTCGTTGCCTTTCGACTGGATGGGGCGGGCATGGCCGGCGCCACCCACGACCCGGTCGCGGCGCTTGTCTTCTGTCAGCCGTCGGCGGTCGATCTGTCGATCATCAACGGAGATATCGTGGTGGAGGACGGCAAATTGCTCACCGTCGACCTGCCGCTTCTGATTGAGCAGCACAATAGAATATCGCTACAATTGATTCGGGGTGAAACTTGATGCCACTCCCTAATCCAGCGCCGGAAATTGTGAGGAGTGCCAATGTCTATTGTTGACCGTCTGGCCGCGGCCCGCGCCGATGTGCCGGCAGATTTGATCCTGCGCAATGCTCGCCTGGTCAATGTGATCAGCGGCGAGATTTATCCGACCGATATCGTCATTCATGACCGTCATGTCGTTGCTCTGGGCGAGGGCTACAGTGGCGAACGAGAAGTTGATCTGGGCTGCGCGTTTGTCACGCCCGGGCTGATCGACGCGCATGTGCATATCGAAAGCAGCCTGGTGACGCCACCGGAATTCGCGCGGGCTGTCGTGCCGCACGGCGTCACCAGTGTCATCACCGACCCGCACGAGATCGCCAATGTCCTGGGCATCGCCGGCATCCATTATATGCTGGAACGCGCCAAAGGCGGCTATCTCAATATGTTTGTCATGGCCTCGAGCTGTGTGCCAGCCACGCACATGGAAACTTCTGGCGCGCAACTGGAAGCGGCAGATCTTGCGCCGCTGCTGGAACATGATTGGGTGCCTGGCTTGGCCGAGTTGATGAATTATCCGGGCGTGGCGCTGGGCGATGAAGGCATGCTGGATAAAATTACCCTGTTCAAAAAGCGGGTATTGGATGGGCACGCGCCGGCGATGACAGGCAGAATGCTGAATGCCTACGTAGCGGCTGGCGTCCAGAGCGAACACGAATGCACGACGCTGGAAGAAGCGCGCGAGAAATTGCGCCTGGGTTTGACCATTTTCGTCCGGGAAGGCTCAGGCACGCGCAACCTGCTGCCGCTGCTTCCGCTTATCACGCCCGAAAATCACGGCGCCATCTGCTTCTGCACCGACGATCGCGTCCCGGCCGACCTCATCGACGAAGGCTCCATCGACTTCATGTTGCGCCAGGCTATCGCCGCCGGCATCGACCCCGTCATGGCGATCCGCATGGGCAGCTACAACACGGCCCGGCACTTTGGCTTGCGCAAATATGGCGCCTTGACGCCGGGTCGCTATGCCGATCTGCTGGTCGTGCCCGATCTACACGAATTCCGCGCGCAACAGGTGTATCGCGGCGGCGAACTGGTGGCGGAAGACGGCGTCATGATCGGCGAGCGGAAAAAAGCCCGCGCTATAGACTTGCCAGCCAGCGTCAATATCGCGGGGGATTCGCTCGATTTCACGATTCCGGCGCGGGGCGAGAAAATTCGCGTCATCGGCAAGGTGCTGGGTCAAGTGTATACGGAGCACCGGGTCGAAAGCGCCAGGATCGTGGATGGCTGCGCCGTCAGCGATGTCGAACGCGATATCTTGAAGTTCGCCATGATCGAGCGTCATCAGGCCAGCGGCAATACCGGCTTGGGTTTCATCAAGGGAATTGGCTTGCAGCGCGGCGCAATCGCCGGCACCGTGGCGCACGATCACCACAATCTCGCCGTTATCGGCGTCGATGATGAAAGCATGAGGACCGCGGTGAGCGCCATCGTGGAAATGGGCGGCGGCTTGGCCGCTGTCGACGGTGAAGCGGTCTTGGCTCGTTTGCCCTTGCCCGTCGCCGGCTTGATGAGCGAAGACCCGATCGAAAAAGTGCGCGCCGACTACGAAGCGATGACAGCCGCGGCGCATTCGCTGGGCAGCCCCATGCCCGACCCCTTCATGGTCATGAGTTTTATGGGGCTGGAGGTGATTCCCAAACTGAAACTCACTGATGTGGGATTGGTGGATGTCGAACAGTTCAAATCAGTTGATCTATTTGTCTAAGAAGCCGTGCATAATTTTGTCATTTTATGCTAAAGTGGCGAGGTTTGGCGGCGGTATACGGGGTCGGGCAAGGAAATGGTAGACCATACAAAACTTCAAGATTTGCGCCATCGCGTGGAAGAGCAGCGGGAAGAGATCATTACTTTTCTGCGTGAGATCTGCGCTATACCGAGCATGGAAAACCAGATTCGCGCTTGTGGCGAGCGCATCGCTGAGGAGATGAAGCGTCTCGGCTATGACGACGTCTACTGGGACAAGATGGGCAATATCGTCGGCGTGATTGGCCACGGCGACCAGATCCTGCTTTACGACAGCCACATCGACACGGTCGGCATTGGCGACCCCGATGAGTGGGAATGGGATCCCTTCGAGGGCAAAATCGAGAACGGCATCTTATACGCGCGCGGCGCCTGCGATGAAAAGGGCAGCACGCCCGGCATGGTTTATGGCTTGGCGCTGGCGCGTGATCTGGGTTTGCTCGAGGGATACACCGCTTATTACTTTGGCAATATGGAAGAATGGAACGACGGGCAGGCGCCCCATGCCTTCGTACAAACCGAGGGCGTCAAGCCGGACTTTGTCGTCATCGGCGAGCCGACCCGAATGCAAATCTACCGGGGCCACAAGGGACGGGTCGAATTCAAGATTGTGGCCAAGGGCAGAAGCGCCCACGCCGCCAGCAACTACCTGGGCGATAACGCGATCTACAAGTTGCTTCCCATCATTGAACGCATCAGCCACATTGAGCCGGAATTGGGCGATCACGACTTTCTGGGGCAGGGGCGGATCACCGTCACCGATATGGAAGTCAAGACCCCCAGCATCAACGCCGTGCCTGATGAGGCGACCATTTACGTCGATCGCCGCATCACCTTTGGCGAAGATCCCGAAACCGAATTGAAACGCCTGCAGGCGATTATCGGCCAACGGGACGATATCCACGCCGAGATCCTCGTTTATGACGAGCCGAGTTATACCGGATTTGTATTCCCGCTGGACAAGATTTATCCAGCTTGGGCTTATGAAGAAGATGAGCCGATTGTGAAGGCCGGCTTGTCGGCGGCCGAGGTGCTATATGGTCACGTAGACACCGGCAAGTGGGATTTCTCCACCAACGGCATTTACTGGGCGGGCAAAGCCGGCATTCCCAGCATCGGCTTCGCGCCGGGCAATGAGATCCACGCGCATACGGTGCTGGACCAGGTGCCGCTGGAAGATGTCGTGCGCTCGACCGAATGGTATGCGCTATTTCCCGCCATTCTTCAGCAAACGCTGAACGGCGCACGCTAAAGGACAGACGACGATGTAGGGGCGAAACTTGTTTCGCCCGCGAAAAAGAAGGACCTGTAGGGGCGAGACTCGTCTCGCTGGCAAACCAGAAGGACCTGTAGGGGCGAGACTCGTCTCGCCGGCAAACCAGAAGGACCTGTAGGGGCGAGCCGGTGGCTCGCCCGCTAATGCAAGCAAAATTACGCCGGTAATCTTCAGGAGCGAGCAATGCAAACGGACTTGCGAGGTCGGGACCTTATCAGCACACAAGACTGGTCGAAGGAAGAGATAGAGACGCTGCTGGATGTCGCTTGGGACCTGAAGCGAAAGCGCGCACTGGGTGAGCCTCATGCCTTGCTGCGCGACAAAGTGCTGGCGCTGCTCTTCTTTTTCACCAGCACGCGCACCCGCATCAGCTTTGAAGCGGGTATGGCTCAATTGGGCGGCCACGCTCAATTCATCGACAGCACGACGACGCAGATCAGCCATGGCGATACGGCGAAGGAAATTGGCGAAATTGTCGGTCGTTATACCGATGGTATCGCCATTCGCCAGTGTGACTGGGGCATCGGCAACGCCTATATCAACGCGGTGGCGGAGGCCAGCCGCGTGCCCGTGCTGAATATGCAATGCGAGGTCTATCATCCCTTTCAAATCCTGGCCGACCTGATGACCATACAGGAGAAATTCGGGCGCGACCTGCGCGGCAAGACCATCAACATCAGCTGGGCTTACGCCTCAAGTTATCAGAAACCGATATCGGTGCCGCAGAGTCTCGTTTTGCTGATGTCGCGCTTCGGCATGAATGTCCGCCTGACGCGGCCGCCGGAATACCAGCTAATGCCGGACATCATTGAACAGGCCAAGGAAAACACGACGAAACACGGCGGATCCTTTGAGATCCTGGACGACTTTGATGCTGGTTTCGCGGGCGCGGATATCCTCTATCCAAAGAGTTGGGGCAGCTGGCTCACCACCGAAGACGATGCGGAATCGGCCGAAATCGGCGCCAAGTACCAGGACTGGATCACCGATGACCGGCGCATGGCGCTGGCCAACGACGACGCCATCTACATGCATTGCTTGCCGGCCGATCGCAATATTGAGGTGACCGACAGTGTCATTGATGGTCCTCAAAGCGTCGTCTATGATGAAGCAGAGAACCGGCTGCATGTGCAGAAGGCGGCAATGGCGCTGACAATGCGATAGTCGGATGAATTAAAGAGAGACTTCGTCGATGCTGACGGCGCCGAGTGAGAGCGGCTGACGATGATCGATAAACTGGTGGTGGTGGCGATCGGCGGCAATTCGCTGATTCCGGACCCGCGCAACCCCCATATCGACGAGCAATGGCAAGCGGTGCGGGAAACCTGTCGTCATATCGCCGATATGATCGCCGATGGCTGGCAGGTCATCATCACCCACGGCAACGGTCCCCAGGTCGGCTACATTATGCAGCGGTCCGAGATCGCCATGCGCGAGGCCGGCATCCATGATGTGCCGCTGGACCTGGTGGTGGCCGATACCCAGGGCAGCATCGGCTATATGCTGCAGCAGGCGCTGGACAATTCGCTGCGGCGGGTCGGCATGAACCACACCGTCGCCACCATCATCACCCAGATGCGCGTCGATCCCGAGGACCCGGCCTTCGATCATCCGGACAAACCCATCGGCGGCTTCATGACGCGGGCGCAAGCCGATAAGGCCGAGGCTGAAGGCTGGCAGGTCTTCGAAGATGCTGGCCGCGGCTGGCGGCGCGTGGTCGCCTCGCCCAAGCCCCTCGTGGTCAACGAGATTAACGCGATTCAGGCGCTTGTGCTGGCCGGTTACATCGTCATTGTATGTGGCGGTGGCGGCGTGCCGGTCGTGCGCAACGAATATGGAAGTCTGCGAGGCGTCGCCGCGGTGATCGATAAAGACCGCGCGAGCAGCTTGCTGGCGCAGACGCTGCGCGCCGACCTGCTGCTGATTTCTACCGGCGTGGAAAGAGTCTGTTTGGATTTCAACACGTCGCGCGAGCGCAAACTGGATGAGATCACGCTGGATGAAGCGCGCCGCTACCTGGAAGCGGGTCATTTCGCCCGCGGCAGCATGTACCCCAAGATAGATGCGGCGATAGACTTCGTACACAATGGGGGGCCGCGCGCGATCATCACCAGTCCGACAAATATCACGCGGGCGCTGCACAATGAAACGGGTACGCGAATCGTCCCTGGCGGCACGGGTTAAGGGCAGAATCGGTGTATACGGCAATAGAAGTATCGATACTGCATCCCGCGCGCCGGCATGGAATCGTATCAAAGGTGATTACAGCAAAAAGCAAGCCAATGCCTGGCATGAGCAAGAGGTTTGCGAAACAAGAGACATATTGGCCATGGCGGAAGTAAAGGAATTGCGCTGTGTCATCGGTGATTGCCGCTTTGGGGTTGACGAAGTCAGCTATACCTGCCCGGCGCATGGCGAATTGGGAACGCTCGATATTCTGTATGACTACGCCGCATTGCGCTCCCAGCTGGATAGAGATGAACTGAGCGCTTCGTCCGCCGCCAATTGCTGGCGCTACAAATCGCTGATGCCGCTGGCTCCCGAGGCGGTGGTCCCGCCGCTGTCTGTCGGTTGGACGCCACTTTACGACGCGCCGCGAATCGCGCAAAAGCTCGGACTGCGAAGTGTCTACGTGAAAGACGACGGCGCCAACCCCACCGGCTCGCTGAAGGATCGCGCCAGCGCGCTCGTATTGGCGCGCGCTCTGGAGCTGGGCTTCAGCACGGTCAGCACCGCCAGCACCGGCAACGCGGCGGCCGCCTTGGCTGGTTTGGGCGCTTCCACCCCCGAGGTCGACATCGTCATATTCGTGCCGGCCAGCGCGCCAGCGGCCAAGATCGCGCAATTGCTGGTCTATGGCGCCCACGTGCTCTTGGTCGAGGGCAGCTACGACGAAGCTTTTGACCTCTGCCTGGAGACCTGCGCCGCGCAGAGCTGGTATTCTCGCAATACCGGCGTCAATCCCTACACGACCGAGGGCAAGAAAACCGTCGCTTTGGAAATTGCCGAGCAGTTGAATTGGCGCGCGCCTGATGTGGTCGCCGTCAGCGTCGGCGACGGCAGCATCATCAGTGGGCTGTACAAAGGCTTTTACGATCTTCGTCAGTTGGGCTGGATCAATCGCATGCCGCGGCTGCTTGGCGTTCAGGCTGAAGGCAGCGCTGTTTTGGCCAAAGCCTTTGACCAGGGGCTGGACCCGCTAGATGTCAAACGAGAAGCGGTCGCAACCATCGCCGACAGCATCGCTTCGGAACTGCCTCGCGATCGCGCCAAAGCCTTGCGGGCGGTGCGCCGCACGGATGGCTGCTACGTCACGGTTTCCGATGCTATGATTCAAGCGGCGATACCGGAATTCGCCCAACTGAGCGGGGTCTTCGCCGAGCCGGCAGCCGCCGCTACCTATGCCGGCTTGAAGCGAGCGGTGAGCGCCGGTCTCATCGACGGCGATGAAAGCGTCTGCATCGTCAGCACCGGTAATGGTCTCAAGGACGTCGACCGCGCCCGGAAATCGGTATCGGGCGGGACCCGGGTCGCGGCTGATCGCGCGGCGGTCGAGGTCGCCTTGAAGAGCGCCGGGCTGGTATGAAAGCGCCTCCGAAATATTCGGTCGTCGCGCCCGTCTTCAATGAAGAGGGCAATCTGAGGCAATTCTACGCGGAGGTCGTCAACGCGCTCGAATCTGTCGGCGAAAGCTGGGAATTGCTGATCGTCAACGACGGCAGTACCGATGGTTCCTATGAACTCATGCTCGAACTGGCAAAGGCCGACAATCGGATAAAAGTAATCAGCTTCGCGCGCAATTTCGGCCACCAGATCGCGGTGACGGCCGGCATCGACTACGCCAGCGGCGAAGCCGTCATCTTGATCGACGCCGACTTGCAAGATCCGCCGGCGGCGATACCGCACCTGATCGCCAAATGGAAAGAAGGTTTTGAAGTGGTATACGCCGTGCGCGCGCAGCGCAAAGGCGAGCGCTTCTGGAAACGGATCAGCGCCAAGCTCTTTTACCGGCTGATCCATCGCATCACCGACATCAACATTCCAGTCGATACCGGCGACTTTCGCTTGATGGATGCGCGGGTGGCGCTGGTGCTGAAGCAAATGCGCGAGCATCATCGCTTCATCCGCGGGATGACCAGTTGGGTCGGCTACAAACAGACCGGCGTCGAATATGTGCGCGAGCGGCGGGTCTGGGGCGAGACCAAGTATCCGCTGGGCAAGATGATCGCATTCGCCCTCGACGCGGTTACCAGCTTTTCCTTCTTCCCCTTGCAGATTATGATTTATATCAGCTTTATTTTAGCGGTGCTTTCATTACTGGTGGGCTTGGTGATTTCCGTCCTGCGGCTGACGATGGGTGAAGGTTTTTTCGGCGGTCAGGCGACCACGATCGTGCTCCTGCTGCTCTTGAGTTCGTTTCAGTTGTTTTTCCTCTTCGTCATCGGACAGTATGTGGCGCGCAGCTACGATGAATCGCGCGACCGACCCCTCTACGTGGTCGCGGCGACAACAGGCTTGGCCGAAGCGCCGGTGGCGAACCAGCGTATCGCCGTCACGATGGAAGCAAGTGCGAATAGGACTGATCCGCTTGCCGAGGCGAATTTGGAGGCCGAAGGCGATGCCTCCTGAGAAAAGCGACCAGCTTGCCTTGGTGCGGCAATACCGACAATTGGTCGAGGCTTATGAAGCGCTGGACAGCAAGATTGATGAGCTCGTCACCGCGAGCCGCGGCGAGCCCAAGGAGATGTCGGCCGCTGACCTGCGCCAGTATCGCGAATGGGCGCGGAAGCGAACCGAGCTACTAAATGACATGCGCCTGATTGAACAGCAGCTAAACTTGTCGGGAGACGACGCGCCCAGCGCAGACTGAGAACCTCCAAATGATAACCGGTCCCACCTTTGAAGAAATGCTGCATCCGCAAAAGATGAACCCGGCCATTCGGTCGGAGGCAATCGCCGCTTTGGATGCCGACCCCTTGAATCCGCTGAATCTTTATAATATTACCTGGCGCGATCCACAGAATCAGGTGTATCACATCGTGCTGCCGCGCGAATTGACCGGCGTCGAGGCCCAGATCGTGGTGATTTATGGCAAGCGTTTTCCCTCGGGCAGCCACAAGGTTGGCGCGGCTTATTCTGTCTTGCTGGAAGAACAATTGTTGGGCGAAGTCGATCCGGCGGTGCATACCCTGGTTTGGCCCTCAACGGGCAATTATGGCATCGGCGGCGCCTTCATCGGCTGTCGCATGGAATATGACAGCATCGTCGTCCTGCCCGAGGAGATGAGCCAGGAGCGCTTCGATCGCATCAGCAGTTACGGCGCGCGCATCATCCGCACCGCTGGAAGTGAAAGCAATGTGAAAGAGATCTACGACGAAGTCAAGCGTCTGCGCGGCAGCGATCCCAAAATTCGCGTATTGAATCAATTTGAAGTGATGGGCAATTATCGCTTTCACTATTATGTGACGGGCAATACGCTGGTCGAATTGGCGGCCGAACTGAAGGACGCCGGCATCGGCGCCGGTCGGATTTCCGCCTTCGTCTCGGCCATGGGCAGCGCCGGCACAATCGCGGCCGGCGACCGCCTCAAGCAGGTCTGGCCCGAGCACAAAATTGTGGGCTTGGAGCCGATCCAGTGTCCCACTCTCTATAACAACGGCTATGGCGCGCATGAGATCCAGGGCATTGGCGACAAGCATGTGACCTGGATCCACAATGTCTTCAACATGGACGCGCTCATGGCGATTGACGATTTGGATGCCTTAAATGGATTGCGCGTCCTTTGGGAAGAAAAGGGGCGCGAAGCATTGACGCGGCGCTTCGGCCTGGAGGAAAGCGCCGTGGCCGCCTTGGCCGATAACCTGGGCATCAGCGGCGTCTGCAATATTATCGGCGCCATCAAGACCGCGAAATTCTATAAGATGAACGGGCAAGACGTCATCGTGACGGTGGCGACCGACGCCATGGAGCGTTATCTTTCAGTGATGGCGAATATGCGAACTGCTCAGGGCGCGCTGGATGAAGCGGGAGCGACAGCCATCGTCGATGGCGTTTACCATCGCGCCGGCAGCGATTGGATCATGGAAGGCGAGCGCGCCGCCCGTGAACGATGGCACAATTTGAAGTATTATACTTGGGTCGAGCAGCAAGGCAAAACAGTCGCCGAGCTCGATGCCCAGCGCGATCCGGACTGGTGGCTGGGGCATCAAGAGCGGGTCATCGAGATCGACAAGCGCCTGCTGGCGCAGCGGGGCGCGCGCTAAGGAAACGGAAGGGGCAATGTTTGCTGACGACCGCGTGCTGATTGGCGTTGTCAAGCGCGCAAAAGACTTCGAAATCGCGCGGCGACACCATTGGTATCGCATTCCCGAAGGGCAACTGCCGCGAGGTTTGAACGCCGAATACATCGCTTTATTCCTCAGCGGCCGATCATTTGAAGAGTGGGGCGGCAGCGTCGCCTTCTTCGCTCGGATCACCGGCTTGGAATTAGCGCGGCGCCGCGATCTGCTGCCGGATGAATCGCGTCGGGCGGACGAAGTCTATTACAAGGTGCAGTTTCGCGATCTGATCCAAAAAGATCCGCCGATACGCAATCAGCCGGCGCGGCCCATCAGCTTCATACGCACCACCTGGGACCGCTTCATCGGCGCCGAGTTTGTGGGCGACCTCTACCTCAAGAGCGACTTCTTTGTCGACCGGGTCTATCACGCCTTGCGCAGCTGACTTGACCTAGGGGTTAGAAGAGAGAAGGGTCATGCTGATCATCAACGCCAACCTGATCACGCTGGGCGCTGATCCACGCATTTTGCCAAATCATGCGCTGTATATCGATGGCGACCGTATCGCCGCCATGGGCGCGCAGGCTGAGTTGGCGGCGAGCTACCCCGACGCCGAGATCGTCGACGCCCGCTGGCAATATGTCATGCCGGGCGGGATTTGCGCCCACACGCATTTTTACGGCGCCTACGCCCGCGGCCTGGCGATTCCCGGTCCGGCGCCTCGCGATTTTCCCCAGATTCTGGAACGCCTCTGGTGGCCCCTGGACAAGGCGCTCGATCGCGAAAGCGTGCGCGCCAGCGCCCTTGTCTGCCTGGTTGACGCCATCAAACATGGAACGACCAGCTTGATCGATCATCACGCCAGCCCGAACTTCATTGAGGGCAGCCTCGATGTCATCGGCGAGGCCGTTGAAGCGGCCGGTCTGCGCGCCGTGCTCTGCTATGAAGTGACCGACCGCGACGGCGGGGACAAGACGCGCGAAGGCATCCATGAAAACCTGCGATTCATGGCGGCGAAGGCTGAACATGAGCGCCTGAAAGGAACCTTCGGATTGCACGCCAGCCTAACGCTGAATGACGAGAGCTTGCGCGCCTGCGCCGATGCCATACCTGGAGACACCGGTTTTCATGTCCATGTCGCCGAGCACGAAGCCGACCAAGGCGATTGCCTGGTCAAAAGCGGATTGAACGTGGTCGAGCGGCTCGATCGCTTTGGCATCATGAATGCGCGTACAATCGCCGCCCATTGCGTGCATATCGAAGCGCACGAACGGGACATATTACTGGATCGCGGCGTCTGGGTCAGTCATCAGCCGCGCTCCAATATGAATAACGGGGTGGGCGCCGCTGATATCGATGGCTTATTGGAAGCCGGCATCAAGCTTTGCCTGGGCAACGACGGCTTCAGCAATAATATGTGGTCCGAGTGGAAGGCGGCCTACCTGCTGCACAAGGTGGTCAATCGCGATCCGCGCCGCGCCGATGGCATGCATATCGCGCGCATGGCTTGGGAAAATAACGCTCGCCTCATGGAAAACTTCTTCCCCAGTGCTAAGATTGGTGAAATCAGCGCGGGCGCCTTCGCCGATCTGATCTTCGTCGACTACCAGCCATTTACCCCGCTGACCGCCGGCAACCTGCCCTGGCATCTGCTCTTCGGCTTTGAAGCGTCAATGGTGACGACGACCATATGCGCGGGCCAGCTGCTGATGCGCGACCGCCAGTTGCTGACGCTTGACGAGTCGACCATCGTGGCCGAAGCCATCGAGCTGGCGCCGGCGGTTTGGGAAAGGTATACGCGAAACGCGCAGGATGCCCTACAATGATGGACTGAACGCGGAAGACTGCAGACAGAGGCAGCGATGAAAACACTGGCGATCTTGGGCGGAACGGGCAAGGAAGGCGCCGGATTGGCGATGCGCTGGGCGCTTCATGGCTACCGCGTGATCATTGGTTCGCGATCGGCCGAGAAGGCGGAGACGCGCGCGCAGGAAATGAACCGCGAATTGGGCGCGGATTATCTGACCGGCTTCGCCAATGCGGAGGCGGCCGACTTGGCCGACATCGTCATCTTGAGCGTGCCCTATAGCGCGCATCAAGCCACGCTGGCTGGCGTGCGCGAGCAGTGTCAGGGCAAGATCCTGGTCGATTTGACCGTTCCCTTGCAGCCGCCCGCAATCACCCAAGTGAATCTGCCGGGGGGCGCCGCCGCCGCGCTGGAAGCGCAAGCCCTTCTGGGTCCCGGCGTCACCGTCGTCGCCGCCTTCCAGAATGTCAGCGCCGTCAAGCTCAAGGCGCTGGGTCAGCCAGTCGATTGCGATGTTCTGGTCTGCGCCGACGATCGGGCGGCGCAAAGGGCGGTCATTGAACTGGTCGAGGCGGCCGGCATGCGCGGCCTGGATGCGGGCGGGCTGAAGAATGCGGTTGCGGCTGAATCGCTGACGCCGGTGCTGCTTCATATCAACAAGACCTATGGCGTACAAGGCGCCGGCATTCGCATCACCGGCCTGGACGATGGCAGATGACTTGCGCGCCCAAACTGATCGCCTACGCGATTCCAGGCATCCCGCTGATCAAAGCCGATGACGATATCATTGCGATCATCATCGACCGCGCGGCGGCGGCCGGCATAGAGCTCCGCGCCGGCGACACCCTGGTCATCTCATCCAAAATCGTATCCAAGTCTCGCGGAAGAGTGGTGGCTTTAGATGGCATTAAACCATCGGTCGAGGCTGAGACTGTGGCCGGCGAGACGGGCAAAGATCCGCGGCTGGTGGAATTGATCTTGCGCCAGTCGCGGCGCGTTTCTCGCAAACGACTGGGCGTGTTAGTTACTGAGCATCACTTGGGGATGGTCTCGGCCAACGCCGGCGTCGACCAAAGCAATATCGAAATGGGCGATGATATGGCGCTGCTGCTGCCGATCGATCCGGATGGCGCCGCCAGCGATTTTCGCGCCAGCATTCGACGGCGGCTCGGGATCGACCTGGCCATTATCATCAGCGATACGCACGGGCGTCCATTCCGCGTCGGCAATGTGGGCGTGGCGATCGGGGCGGCCGGTTTGCCCGCAGTGAAAGACCTGCGCGGAAAACGCGATCTCTACGGACGCGTGCTGGAGGTGACGCAAGTCGCCTACGCCGATCTGGTCGCTTCAGCGGCGCACTTGCTCTGTGGCGAAGCCGATGAGGGCTTGCCGGCGGTATTGCTGCGCGGCCTGGATTTGGAAGCGCCACATGGCCGCGCCGCCGATTTGAATCGCGCCGCCGAGCATGATTTGTATCGTTGAGCCGGTGATGAACGCGACTGAACTGCTGGATTTCATGCGCGGTCGCCGGTCCGTGCGGCGCTATCAAGTTGACCGCGTGCCGCGCGCCTGGATCGAAAGTTTGCTGGATGCCGCTATCTGGGCGCCTTCCGCCCACAATCGGCAGCCCTGGCGCTTTGTCGTCATTGATGAGAATGAGACAAAAGAGCGGCTGGCGCGCGCGATGGGGGCGGCGCTGCGGCGCGATCTCAGCGCTGACGGTCTGGCGCCGGCAGTCATTGAAGCCGATGTCGGCCGCTCCTACGCTCGAATTACCTCGGCGCCGCTATTGATCCTGCTTTGCACGAGCCTGAGCGATATGGATGTATATTCTGACAATGAACGCAGCAGTCATGAGCGCGCAATGGCGCAGCAGAGCACAGCGATGGCGGGCCAGAACATGCTCCTAATGGCGGAAAAACTTGGGCTGGGCGCCTGCTGGATGTGCGCGCCCTTATTCTGTCAAGATTTGGTCGTTTCGGTCCTCGAGTTGCCGGCCGACTGGCAGCCTCAAGGCATGATCACGCTGGGCTACCCGGCCGAGCGGCGAGAACGCAGCCGCGAGCCCTGGGAGACGAGAGTATTGTGGCGCTAGACAAGAAGATCGCGGTCTTGATTGGCGGGGTCGGCGGCGCCAAATTGGCCAGCGGGCTGGTCGAGGCGGTCCCGCCGGAACGACTGACATTCATCGTCAATACCGGCGACGACTTCTGGCATCTTGGTTTGAAAATCTGTCCCGATCTCGATACGCTGATGTATACGCTGGCTGGTTTGGTCAATCGAGAACGGGGCTGGGGCGTCGTGAATGATTCGACTGCCGCTTTGGACAGTCTTGCGAGACATTTTCAGGTTGAGCCATGGTTCCGGCTGGGCGATAAAGATCTGGCGACGCATTTGTTGAGAACGCATTGGCTTCGGCTGGGGCACAGCCTTACGGAGGTGACCGCCTGCCTCGGCGCACGACTCGGCCTGCGCGCGACGATTTTGCCGATGTGCGACGAAGAAATGCCGACGATGGTTGATACGGTCGAGCGCGGCGAACTTGGCTTTCAGGAGTATTTCGTGAAATACGCTTGGGAACCGGCGATTCGGGCGATCCGCCATCACGGTTGCGAGAGAGCCAGGCTTTCGCCGGTCGTCGCCGGGGCGCTCTGCGACGCTGACATCGTCTTGATCGCGCCTTCCAATCCCTGGCTGTCGCTGGCGCCGATTCTGGCGGTGCCGGGCTTGCGCAATATGCTGGCGCTTTTGGCGGCGCCGGTGGTCGCGGTGACGCCGATCATCGCCGGCGACGCGGTCAAGGGGCCGACGGCGAAGATCATGCGCGAGTTGGGGCTGGAGGTTTCGGCTCGGGAAGTGGCTCGCTTCTATGGCGGACTCATCGATGGATTTGTCGATGATCGGCGCAATGAGCCATTTGAGATGAGCGGCCTGCGCACCGTTCAGTTGAATACGCTGATGAATGACCAGGCGGACAAGGTCGCCCTGGCGCGCGCTTTGCTGGGCTGGATCGGGGGTTGGGCTTTATGAGCCTCTGGGCGATTCTCCCGGTCAAACCGCTCAAGAACGCCAAGAGCCGCCTGTCGCCGGTCCTATCGCCCGATCAGCGCTTTGAATTGGCGCAGGCCATGCTGCGCCATGTCTTGACGGTGACGACGGCGATTCAGCAAATCACCGGTGTCCTGGTGATCTCGCGCGATACCAAGGCGCTCGCCATCGCCCGCGAGATGGGCGCCAAAACGCTGCAAGAAGGCGCCATGTCCAATCTGAATCCGGCATTGATGCGCGCTACTTTGGTCGTGGAGAGCTGGCGCGCCGACGCCGTGCTGGTCTTGCCGGCCGATTTGCCCTTCATCAATGCGGAAGATATCCACGGCCTCATTCGGCTGGCGCTCGATCGGTCGATTGTGATCGCCCCCGACAAGGCGCGCGACGGCACGAATGCCTTGCTGGTCAAGCCGCCGGGCGCGATCGAGTTTGAATACGGCGGCGGCAGTTTTGAACGGCATATTCGGCTCGCGGAGGCGGCCGGGCTGCAAGCCTTCACCTACGAATCCGAGCGGCTGGCGCTGGATATTGATTTGCCGGAAGATCTCGAGACCTATCAGCGAATCCTTTCGAGCGGTAGCTTCGGGCATTTGCCGTCTTTCCCGCTCGCCTGCAGCGCCGGCTGAGGTCCTAGCGTTCATGAGATAAATGCGCTCAAAATGTCTGATATTATGATACGAATCGAATGATGCGGAAACTGGAGAAGACTCATGGCTGACCGTGTAGCATTGTATCTGCAAGACGCGCACCCGCTGGCTGACGCGATCGAATACGTCAAATACGCCGAGCTATGCGGCTTCGAGGCGGTATGGCAAGCCGAGAGCCGGCTGGTCCGCGATGCAATTGTGCCGATGGCGGCTTTTGCCGCGGTGACATCGCGCATTAAAATCGGCTCCGGCGTGATCAACAACTGGACGCGCAACGCCGCCGTGATCGCCGCCACCTTCCTCACCCTCGATGACTTGGCGCAGGACCGCATCTACTGCGGCGTCGGCGCCTGGTGGGATCCGCTGGCGGCAAAGGTCGGCATTCAGCGGCGCAAGAATCTGCTGGCCATGCGCGAAGTCGTGACCGTCGTGCGGCGGCTGCTCAATCGCGAGCGCGTCAGTTTTGACGGCGAATTTGTGCAGATGGACGATGTGGAGCTGGATGTGGTGCACGGGCGCAAAGAGCCGCGCAACGTGCCGATTTACATCGGCGCGACCGGTCCCAAAATGATGGCGCTGACCGGCGAAATCGCCGATGGCGCCGTGCTCAATTATTTGGTCTCGCCCAAATATAACGAGATGGCGATGGCTCAGCTCGAGATCGGCGCGCGCAAAGCGGGCAAGTCGATTGACGAAGTCGATCGCCCCCAGCTCGTCGTCTGCTCGGTGGACAATGATCGGGCGGCCGCTCTCGATGGCGCGCGCAAACTGGTGACGCAATATCTCGGGCAGCAGCCGCACATCATGAAAGCCAGCGGCGTCAGCCAGGATCTTCTCGACGAGATCAATCAAGTCTTGACCTGGCCCGCGACCGAGGAACAGATTCTGGAGGCGATGAAGCTGGTGCCGGACGATGTCGTGCAGATGATCACCGCTTCCGGCAGGCCCGATGAGGTAAAGGCGAAGGTGCGCGAATACATAGAAGCCGGCGCCACCTGTCCCATCCTCTATCCGCTGGGAGACGATGTGCGCCTTATGATTGACACTTTCGCTGGAGGCTATTCGAGCTAGTTGACTGTTTTCAGCGCTGATTCGACACCGTGCGGGAAAGGCGCCTGTCGCGTTGAAGATTCTCTGTGTTAGCGATACCGAGATGCCGCAGCTGCACAATGCGGCCAATCTGCGCCGCCAATACAGCGATGTCGATATGATTATCAGCTGCGGCGACATGCGCCCCAATTACCTCGATTTCATCACGAGCATCATCGGGGCGCCCCTGTTCTATGTCCGCGGCAATCATGATGAGATCTATCACGACGAACCGCCCGGCGGCATCAATCTGCACGGACAGCTCCTGGAATATGGCGGATTGATCATGGCCGGCTTGGAAGGCTCGATCCGCTACAACAGAGGCGAAATTCAATATACGCAGACGCAAATGCACAGCAAGGTGCTCGGCTTCGCGCCGGCGGTGATGTGGAATCGCTGGGCGCGCGGGCGCGGCATCGATCTATTTGTCACGCATTCGCCGGCGCGGGATATTCACGATGGCAGGGATTTCGCCCACCGCGGCTTTGACAGCTTCTTGAATTTCATGAAGTGGTTTCGGCCCCGCTACATGCTGCACGGGCACGTCCATACCTGGGATCGGCGCAAGACGGTGCGGACGATATACGAATCCACCTGCGTGCTGAATATTAACCCGTTCACGGTGCTGGAACTGGAACCGCTAAGCTGAAGTCAAAGTCAAACTGAGGAGGGCGGTCACGGATGTGGGAAGCCTACCATAGCGTCAGCACAATCGATGAGGCTTTGGCGCTTCTGAACGATCACGGAAGCGCGGCGCGCATTGTCGCCGGCGGCACCGACTTGATCATCGAGATGGAGCGCGGCCAGCATCCGCAGCTCAAGACGCTGATCGACATCACGCGCGTACCGCATCTGGATCAGATTGCGCTGCAGGACGACAGGATCGTGCTGGGACCGCTGGTCACGCATAATCATGTCGTGGCGAGCGAGCTGATCCGCCAGCGGGTGCTGCCCCTGGCGCAAGCCTCCTGGGAAGTCGGCGCGCCGCAGATTCGCAATCGCGCCACCGTCGCCGGCAATCTCATCACCGCCTCTCCCGCCAATGACACCATCACCCCGCTAATCGCCCTGGAGGCCGAAGTCACGCTGACTTCAGTCGCGGGCGAGCGCTCGATGAAGCTGGCGGACTTTTACAGCGGCTTTCGACAAACTGTTCTGCGCCCCGATGAGCTTTTGCGCGAGATACGAATTCCGCCATTGGGCGCTGATCAGCACGGAATATTCCTGAAGCTGGGCTTGCGGCGCGCGCAGGCGATATCCGTGGTCGACGCGGCTGTCATCCTGCGTCTTGACGGATCAGGCCGGGCAAGCGACGCGCGCATCGCCTTGGGCAGCGTCGCGGAGACCATCGTGCGCGTCCCGGCGGCCGAAGCGCATTTGAACGGCAAATGCCTCACAGAAGATACGGTCGACGAAGCCGGACGGCTGGCTAGCGAGTCGGTCAAGCCAATCGATGATGTGCGCGGCAGCGCCGAATACCGGGCGGAAATGGTGAAGATTTTGGTCGCGCGCGCCCTGCGCCACTTGGCCTCAGGTGAGCAGCTGGACAGTATTCCCGCGGCGCCGCCGATGCTCTGGGGCGCTGATGAAGGCATCGTCACGCGCGGCCTGCCGGCGTCGATCGCGCATTCGCCGGAGGCGCCGATAAAGAGCTGTGTGAATGGCGTCGATGTCAATATTACGACGGGCCAGCAAAAGTCGCTACTTCATTGGCTGCGCGATGATGTCAAGCTGCCCGGCACGAAAGAAGGCTGCGCCGAGGGCGAATGCGGTGCGTGCACTGTATTTCTCGATGACGTAGCCGTCATGGCTTGCATGGTGCATGCCCCGCGCGCGCATGGCGCCGAGATCGTCACGGTCGAAGGCTTGCAAAAGGGCGAAACGCTGCATCCGATCCAGAAAGCCTTCATCGATCAGGCGGCCGTTCAATGCGGCTACTGCACGCCCGGTTTTCTCATGTCGGGCGCCAAGTTGCTCGACGAATTCGACGCGCCCGATACCGAACAAATCAACTACAGCATCAGCGGCAATTTGTGCCGCTGCACCGGCTACTACAAAATCGTCGACGCTTTCCGCCAGGCGGCGCTCATGATAGCGGAAGCCAGGCAAGGCTAGCTCATGGACCGAACGGTACCAAAGACGGGCAGTGAAGAAATCGAACTCTATATGCGAACCTATTATTCGCTATTGCGTTCGAGCGAGGGGATCAAAATCGAAACCCTGGTCGAGAGTCATCTGGCGATGCGCTCGTCCTTGCATGAGCACGCCGCCGCTGTCGAGCCCGACGCGTCCGCCTTGATGTACAGCGCGCTGCGTCTGCCGCCTTGCATTATTCAGACGGAAGAAGTCTTAATCGGGCAGATGAACCGCTCCTTCATCGCCGCCGGTTACCGCGATATCGCGGCTTGGCAGCGCGTCTTCGCGACGGGCCGCCGCCGCCGCACCCATTTCGATGGCGATAGCACGCTGGCTGTTTATGTCGTCAGCCGTTCGGATATAGATGACCTGGCGCCGATATTGACCGCCTTCCAAATCGAATGGAACAAACTGCATTTTCTGCTGCAGAGTCCCGATATTTCGGACCTTCTGGCGCCCTACGCCGAGGCGGGCGATCTGCCGGCGGAAGACTTTGCTGCGCTCGCCGCCGCTCTACGAATCCGGGTGAGCGATTTGAAGCGACTGCACTTGCTATGGGGGGAAGACTTCGTCAACAACCTGCTCCATATTCGCGAGCATCGCAAGAGCATGTCGCTGCGTTTGATCGCCGGTTCCCTAGCCGATTATCGGCGCGCCACCGCTTCCTGGTGGAATGAACTCTGCGAGGAATTGTCGCAGGCCGGGATTGATCCCGGCGAGCGTCCGGTCTACTTCGTTTCCAGCAATACCCACGCTTTGATTAACCTGCTCGCCGGATTCGCCCGCCGATTTGAAGAGAGCCTGATTGATTACATCGAAGCATTCGAAGAGAAATCCCTGCTGACCGAGTACGAAGACACCAAGGAGAGTTATCACAAGAGCACGGACAACTTCCTTTATTTTGTCTTGCGGCGCTATCTGTCTGAACAAGGCAGCCAGGCGCGCCACGTTTTCGCCAAGGAAGAAAATCGCCTGGGCATCCATCGCGTGCCCAGCCAGCATGGCTTCGAAATGGAAACGCAAGTCATCGAGCTGGGCAAGCTTGAGCCGCGCTGGTTTGATCCGCGATTGGGGCGCGCCGATGATCTGGAACCCTTGCGCCACAGCAATGCCATCATCATCAATATCGATTATCCCCTGGGCATGGCCTCGTATGAATTGTTGAGCCGCATCTCGCAAGGCGCTGGTCGGCTGGATGGCGTCTATGTCATGGGCAAGGCGGCCACATTGAATGGCCGCATCGGCGATATGATGATTCCCAATGTGATTCACGACGAACATTCGCAGAACACTTATCTATTCCGAAATTGCTTCACCGCCCGGCACGTGCGCAGCTATATGCAGCATGGCAACGTCTTGGACAATCAGAAGGCGGTGACCGTTCTCGGCACCTTTCTGCAAAATCCCCATTACATGAGCGTCTTCTACAAAGAAGGCTACACCGATATCGAGATGGAGGGCGGTCCCTACCTGTCGGCGGTTTACGAAGCCTTCCGCCCGCAGCGCCATCCGATGAACGAGATCGTCAACTTGCATTCGGTCAAATTCGATATCGGTTTCCTGCATTACGCATCGGACAAGCCGATGAATACGGGCCAGAATCTGGGCGCAGGGAGCCTCAGTTACGGCGGCGTCGAACCGACCTACGCCGCCGCCATCGCCATCTTGCGCCGCATCTTTTACAACGAGACGGAAAAACTGATCGAAACCACCTTCGAGGCGCTTCCTGCGCTTTAAAGTCAGTCCATGCGCGAAGCCGATCTCACGAGGATTCCCGCCGTGATCCCTGAACAAACCAAGGTCATCAGCGAATCAGTCAAGCGCATTGATGCGCGCGGCAAAGTTACGGGCGAGACGCTCTATCCCGGCGACATCAATATCGATGGTCAATTGTGGATGCGCGTCAAGTTCAGCGAGCGCGCCCATGCCCGCGTCGTACAGGTTGACGCCAGCCAAGCGGAAGCCTTGCCGGGCGTCGCCCGCGTCTTCACCAGCCACGACGTGCCCGTCAATGAATACGGTCTCGTGATCAAAGACCAACCTGTGCTCTGCGGTCCCGGCGGGGACAAGGCCGGTACCGACGTCGTGCGCTGTTATATGGATATGGTGGCAACCGTCGTCGCCGAGACTGACGCGATTGCGCAAGAGGCGCTGGCTCTGATCGACGTGCAATATGAGGATATGCCGGCCGTCTTCAATCCGGAAGAGGCGATGACCGAAGGGGCGCCGCAACTCCATCCGGACAATCCGGGCAATCTGGTGACGACTTATCGCATTCGCCGCGGCGATATGGAGGCGGGCTGGGCGGCCGCTGATATCGTGGTGGAAGGCGAATACGACACGACCTGGCAAGAACATGCCTACCTGCAGCCGGAGGCGGGCCTCGCCTACATAGACGAAGAAGATCGCGTTACGGTCCTGGTCGCGGGCCAGTGGACGCACGAAGATCAAGAGCAAATCTATCATGCGCTCGATCTGCCGCCGGAACAGGTGCGCGTCATCTATCCCGCCATTGGCGGCGCGTTTGGCGGCCGCGAAGATATGTCGGTGCAAATCATTCTGGCGCTGGCCGCCTGGAAGCTGCGGCTTCCGATCAAGATTCAATGGAATCGGGAAGAGTCCATCCTCTATCATCACAAACGGCATCCGATCAAGGTGCGGGCGAAATGGGGCGCGACCGCAGACGGCCTGCTGACCGCCGCCGCGGCCGAAGTGATTGGCGATGCCGGCGCTTACAATTACACATCGAACAAGGTGCTCGGCAACGCCCAACTGACCGTCACCGGTCCCTACGAGATTCCTAACGTCCATGTCGATACCTATACCGTGTACACCAACAATATCCCGTCGGGGGCTTTTCGCGGCTTTGGCGCGCCCCAAGCGCTGTTCGCGGCCGAAGGGCAGATGAATCGCCTGGCGGCCGCGCTGAAGCTGGATCCGCTCGAGATTCGCCTGAAGAACAGTATCCGCGAAGGCAGCATCGGCTCCGTGGATACGCCTTTCCCCGCTGGTGTGACCATGCCGCAAGTATTTGAAGCCTGCGGGCGCGAGTCTTGGTGGCAGCGCTCAGGCCAGGGCTGGAAACTACAATCGACGCCGCAACCGGCCGATCAAAACCGGCGCCGCGGTCGGGGCATCGCCGGCGGATTCAAGAATGTTGGCTTCAGCTTTGGCTTTCCCGAGCACTGCTGGGCAGGCATTGAGCTGCGCGGGAGCGCCGAAATCGAAAAGGTGATTCTTTATCACGCCGGCGCCGATGTCGGGCAGGGCGCGCATACCGCTCTGAGTCAAATGGCGGCTGAGGCTGTCGGCATGCCCTTCGACAAGGTCGAGATTGTCGCCTCCGACACCGCCTCATCCGAGTCGGCGGGCAGCGCTTCAGCCTCGCGCCTGACTTTCATGTCCGGCAACGCCATTCGCGGCGCCGCCGAGATCGCCTTGCGCAAATGGCAGGATGAAGAGCGCCCGGCTCTGGGTGAGTTCATGTATCATCCGCCAGCGACGACGCCCTTCGATCCGGAGACCGGCCGGGCGACGCCTAATTTCGCCTACGGCTACGTAGCCGAAGCGGTCGAGGTTGAAGTCGACGTTGAGACCGGGCAAGTGCAACTGCTGGACGTCGTCTGCGCCAACGATGTGGGCAAAGTCATCAATCCGCAGCAACTGCAGGGGCAGATTGAAGGCGCGATCGTGCAGGCGCAAGGTTACGCATTGATGGAATACCTGGTATCCGATCAAGGTCGGATACGCAATCCCTTCCTCTCGACCTATCTGATCCCCACATCGCTTGATGTGCCGCCGCGGATCAAATCCGTCATCTTGGAGCACCCCGACCCCATCGGACCCTGGGGCGTGCGGGGCATGGCCGAAATGCCTTTTCTTCCTCTGGCGCCGGCCATCGCCGCTGCGATTTATGATGCGGTTGGCGTCTGGATTGATTCCCAGCCATTCACCGCGCAAAAGGTGGCGAAGGCGCTGCGCGAGCGCGGCATCGGCGCCATCTGATCGGCAATCGCGGCATTCTGTCTCTCGTCGAGATTCGCCCGGCGGGCCATCGCCAACAGCATTAAGCGCGCCTTCGCTTTCATGTTATCATTAGGCTTGTAACGCTTTAGAATCTTGCCGAGAACCGGCACGCCTAGTTCGTAGCCGGTCGTCATCCAGGAAAGGTCGATGCGATTCGAGCAAGCTTTTGAATTGGCGCCTGGCGATGTGGTCGCCTTCATTGGCGCGGGCGGCAAAACATCGCTGATGGTCAGCTTGGGTTATGAGCTGGCCGAAGCCGGCTGGCGCGTCTTGGCGACCACCACCACCAGACTCTCCACCGACCAATTGGACCTCTTTCCCTGCACGATGGCGGCCGGCGCCGCTCCGCAGGCGATCTCGGAAGCGCTGACCGAGCACCAGTTTGTCTTGCTCCATGAGCAGATTCGCAGCGGCTATGTTTTCGGCCCGCCAGTCGAATGGACCAGACAGCTGCTGGACAGCGTAGACTCGGATATCCTGCTGGTCGAGTCGGATGACGCCGCAGGCTTGCCCTTCAAGGCGCCGCTGGCGCATGAACCCCAGATTCCCCTGGAGACATCGCTTGTTATTTCCGTCGCTTCGCTCCGCGCTCTGGGTTTGCCGCTCGATAACGAGCATATCTACAACCCGGCGGCGATGATCGCCCGCTACGGTTTCGTGGAGAATTCACCGGTCAAATCGCCTTGGCTGGCGCAGGTGCTGCGCGATGAAGAGCTCGGTTTGCGCGGCGTCCCGCCGGAAGCTCGCGTCATTGTATACCTGAATCAGACGCCCAAACACGGATTCATGCGCGGGCGGGCGCGGATGATCGCCAGGCTCAGTTTGCAGAGCGCGCGGATTGACGCGGTCGCGCTGGGCGCGGTGCGCGGCGCCGAACCCGTATTTGAATTGCAGCGGCGAGTCGGCGCGCTCGTGCTGGCCACTGGAGAATCGCCCTGCAAAGACGAAGACCAGATGCTGCGGCCTTCTGACCGGGGCCGGGCTGCCGTCGCGCAGATTACTGAAAAAGTCCTGCGTTCGCGAATTGATCATATTCGACTGGTCACCGGCCGGCGGGCGCCTGAAGTACGAGCGGCGACCAGACCGCTCGGGGTGAAGGTGATACATGATCGGGCGCATCAGGCGGGCGGGGCGGTGACCGCGCTGAAAGCCGGGCTGCGCGCGCTGCCGGAGCAGCTATCGGCGGTGCTGGTTGTGCCCGGCGATCAGGCGCGCCTGCAACCGAAAGTGATATATCACATCTTGGCCGCCTATGCGCGCGGCGATGGCGATTTCATCGTCCCCCGTTACCGGATGCGCTCGGGATACCCGGTCCTCATTGGAAAACGCTATTGGCAGGATCTTGTCAAGATGCCGCGCCAGAGCGATTTTCGCGCCATCGCCCAGCGCTTCCTCGCCGACATTACTTTTCTGAATGTCGATAGCGACAGCATCTTTCATGATTTTGGGCGCCGGTCCCTGCATCGGCCGGACCGCCAAGACGCGCGCGTGAGCAACCGTGGCCGCTAGCCGCTGTCCCCCTGCTGAATCAGCTCGCGGATCATATCTCTTGACCAGACGCCGCTGGCGGTGACATCAACTTCCAGTCGCAAGGTGGCTGGTCGTTTGTCCTTGTGACCAGTGGCGTTCGCGCGCATTTCATCAAAGAATTCCATCGGCGTGATGACGATCAATACTTCCTGCGGCCGCACCAGATGTTCGGGCGGCGGCGTATAGAGGAAGTCCCTTCGATTGGCGCGGCGAACGCCAACGACGCTGGCGCGATAACGCATGGTCAAAGCCAATTCGCGAATCGTCTTGCCGATCCAGGGCGAATCATCTTCCATGTAAAGTTCGGCCGTCTCCAACCCGGTGATTTCGTTGTAGAGCACATGCTGCAGGAAATCGGCAATTTCCGGTCGCGTAGTCGAGAGCAGCACGAACTGCGCGGCGACATGGAAGGGACTGACGACCCGATCAGCGCCAGACCGCCGCAGCTTTTCGATCATGTCGTCAGTAGTGGCTGTGACCGATATCAGCAGCGATTTGCTGATGGTGCGCGCCGACAATACGGTCAGAACGGCAGCCGCCTTGTCCTGAATCGAGATCATAATCGCCTGCGCCCGTTTGACGCCGGCTTTCTTCAGCGTGGATTCCTGGGCTGGATCGCCATGGATCACGCGGAAACCCCGCTGCCGCCAACGTTCGGTGACCTCTACATCGTTACTGATCAGAACGAAAGGACGCGCCGGATCGAGAAAGCGCACGGCGCTCTGGATGATATGGTCGTTGCCGCAGATGACAAAATGCTTCGCCATCGTCTCGATGACGGCCTCGCTTTCCTCAAGGCTGTAGACATCATCCAGGCTCTTGGATGCGCGCGTCGGGATCAGACGTTGGAAGCTGGCAAAGCGCATCTCGTCCCGGCCCTGCGGCCGGCAGTCGTGCTGAAGGTTAGGGACCATCGGACCCGGCGCGACAACCAGCAGAATCTCGTCTTCTTGCAGGAAGCGCCGCCCGCCGGCCGTATGCGCGAAATCGCCCGATTCCAGCCGTATGCCCAGGATTCCCCCATTGTATCTTTCGCTTAGAGACAGGTCGTTTATGCGCCGGCCGATCCAGGGCGAGTCGTCTCCCAACTCCAGCTGCGTGATCTGGTGATGATGATCTTGTTCAAAGAGAATGCTGCTGAAAAAGTCGTTCACCGCTGGCCGCAGCGTGGCGCTGTTGAGGAATTGCGCCGCCACTTCATAGGGCGCCAGGACGACATTAGCGCCGGACTTGACCATCTTCAGCTTGAGTTCCTCTTCGACCGCGGCGGCCGTGATGTATAACCGCGGGTTCAGGTTGCGTGCCGTCAAGACGGTCAACAGGCTTTCGGTATCTTGATTGAGCATGACCATGATGGCCCGCGCCCGCGCGATTCCAGCCGAGAGCAAATCATCATCGTCTGTTGGATCGCCATCAATCACGAGGATGCCAGCGGCGCGCAGATGCTCGGCATATTCTTCATCGTCAGTCACCACGACCAACAAATCGAGCAAGGTGACGTGATCGACGAAGACATGGTGGTACAAGAGGAACAGTCGGTCAATCAGCCGGCGCAGCACAAGCATTCGGCCGCGATCCGCCGGTCCAAAAAAGCGATTCAGCAAATTTTCTATGGGCTGATAGAGGCTCTGCTGGTGCTGCTTGCGCCGGATTTCAGCGCCATGCAAAACGTAGCCAATCGTCTTGTCTACCATTTCGCCGGTGCCGCAGATAATGTAGTGGCTGTTGAGCTTGCGGATCTTTTTCCGGGTCTGGAAGAGACGCCGGCGGGTCATCGCTTCGGAACTGAAGAGCAGCGCGAATGAAGAAGAAAGAAAAAACAGCAGGGCGCTCATCCCAGCGCCGACAAGCACCAGCGTGAACAGCCGGCCGAGTTCTGTCTTTGGCGTAAAATCACCGTAGCCGATGGTCGTCAGCGTGATGATGGTCAGATATATCGCGTCAAAGACGGACATGCCTTCAATAAAGGCGAAGCCGGCGATGCCGATCGGCACAACAATAAAGATGAGAACCGCAGCGGCGCGAAATTGCCGTCGCAGATCGTTCACGGATGACGGTCTCTATACGATAGATGTGTCAACTGTCAATATTATATCGGAGAACAAGTTCTTATGTTAATATGGCGCTAACGAGGATTCCTATGTGTCTTTGGAATCCCTGCAGATGTGAGCCTGATAAATGGCCGGCAGTCCGAGACCCAGCCGAATTCGGGAGGAAAAATTGTATAGTCGAGCCGACTTTCAGCGCGCCGCTTCGGTCGTCCAGTCGCGCACATCTTTGCGCCCGTCGATCGGGCTCGTCTTGGGCTCCGGACTGGGCAAGCTGGCTGACGAGCTAGTGGAGAAAGTCGTCATTCCATACGTCGATATCCCCGGCTGGCCCGTTTCCACCGTGGAAGGGCATCAGGGCAACCTGGTCATCGGCGAATTGGAAGGGCAGATGGTCGCCGCCCAGCAGGGGCGCGCCCATTTCTACGAAGGCTACTCGATGGCTGAAGTGACTTTTCCCATTCGCGTGATGAAAGCATTGGGCATTCATAGCGTACTCTTGACGAACGCGGCCGGCGGCGTGAACAAAAGCTATCAAGTCGGCGACTTGATGCTGCTGGAGGATCATATTAATCTGCCCGGGATGGCGGGCGCAAACCCCCTCATAGGTCCTAACGACGAGACGCTCGGTCTCCGTTTCGTCGGCATGTCGCAGGCTTATGACCGGCGGCTTCGGCAGCGGGCGCTGGAAGTGGCGCGTGAACATGATATTCCGCTGCATAGCGGCGTTTATGTCGGCTTGTCCGGTCCCTTCTTCGAGACGCCGGCGGAAATCAGAATGATCCGCGCTTTGGGCGGCGATGCGGTGGGCATGTCGACGGTCAACGAAGTGCTGGTTGCCCGTCACGCCGGCATGCGCGTTTTGGCCTGCTCCGGCATCACCAACCAAACGATCGACGCGGTCGACACCGATCTGGAAACCAATCATGAGGAAGTGCTTGAGGCGGGCGAGATCATCGTCCCGCGCCTCACTGCGATACTGAAAGGCCTGCTCAGCAATTTCCCAATATGACAGCCCTTATCGCGCTAATCGACCAGGTCGCCATCGGCATCTATTTCTTGATTGCCGCTGGCGTCTTGTTTGCGCTGAGGCGCTATGTCATCCATGGGGAAGAATACCGTTCCACTCATTTTGAACTGGAACGCGAACTGTCGCGTTATCGGCGAACGAACGCGATCACCGCGATCATCTTCTTACTGGAGCTGGCGGTCATCGTCGCCGGCGTGCAAGTGGTGATCGTGCCGGCGCTGCTGCAAGACCGCCAGATTGAAGCGCTCGTCGCTGGCGCGCGCATGGACGATGGCGACTTCCGGACGCCCGTCCCGGCGCCGCCAGCATCGGATCTCGGCATTGATCCGGTCGCCCTGCCGCGCTCAGCCGGCGCGGCCAATCAGATTCAAGCCACGCCTGTGCCGACGCCCACGCCGGTCGGCACCATCATTCCGTCCAACCCGCCCCAAGGCTGCGACAGACCGGAAGCTCAATTGCTGATTCCCGGCAATGGCATGCGCGTTTTCCAGCCAATACCGGTGATCGGCACCGTCTTCACCGATCAATTCTCGTACGCTTCCATTGAGATCAGCGGTCCCAGCACGCTGGGCGGTTTTCAAGTCATCGACGAACAGCACGCGGAAGTTCGAGAGCGGGCGGAGTTTGGCCAATTCGTGCCCGCGCCTTACGAGGCCGGCGAATATCAGTTTCGCCTGATGGTATTCGACATCACCAACACGCTCAAAGCCTCATGTATGGTTCATATCTTCATTTCGGATCCGCTGCCGACGCTGACGCCCGTTCGTTAAGCGCCCCCGGCTCTCTCCAGAATGCGCGGCCAATGGGTGTTTCCCGCGGCAAAATTGGACGGTGACCCTGGGCTGAAAGTCGCGACTCAAGGCTGCAGATCGCGCACCTTGGTGTTGACGCGGCGGCGCCAGCGGCGCGAGCGCGAGCGCCACTTGGCGATGCGATACTGCACATGTCGGCGCTGGCGGTTGAGGAGCGAACCCTGCTGCTCGCTCGGCTTGGGGATGCCCCAACGGATGATCATGGAAGCCCAGGTCAAGCCGCCGCCGAATCCGACCAGCGCAATATGATCTTTATCCTGAATCCGCCTCTGCTCAATCGCTTCACAGAGCGCGATGGGGATGGACGCGGCCGATGTATTGCCGTAGCGCTCGACATTGCTCATGAATTTCTCGATGTCGATGCCGAGCTTGCGCGCCGCCGCCTGCAGGATGCGCAGATTCGCCTGATGCGGAATCACCAGATTGACGTCGCTCACATTGACGCCAGCGATTTGGCAGGCTTGTTCCACACTCTCGCTGACGACGCGCGTGGCAAACTTGAATACTTCGCCGCCGGCCATGGACATTTTGTACAACTTGCTGCCGTTGGCGCCGGCGAGAGACTCGTTGGCGTCAATGCTGCCAACGCTGGGAATCGCCAGCAGGTCGCCACCAGAGCCATCAGAGCGCAAGACACTTGAAAGCACGCCGCCTGGCGTCTCGCTCGCGCGAAGGACGACGGCGCCGGCGCCATCGCCGAACAAGATGCAGGTGCTGCGATCCTGCCAATCTAGAATCCGGCTCATGGTTTCAGCGCCGATGACCAGCGCGGCCTGAATGGAACCGGCGCGGATGGAATCGGCGGCCATGTTCACGGCGTAAACGAAACCGGAGCAGGCGGCGCTCAAATCGAAGGCGCCAGCTTCATGCGCGTTCAGCCAATCCTGCACCAGGCTGGCCGTGCTGGGAAATATATTCTCCGGCGTGGATGTCGCGACCACGATCAGATCGAGGTCGGTCGGCAGAATATCCGCCACTTCCAGCGCTTGCTGCGCCGCTCGATAAGCTAGCGTCGCCGTCGATTCTCCTTCATTGGCGATGAATCGTTGACGGATGCCGGTGCGAGCGAAGATCCAGTCGTCGTTGGTGTCAACGAAAGACGACAAGTCATCATTGGTCATGACCGTTTCTGGCACGGCCATGCCCCAGCCAATGACATGCGCATGTCGCGCAGTCGCCGCCGGGCTGGCTCTGCCGCTCATGTCAAATGTTGCCATTGTCCCTATATTCACCAAATATCACGACGGCATTGTGTCCGCCAAAACCAAATGCATTGGACATGACGTTGCTGACCTCATGTTGGAAGCCGGTGTTGGGCGCGTAATTCAGATCGCAGCTGGGATCCGGTTCCGCCAGGTGGATGGTCGGCGGGATGAAATTCTCGCGGATCGCCATAATCGAGAAGACCGCCTCGATCGCCGCGCCGCCGCCGAGGAGATGGCCCGTCATGGATTTCGTCGAGCTGACAGGAATGTTGTAAATGGTTTCGCCCAGCGCGCGCTTGAGCGCATTGGTTTCAGCCCGGTCATTCAAAGGCGTGCTGGTGCCATGAGCGTTGATATACTGGATATCGTCCGCCCTGAGCCCGGCATCTCTCAACGCAATCTCGACCGCTTTCGCCGCGCCCTCACCGCTCTCCATCGGCGCGGTGATATGATAGGCATCCGATGTATGGCCGTATCCCAACAATTCCGCATAGATCGTCGCTCCTCGCTCAAGCGCGTGATTCATTTCCTCGAGGACGAGCACGCCCGCGCCTTCACCGGGAACGAAACCGTCCCGATTCAAGTCAAATGGGCGCGAGGCAGTCTCCGGATCGTCGTTTCGGCTGAGGGCGGTCATATTGTTGAAGCCAGCCACGCAAAGCGGCACGATCGCCGCTTCTGATGCGCCCGCGATCATGGCAGCCGCGTCGCCACGCCGGATGATGTGCATCGCTTCGCCGATCGCGTTGTTGCCGGAAGCGCAGGCGGTGACGATGCAATGATTGGGTCCGCGCAGATTGAAGTTCAAGGATACGGCGCCGGAGCAGCTGTCGCTCAAGATCTTGGGGATCGCCATAGGCTTGATGCCCCGGTGGCCGCGCTTGTCGATGCCCTGCTGCGACTCGACAAATGAATTGATGCCGCCGACGCCGGAACCGATGATGCAGCCAACGTCGTACATATTGTCGCTCGTGATCGTCAAGCCGCTGTCTTCCATCGCCTGCCGGCTGGCTTCAAGCGCGAATTGGGCGACGCGGTCCAGGCGCCGCGCCTCTTTGCGGCCGAAAACCGCGTCCGGGTCGAAGTCTTTGACTTCGCCAGCCAGTTGATTCTGCGTCAACTGACGGTCATAGCGCGTGATATAGCCGATGCCGTTCTTGCCCGACGCGGTGTTTGACCAGGCGTCGGCGACATTGTTGCCGGTCGGACAAATGATGCCCATGCCCGTGATGACGATACGTTTCTTTTCCAAACAGCCCTCCCGCGCTGCGGGCTCCGCTGCGCCACTCTCCAATCATTGTAACACTGCGCGCGCCTTTCCGTTGCTTTACAGTCGCTGCAATGCCACCTATAATACGCCCTTCATTATCCCACGCGAGCAACGCGGGCGCAGGGGCGAATCATTCTACGGGACACTTGACGAACGATGATCTTGATAACTGGCGCGACCGGGCTGGTAGGGCGGTATCTTGTCCAGCGGCTGATGCAAGAGTCCGTGCCCACGCGTGTTTTGCTGCCCGAAAGACGGATGAGGCGCTTGCCTTGGGACACTGGCGATCCACAAGCGCCGGAGGTCTTCGTCGGCACCGTCGCTGATGAAGAAGCATTCTTCCGCGCGGTGACCGGCTGCCACGCCGTCATCCACCTGGAGAACGCGCAGTGGTGGGGCCGCCGCCGCGATCTGGAACAAGTCGAGCTGGCGGGCGCTCGCAGTTTGGCGACTGTCGCGCGGGCGGCGCGGGTCGGGCGGGTCATCACGCTCAGTCACCTGGGCGCGGCGCCATCGTCGGCTTACACCCTGCATCGCGTCAAGGGAGAAGTTGAGGACCTCTTGCGCAACAGCGGCGTCGCCTATACGGTGATCCGAAGCGGCATCATATTCGCGCCGGACGACGCCTTCGTCAACCATATCGCGAGCATGCTGCGGATCAATCCCGCCTTCTTTCTAATGCCGGGGCATGGCGAGGTGGTCCTGCATCCCCTGTATATTGACGACCTGGTGGAAGCCATTTATCGCAGCCTGGATCGGGTTCGGCTCGTAGATTCAACCGTCGAGATTGGCGGTCCCGAATACTTGTCTTTGCGCGATCTGATCTTGACGATCATGCGCGTCACCGGGATGCGGCGCCTGGTCATCGGCGTCCCTCCCTACCTGCTGCGCTGGATCACGGCGGTCTACAGCCGCGTCTTGCCGCGTTCGCTCATCACGGCGCAATGGCTGGATATCCTGGCGGCGAACCGCACGGCGCCCCTCGGCAGCACCTACGATCATTTCGGTTTCCAGCCGCGGCGCTTCGAATCCACCCTGCTGGATTACCTGCCTCAGCGCGGGCATTTCCTCGGCCTGCTGCGAGATTCTTTCCGGCGGCGGCCGCGCCCGATATGACGCGCAGGACCAACTCATGAGCGATATCGAAATCAAACGTCTGCTCAGCACTGCCGAGCACGATCAAGCGGTCGAATTGCAGAAGTCCTATTGGGGAGAGGACGCCGCCTATCTGGTGCCGCGGCACATGCTCCACTCGATCGCGCATTATGGCGGACATGTTCTGGGCGCCTTTGACCGGGACCGGCTCGTGGGCATGGTGATCGGCTTCATCGGCACCGATATCGATATCGACGCCCCCGACGCCAGACCAGCGATGGCGAATCTGCTCATCATGTCGAAGCGCATGGTTGTGCTGCCGGCCTATCGTGGGCGGAATATCGGCTTCCGCCTGAAATTGGCGCAGCGCGATCTGGCGATCAAGCAGGCGATTCGCCTGGTGACCTGGAGCGTTGACCCGCTGCTGGCTGCAAACGCCCACCTCAACATTCGTAAATTAGGCGGCGTGATCCAGCGCTACGCCACCAACTTCTTCGGGCTGGATGAGACCCAGAGCTTGCGGTCTGACCGGCTGGTGGTCGATTGGTGGGTGACTCAGCGGCGCGTCAAGGAACGGTCGAAAGGCGCCGGCGGCGGGCTGACGCTGCAGCAATACTTTGATGTGAATGCGCCGATCGTCAATCGGGCTGCGGAATCGCCATTCTGGCTCAAGCCGAGGCGCATGACCGACGTGCCTGGCTCGACCTTTGCCCTGGTTGAAATCCCGGGTGATTTCCGCGCGCTGGAAGCGGCCGATCGCGTCTTGGCGGACGAGTGGCGCTACCATATCCGCGATGTCTTTCCGCGCATGTTCGCGGCCGGCTACATCGTCACTGACTTTGTCAGCGGGCAGTTTGAAAATCGGCGGCGCAGCTTTTATCTGCTCAGCAGCCACTTTGATGAAGACGAACGAAGGAATTAAGGTGTAGATATGGCTTTCAACGGTGAAAAGACGGCATTTGTCGGCGCGGGCGTGATGGGCGAGGCGATGATCAAGGGCCTGCTCAAGCAGCGCTTGCTGGCGCCGGAAAACATTGTGGCTGCCGACCCCCGCGGCGAGCATCTGGCCGCCCTGCGCGAGCGTTACGGCATCGAGGTCACGACGGACAATGCCGAAGCGGCGTGCGCCGCCGATGTCTTGGTGCTGTCGGTGAAACCGCAAGTGATGGGAGCGGTGCTGCCGGAATTGCGAGGGCAGGTCGACGGCGTCCGGCTGATCCTCAGCATCGTCGCTGGCGTGCCGCTGCAAACGATATCGGAAAATCTTCTAAACGCGCGCGTCGTGCGTTCCATGCCCAATACGCCTGGGCAGATCGGGTGCGGGATTACCGTTTGGACCGCTTCGCCCGACGTCGGCGCCGAAGAGCGCGCCCAAGCCGAGGCGCTGCTGGGCGCCATGGGCGAGCATATCTTCGCTGCCGATGAGCGCTTTCTCGATATGGCGACGGCGCTGAGCGGCTCGGGACCGGCCTACGTATTCATGTTCATGGAGGCGCTGGTCGATGCCGGCGTTCACATGGGGTTTGCCAGGCGCGACGCCGAGAAGCTGGTGGAGCAGACGCTGCTCGGCTCCGTGCTTTACGCGCAGCAATCCGGCTTGCATCCGGCGCAGCTGCGCAATCAAGTGACCAGCCCCGGCGGCACGACCGCGGCCGCGCTGCATGAAATGGAAAAAGGCGGCTTGCGAACCGTGCTCTCGGAGGGTGTCTGGGCCGCTTATCGGCGCTCGCAGGCGTTGGGTTCTAAACCTGAATGACGACATCTTTATCCAATATCGGCGCTAATTCCCGCAGCGCCTGTTCGTCTAAGGATTCGGCGCCGAAATCCGTTTGTGAAAATATAGACAAGCGCCCGGCTTTGGGCTAGAATGACACGCAACTACGCCTGCGCGGCGTGTGTGCCAGCTAAGGGCTGCACGCGCGAGGGCTTGCAAGTACTTGATTCCTATCTGGCTCCCCCTCGGGCGAGCGAGAATTAAAGCGAAGGCATTAGGTTAGGCAAGGAGCCTGCGAATGGCAGACAACATCTACGATTCGATCCTGGAACAAATCCAAGAAATTGAGCTTGGCGCGCTCGAATCCGTCGAGGTCGGTTATGTGGAAGAGGTCGGCGACGGGATCGCGCGCATATCTGGTTTGGCAAATGTGCGCTACAACGAGTTGGTGCAATTCGACAACGGCATCGCCGGCATCGCCTTCAATCTGGAAAAGGACAATGTCGGCGTCATCATCATGGGCGCCTACGATGACATTCAGGAGGGCGACAGCGTCAGCGCGCTCGGGCGCATCGCCTCGGTGCCCGTTGGCATGGGCTTGGTCGGGCGCGTCGTGAACGCCTTGGGCCAGCCGATCGATGGCCGTGGTCCAGTGCAGTTCGACGAATACTACAACATCGAGCGCATCGCCCCCGGCGTGATGGAACGCCGCAGCGTGGATCGTCCGGTGCAGACGGGCATCCTAGCGATTGACACCATGATCCCAATTGGCCGCGGTCAACGCGAGCTGATCATCGGCGATCGTCAGACGGGCAAGACCGCTCTGGCTCTCGATACCATCGTCAACCAACAGGGCGAAGACATGTATTGCATCTACGTCGCCATCGGCAAGCGCCGCGGCGAGGTGGCGCGCATCCGCGAAACCCTAGAACGGGAAGGGGCGATGGATTACACCACGCTGGTGGTCGCTTCGGCTTCTGATGCAGCGGCGCTGCAATACCTATCGCCATATTCCGGCTGCGCCATTGGCGAGTGGTTCATGGAGAATGGCAAAGACGCGCTGGTGATCTACGATGATCTCTCCAAGCACGCCAACGCCTATCGCCAGGTATCGCTGCTCATGCGCCGGCCGCCGGGGCGTGAAGCCTTCCCGGGCGATGTTTTCTATTTGCACAGCCGCTTGCTCGAACGCGCCGCGCAACTCAGCGATGAGCGTGGCGGCGGCAGTTTGACCGCCCTGCCGGTCATCGAAACGCTGCTGGGCGATGTTTCGGCTTTCATTCCCACAAACGTCATCTCGATCACGGATGGTCAGATTTACCTGGAATCGGAGCTCTTCAACGCCGGCTTGCGCCCGGCTCTCAACACGGGCATCAGCGTCAGCCGCGTCGGCAGCGCCGCCCAAACGCGCGCCATGAAAGATGTCGCCGGCGGCTTGAAGCTGCAGATGGCGCAATTCCGCGATTTGGCTGCCTTCGCCCAATTCGGCTCCAACCTGGACAAGGCGACGCAGCAGCAGCTTGATCGCGGCTTGCGCCTGACCGAGCTCTTCAAGCAGGTGCAGTATCAGACGCTTTCGCTCGAGGATCAGGTGGCGCTCACCTATGCTGGAACCAGCGGGCTGACTGATGAAGTCCCGGTCGAGCGGATGCTGGATTGGAAAGAAGAATTCCTGCGCTCCTTCCGCACGCAATTCTCCGACACGGGCGAATTCATCCGCGTGAATCGAAACGAGCGCGCCGGAGACGAGATTCAGAACAAGCTGGATACCGCCATCTCGACCTTTAACGAAGCTTGGTCTTAGTGTCGCCGTCAACGCTTGAATTGTAGGGGCGACCTATCAGGTCGCCCGAAGAATGGAGCCACTAGATGCCTACGCTTCGCGAAGTCAAGAATCGCATTCGCAGCGTCAAAAACATCGCCCAAATCACGCGGGCGCTGGAAGCGGTTTCGGCTTCGCGCGTCCGCCGGGCGCAGGCGCGTGTGCTTGCCAGCCGCATCTATGCCGAGAAAGCTTGGGAAATTCTGATCAATGTGCAAGCCGCCAGCAAGAATCTGCCTCTGCATCCTTTGCTGACCGAACGCGAAGAGATTAACCGCGTCATGGTCGTCGTCATCACCTCTGACCGCGGGCTGGCCGGCGCCTACAACACCAACATTCTGCGCGTGGCGCAGCGCTTCGAAACGCGGCTGGGAAAGCCGGTCGATTATGTCACCGTTGGGCGAAAAGGGCGGGATTCGCTGGCGCGCCTTGGCGCCAATATCGTCGCTTCCTTCACCGATATGTCGGCCGAACCCAAGGTTTCCGATATCACGCCGATCGCTCACATCGCCATGGACGCCTACCTCAATGGCGATGTCGACGAAGTGCTCATCGCCTATACCGACTTCATCAATATGCTGGCGCAGCGTCCCGCAGTTCTCGGTTGGCTGCCGCTGACCACTCATACCGTCGCTGAGCAGGTCGCCGCCGAATATGTCAAAGATGTCGCGACCGTCACCGAAGGCACGCAGAACTACGAATACGAACCGAGCGCAGCCGCAGTTGTTGACGAAATCGTGCCCCGCTTCACCGAGTTGCAGCTCTATCAGGCGCTGTTGGAAGCGCAGGCGAGCGAGCATGCGGCGCGGATGGCGGCAATGAAGAATGCCACCGACAACGCGACGCAGCTGACCGCCGACCTGACGCTGCAATACAACAAGGCGCGTCAGGCGGAGATCACGGCTGAAATTCTGGATATTGTCGGTGGCGCCAATGCCCTGCAGCAGGCGATTGACAAGACGGCCGCCGATATTCTTGACGGCAGCCAAATGCGGGAACAGCAGCTTGACGTTTGAGCCGCGAGGCGCCACTCAACGCGAATGTAGGAGCGACCCAGTGGGCCGCCCGCGCAAATCGAAATTAATGTAGGGGCGACCCGGTGGGTCGCCCGCGCAAGCCGAATTCAGAGGAGTGAGAGCAATGGCGGAAAAACAGGGGACAGTCACCCAAGTGCTGGGCAACGTGGTGGATGTTGAATTTCCAGCGGGCGAACTGCCGGATATCTTTGATGCCGTCGAAGTCCCGCGCGAAGATGAAGACAATCTGATACTGGAAGTTGAATTGCACCTCGGCGAGAGTGCCGTGCGCACCGTAGCGATGGACTCCACCGACGGGCTCGCCCGTGGCGCCGCTGCATACGCGACGGGCCAGCCGATTGCCGTGCCAGTTGGCGAGCCGACGCTAGGCCGTATCTTTAACGTATTGGGCCGCCCGATCGACATGGGCGAAGCGGTGCCGGATGCCTCGGAACGCCGCCCCATTCACGCTGACGCGCCGTCATTCGAAGATCAGTCGCCGACGATTGAAGTCTTCGAGACCGGCATGAAGGTGATCGACCTGGTCGCGCCCATGACCAAGGGCGGCAAGACCGGCATCTTCGGCGGCGCCGGCGTTGGCAAGACGGTGACGATTCAGGAGCTCATCAATTCAATCGCGACGCAGCATGACGGCTTGTCCGTCTTCGCCGGCGTTGGCGAGCGCACGCGTGAAGGCACCGACCTCTATCATGAGATGAAGGAAGCGAACGTGCTCGACAAGCTGGCGATGGTCTTCGGGCAGATGAATGAGCCGCCCGGCGTGCGTTTGCGCGTGGGTCTCTCCGGCTTGACGATGGCCGAGTACTTTCGTGATCAGGGTCGTGATGTTCTCATCTTCATCGACAACATCTTCCGTTATTCTCTAGCCGGCGCGGAGGTATCGGCGTTGCTGGGGCGGATGCCCTCAGCAGTCGGTTATCAACCCAACCTCGGCGAAGAAATGGGCATGCTGCAAGAACGCATCACCTCGACGCGGTCCGGCTCCATCACCTCTATGCAGGCGGTTTATGTGCCGGCCGATGATTATTCCGATCCGGCGCCGGTCGCCGTATTCACCCATTTGGACAGCACAATCGCGCTGGAACGCTCGATTGCCGCGCGCGGCTTGTTCCCGGCCGTCGATCCCCTGGCGAGCACCAGCAACATCTTGCAGCCGGAAGTCGTTGGCGAGGATCATTACGGCACGGCGCGGGAAGTGCAGCAGGTGCTGCAGCGTTACAAAGACTTACAGGACATCATCGCCATTCTCGGCGTGGAAGAGCTATCCGATGACGACAAGGTTTTGGTGGCGCGCGCGCGCAAGATGGAGAACTTCCTCAGCCAGCCCATGTATGTCGCCGAGCAGTTTACCGGGCAGGCCGGTCGCTATGTGCCGATCAAGGACACCGTCCGCGGCTTCCGAATGATCTTGGATGGCGAAGTCGATCACATTCCCGAGCAGGACTTTTATATGTGCGGCGGGATCGAAGACGTGCTGGAACGCTTCGAAAGCCGCGAAGCCGCTTAGGAGACGCTCATGCCGATTCACGTTGAGCTGGTGACGCAAGAGCGTCGAGTCTTTGACGAGCCGGCGGCCGACATCGTCATGGTGCCAGCCGTCGAGGGCGAGATGGGCGTGCTGCCCAATCACGCGCCGGTTTTGACCACCCTGACCTACGGCGAATTGGTCGTGCGCAAGGGCGCCGCCGAAGAACGATTCGCGATCTATGGCGGTGTTGTCGATGTGCGGCCCGACAAAGTGGTCATATTGGCTGACCTGGCCGAGTCTTCTTTTGAGCTGGACCTCGAGCGGGCCCAGGAAGCGCGCGAACATGCGCGGCAGGCGCTGGAAGAGGCGCCGACTGAAGCCGAAAACCGAGACGCGCTGATGGCTCTGCGGCGCGCGAATCTGGCTGTTCGCATCAGCCAGAAGATCCGCAGCCGCGGTTCGGGATTGCGCATACTTGACGAAGACAGCGACGAGGTCTGATCGCGCCAAGCTCCAGTTCCCTATTCCTATTTGACCTCCACCCGGTGCCGCCAAAGCGGTCCGGGTTTTTTGTTTTGCTGTAAAATAGAGGTTGCGCGTTGCTATAACTGTGGACACCCGCGCGACACTACCGCCGCCTACGCAAAGTACCTTGCATCCCGCTGTGGGCAAGAAGTTTGATAAGTCAAGTGCTCGCGAGGTCCAGCTCCCCTTCCGTGGCTCGCTGGGGAAGGGGCCGGGGGATGGGGTGTGACGCCCGCAACGTAAATGGGGGCGAGCGAGTGGGTCGCCCGAAAGGAGACAGGAAAAGCCCATGGCGCGCTTCGGAAAGCGGCTCGGCGTCGATCTGGGCACGGTCAATGTCCTGATCTACGACAGCGGTCGCATTGTCTTGCAGGAGCCGTCGCTGGTGGCTTTGCTGGCGGAAGAAGAACGCATCGTTGACTTCGGCAACCCGGCGCGCGAAATGCTGGGACGGGTAGACGACGAAGACATCCAGGTCATGCGCCCGCTGCAGAACGGCGTCATCGCCGATTACGAAGTCACGGAAGCGATGCTGGAGTATTTTTTTGGCAAAATCGCCGGGCGCATTCGGCTGTTTCGCCCTACGGTCATGGTGTCCGTGCCTTATGGCGCCACCAGCGTGGAGAAACGTGCCGTCCGCGAAGCGATTCTGGCCGCCGGCGCGCGCGAAGTTCAATTGATGTGGGAGCCGCTCGCCTCCGCTTTGGGCGCCGGCTTGCCCGTGAGCACACCCGCCGGCGGCATGGTCGTCAACATCGGTGGCGGCATCACCGAGGCGGCCGTCCTGACCATGAATAACATCGTCCGCGCGGAAAGTGGCCGCATTGGCGGTTTGCGTCTGGACGACGGCATCATCAGCTATGTGCGCCGCAAGTACAATTTGACCGTGGGCCAGCCTACCGCCGAGGCGATCAAAATCCAGATTGGCGCTGCCGTTGATCAGCCGCAAGAGATGACGATGGAGATTCAAGGGCGCGACAATGTTTCAGGCCTGCCGCGCACTGTGCGAGTGACCACGGGCGAAGTCGTTGAAGCGCTTGCCGAGCCGCTGGGGCAAATCGCCAGCGTGGTCAAAGCCGTGCTTTCCACCACGCCGCCGGAGTTGTCCTCGGATATCATAGACCGCGGCATTGTTCTGACCGGGGGCGGCGCTCTGCTTCGCGGCATCGATAGCTACTTGACGCGCGAGACCGGCGTGCCCGTTTACCAAGCCGATAACCCGCTCATCAATGTGGTCGTAGGCTGCGGTCAGGCGCTGGAAGACCCGGCGATCATGCGAAGACTGGAGCAGACGAACTACTTTTAGTTTGCATTTGCTCTGGCGCGGAATGGGCGAGGTCCGCGCCCGCTAGCCATCGAGATAGAAGGTCATGTGCTGTAGGCGCGTGACCGGGTCAATGTACTGAATCTGTACATCAAGCGGCACATTGATATTGATTGGCGCGTAATTCAGGATCGCCTGCACGCCCGCTTCCACCAATTGATCGGCCACTTCTTGCGCATCTTCCGCCGGAACCGCCAGCATAGCGATTTTGATGCCCTCATCGCGAATGATATTATGCATTGAATCAACCGGCTGAACGACGAACTCGCCGATCCGCTCCCCGATCTTCTGCGGACTGACGTCAAAGAGATGGGCGATGCGAAAGCCGCGATCCTGGAATCCGCGATAATGCGAAATGGCTATGCCCAGGTTGCCGGCGCCAACCACAACGACCATCCACTCCTGGTTGACCTGCAGCACATCCTGCAACTTGTCGATGAGGTATTCGATTTGATAGCCCGTGCCCTGCTTGCCGAAGCCGCCGAAGTGCGAGAGATCCTTGCGAATCTGAGCCGAACTGATATCGAGCCGCCGTCCCAATTCATGCGAAGAAGTGACCGACTCGTTCTCCTGCTGCAAACGGCGCAGCGCGCGCAAGTAAAGCGGCAAGCGACCAATGACAATATCAGGGATTTCTGCCGGCGATTTGGCTGACATCAAGCTGGGAACCTAGAGTTGTGTTTGTGAAACTTTCTACGAACATCATCTTACCATTGCGCTGCCCGACGCGCTAGCGAAGCGCGGCTGATCGGTAGCGCGGCCTTTGTAGCGATCGGCTGCGGTCCCACCATGCGCGTGACGGCTGTGGGCTCGCTTGAAAGCGCTGGGAGGCAATGCTACAATGGCGGCGCGAATTGAGCGGGACCATGACGATGTCCACTGACGCGGGCGAAAAAAGCGCGAATGGCCGGCAGCTGGCTAATGATTTGCAAATCGTGCACGACAGCATGTTGGACGGTTTGGGTCAACTGGCGGATTACTTCGGATTCAACAAGATTATGGGACAGTTGTACGGCTGTCTGCTGCTCAGCGCCGAGCCGCTTTCTCTCGACGACATGATGGGACGCTTGGGGATATCCAAAGCCAGCGTCAGCACCAATATGCGCTCGCTTGAGCATATGGGCATGGTGCGGCAAGTTTGGGTGCGCGGCGCCAGTGGCCGGCGCAAATTCTACCAGGCTGAGACTGATTTCTGGCAGATTTTCTCCAATTTCCTCAGCGGACGCGAACTGCGAGATGTGGAGCGCGCGCTCGCGGTGATGGAGGAGAACCGCCAGCGCATCTCCAAGGGCATCGCCGAGCTGCCGCCCGATCAACAAATTCTGGCGCGGCTCTATCTCGATCGCATCGCGCAAATGCAGGCCCTGTTCCGCTTCGCCCAATTGCTGATCAACAGCGTGCTGGGTCAGGTCAGCGGCAACGATGTCTCCGATGTCTCCGGCGTGGAGCTGCAGTAGTTATCGCCCCTTGAAGCGCTATTCACCAGCGACTATAATTCACAATCGTCTTCGCCGTGAGGAAGTGGCGGAATTGGCAGACGCGCATGACTTAGGATCATGTCTCTTTGAGGTGAGGGTTCGAGTCCCTCCTTCCTCATCTCGTATTCGCTTTATGGGCGCGTCACGCGCCTTTGCATTTTCTGCCTGAATGGTGCATGTGCGCGGCTGCCGGTTTCGCGGCAGTACGCTTGAGAAGCAAGGAATGTCTCTTGAACCTCCAGACCGAACGTATCGAAAATCACAGAGCTCAGTTCACAATCGAAATCGAATCCAACCAACTGGAGGACGCCAAGCGGAAAGCCGCTCGCAAGATTTCGCGCCAGGTCCGCATCAAGGGATTTCGCAAAGGCAAAGCGCCTTACGGATTGGTCGTGAAACATGTCGGCGAAGGCGCCGTGCTGGAAGAAGCGCTGGAAGATCTGGGCGATGTTCTGTACAAGCAGGCGCTGGAAGAGTCCGAATTGACTCCGTATGGTCCCGGCGCCTTTGAAGACTTCCAGCTGGATCCGGCGCCAACGTTTGTATTCTCGGTGCCCTTGCAGCCCGAAGTCGACTTGCAGGACTATCAAGAAGTTCGGCTCGATTTTGAAGAACCCGTTGTAACTGAAAGCCAAATCGACGCCACGGTAAAGCAGATGCGGCTGGGGCAGATCGAAGTGCTGGACGAGGAAGTCCAGCTGACGGAAGCGGGGCATCGAGTGACGATCGCCGTGGATAGCGAATTTGTCGATGGCGAACCGCCCGATGAGGAGCTCAATGCTCCCGTCGACGACGCGTTGACAGCCGAGCTTGATGAAGCAGATGAGGGCGCTGCCGCCGCAGAGGAGCCGGCGCCTTACATTCCAAAGAAGGGCGATACCTTTGTCAACGATGATAATACGCAGATTATTCTGGATCCCAATGAGGATCCATTCATACATGGCTTTGTCGGGAATTTGATCGGCGCGGAGCGGGGCAGCGATGTCCAGTTTGAATTGACGATACCGGAGGACGATGCCGAAGAAACAATCATCGGGCGGCGCGTCAGTTTTATCGTTACGATCAAGGATATTGAGGCGATTTCCATTCCGGAATTGGATGACGAATTCGCAAGGCGGACCAGCCGAGAACGCGGCGATGAAGAGCTGGATCTGGCAGGCCTGCGTCAATCCGTCCGCGAAGATCTGGCGCGAGCGGCGCAGGATAACGCCAGATCGGAGTACAGCGCCGAAGTGCTGGAGAAGATTGTTGAAGGCGCTGAAATCGAGTATCCGGATTTGATGCTGACCGAGCAAATCGACGCCATGATCGCGGAATTCGAAGGCAATCTGAGGCAGCAGCGGCTCAGTTTGGACGAATACCTGCGCTTGACCAACAGCACCAAAGATGATCTGCGCGAGCAATACCGCGAAAGCGCGGACCACAGTTTGCGACAGAACCTGGTTTTGCGTGAGCTTGTGCGCGTTCAAGACATAGAAATCAGCGACGAAGCGATTGAGACCCGGCTCAACAATGTAATCGCCGGATATGGAACGAACCCGGAGATACGCAAAATATTCGATTCGCCGCAGATGCGCGACAACATCCGCAATGATCTCGTCATGAACCATCTGAATGCCCATCTTGTCGCGATAGGTATGGGCGAAGATCCGAGCGCGCTGATTGGAGACATGGAATCGCGAGCGGCAGCCGATACCGAGCGGGCTCGCGAACGCCGCGAACGCCTGCAGCGCTATCGAGAGGAAGATGCCGCCAGCGGCGATGAAGAGCCGGCAAGTGGCGATGCGATTGACGCGAGCACGCCCCGGGCCGAAGCGAACGCGCCAGCAGCGGATGCGCCTTCGCCTGAGGATGAATACGCGGAAACTGAGACTGGCAATACCTGATATGAACGCAAGAATCCGCTCAAACCAACGAAAGGTAGCCGACCGCGAATGAATACCTTCCATAATGTTATTCCGATGGTGATCGAGCAGGGCAGCCGTGGCGAACGCGCCTACGACATCTACTCATTGCTGCTGAAGGAGCGCATCGTTTTCGTCGGCTCCGGCATCAATGACCAGATCGCGAATCTCATTGTCGCGCAGCTGCTATTCTTGGAGCGCGAAGGACCCGACCGCAGAGTCCAAATGTATATCAATTCGCCTGGTGGCATCGTTTATTCGGGCTTGGCAATCTACGACTGCATGCAGCAAATCTCGGCGCCGGTCGGCACGGTTGCGGTCGGCATCACCGCGAGTTTCGGCACCGTCCTGCTTGCCGCGGGCGAGCCGGGGATGCGCCTTGCCCTGCCAAACGCGACCATCCACATGCATCAGCCTTTGGGCGGCGCGCAAGGTCAAGCGTCTGATATCGTTATCCAGGCTGAGGAAATTGTACGCCTCAAAAAACGCATCATCGACATTTTTGTCAAGCATACGGGCAAGTCCGAAGCGGAAGTCGAGAACATTACCGACCGCGATGTATACATGACTGCGCAGGAAGCGACTGAATTCGGCTTGATCGATTCCGTGCTCCTCTCCGAAGCTCGCTTAGCGGAGGGGGAGTGAGGTGAGTTTTTCGCCGATCAAGCACCACTGCAACTTCTGCAATCGCAGTCACGATGAGGTCGAGCGGCTGATTGCTGGTCCAGAGCATATTTACATCTGCAACTATTGCGTCGAGCTCTGCCACAACCTGCTGAACGAAGAAGACGCGGACGAGCTTGAAACCGATGACAAATTCGCATTCGAATTGACCCTCTCGCCGCGACAGATCGCGGAGCGTCTGGACGAGTATGTGATCGGCCAGCTGGAGGCCAAGCGCGTCCTCAGCGTGGCCGTCTATAACCACTACAAGCGCATTCAGGCTTCTGATGAACCGCAAGATGTCGAGCTCGATAAGAGCAACATCTTGCTGGCCGGACCAACCGGCTGCGGCAAGACCCTGCTGGCGCAGACTTTGGCGCGCATCCTCGACGTGCCGATTGTGATCACCGATGCGACCGCATTGACCGAGGCCGGTTACGTCGGCGAAGATGTTGAGAATATCCTGCTGCGCTTGATCCAGGCGGCTGACGGCAATATCGCGCGGGCGGAACGCGGCATCATTTACATTGATGAGATCGACAAGATTTCGCGGAAGTCCAACGCCAATCCATCGATTACAAGAGATGTCTCAGGCGAAGGCGTTCAGCAGGCGCTTTTGAAGATCCTCGAAGGCACGCTTTCAAACGTGCCGCCCCAAGGCGGGCGGAAGCACCCCCATCAGGAATTCTTGCAGATTGATACGCGAAATATCCTTTTCATCGTCGGCGGCACCTTTGCCGGGCTTGACGAGGTCATCCGACGCCGCATCGGCATGAAGAGCAAGATCGGCTTCGGCGCCCGCCAGGAAAGCAGCGAACAAGAAACCGCGAACCTGTTGAGCGAAGTCTCGCCCGAGGACTTGATCCAGCACGGCATGATACCGGAAATGGTCGGGCGCTTGCCCGTCATCGTGGCTTTGCAGCCGCTCGAACTTGAGGATCTGGTTCGCATTATGGTCGAGCCGAAAAACGCGCTCATCAAACAGTATGAGCATCTGCTTTCGCTCGATAATGTGGAATTGGTCTTCGAATCGGCGGCGCTTCAGGCGGCGGCTGAAATGGCGATCGAACGCGATACGGGTGCGCGTGGCTTGCGCTCCATCATTGAGACCTGCCTGCTCGATGTCATGTTTGAGGTGCCCAGCCGCCAGGACATCACCAAGGTCGTCATTAATGATTCAATCATTCGTGGAGAGGAAAAACCGCGGATTCACACTGACGACGGGCGTGTCATTGACTTGTCCGACGCGATCGACTCGGCCGCCTGAGATTCAAGCGCGGGCTCGCCGCTTTCTATTGCGTTACCGGCAGCAAAAGGACTTCTGATGGACCGCGGACGCGGCTCCTGAAGCTTTGCGCGTCCAGTTGAGTTGCTTCCTCGCCCGCGCCGCCCCAATTGTATGGAATCGCCCAACGCGGCTGCAATGTCTCCACCAGGCGCAGCGCTTCATCGACGGTAAGGCGTCCGTAGCCGTCAATTGGCAGCAGCAGAATGTCCGGCCGCAACTGCTCCATCCCAGACACGATCTGCGAATCGCCTACGTAGTAGATGTCAAAATAATCCAGGGAGATCACGAATCCCAATCCGCCCGCCTCGGGCGGGTGACGCGGGTCATTCGGCGAATAGGCGGGCATGGCTTTGATGCTGGCGCGGTCAACGCGCAGGCTGTGCCACTCTCTCAATACAGTTGTGCCTTCGATGACGCGCGCGACGCTTTCATTGCCGATGACCACCGTATTCTCGCCGCGGATCTTTGCCACATCGGCCGGGGAACAATGGTCATAATGATCGTGCCCAATCAGGATGACATCGGGCGGCGTGTCTCCTTTGACCACGCGCCAGGGCGCAATTTGAATGTATGGCGATCCATTGATGGCGAAGCTGCCATGCCCTTGCCATTGGATTCTATCGATCAAGCCATTTGCCTTCAGCTAATTCCAGTCGCGTTTCCCGGGCAAAGTTATTACCCGGGAAAACGCGCCCTTACTGCTGAATTATAAGTGACGATGTATCGATGTCATACCTAGTTGGCGGCTGAGCGTACGGGAATCGCCGTTTTCATTTTGACTACACGCCCGTTTCATTCTTAGGTATTCTTGTAAATCTGAGAAAGCCCGCCATCAATGTGGTGTTCAGAAGATGCTTGTTGATGAAGCGAAGATATTTGTGGCCAGCGGCAAAGGCGGCGACGGCATAGTCGCCTTCCGCCGTGAGAAGTATGTCGCCCGCGGCGGACCTTCCGGCGGAAATGGCGGACGTGGCGGCGATGTCGTGCTCAAGGCGGACGCCAATCTGAATACGCTCTATTTTTTCCGCAATCGCGTTCACTTCAAAGCCAAAGCGGGCGGCAAAGGCGGCTCAAGCAACAAGACTGGCGCGGACGCTGAGACGCTTATTGTTCGCGTGCCGCCGGGCACGGTCGTGCGGGATGCCGAAACCGGCGGGCTGATCGCCGATATCGCGCGCGCCGAAGATGAAGTGGTGGTGGCGCCGGGCGGTCGCGGCGGTCGCGGCAATTCCCACTTCAAGACCTCGTCCAATCAGGCGCCGCGCCTGGCCGAAAAGGGCGAGCCGGGCCGCGAACGATGGATCACTCTGGAACTGAAACTGATCGCCGATGTCGCCCTGGTCGGCATGCCCAACGCGGGCAAATCGACCTTGCTGTCGGTGGTGAGCAACGCCAAGCCCAAAATCGCCGATTATCCCTTCACGACTCTGGAGCCGAACCTGGGCACAGTCATTTACGACCACAAAGACCTCATCTTCGCCGATATTCCCGGTCTGATCGAAGGCGCCCATTTGGGCGTCGGGCTGGGTCACGCCTTCCTGCGCCACGTGCAGCGTACCAAAATCATCGTGCATATTCTGGACGGCTCCGCAGACGACCCGCTGGCCGACTACAGCCAGATCCGAACCGAGTTGGCGCTTTTCGACGACAAACTGGCTGAGCGGCCAGAGATCGTGGTCGTGAACAAGATCGACTTGCCCGAGGCGCGCGAATACTGGGATTTGCTGAAAGAAGGCTTGCTCGAAAGAGACATCGCGGAACCGATGGCAATCTCGGCGGCCACACAAGAAAACGTCACCCGTCTGATCCAGCGCGTATTTGAAAAGGCGGCTAGCTTGCCGCGGTCGCAGGCCAGCGCTGTCGAAGACGTCCCGGTTTATGAACTGGATGATGCCGGCCTTCCCTTCGAGCTATCGGTCCAAGGCGGCGTTTATTATGTCAGCGGCGATCGTATCGAGCGAGCGGCTGCGATGACCTATTGGGATTATGACGAGGCGGTGCTTCGATTTTACAAGACGCTGGAAGCGCTGGGCCTTGTTGGCGCGCTCAGGGAAGCGGGCGTGCGCCCGGGCGATACCGTATTCATCGGGGATTTTGAATTGGAGTGGTCTGATTGAACGCGAAACGAATCGGCATACTGGGCGGCAGTTTTGATCCGCCGCAGATGGGACACCTGATCCTGGCGGAATACAGCCGCGAAAGCCTCAATATGGACCACATTCTATTTGTGCCGGTTGCTGACCACCCGATAAAGAAAGGCGAAATTCGCCTTCCCGTCAAGCACCGACTGGCGATGCTTGAGCTTGCGATAGCAGACAATCCGCAGTTCAGCATTTCGCGCGTCGACATTGATCGAAACGGTCCCCATTATTCCGCCGACACCGTCAAGATTATTCGCTCGCAATATCCCCAGGCTCAGCTGTATTTCGTGATGGGCGGCGACAACTTGCGCTCATTACCCACCTGGGAGCGGGCGCAAGAGCTTTACGCCTGCTGTCGGCTTGCCGTGATGAAACGCGCCGACGAAGACATCGCCGCTGATATGCACGACGATATATTGCCCGGGCTATCGAAGCAGGTGGACATTGTGGATGTGCCCATGCTTAGCGTGTGGTTGTCTTCGACTTATGTCGTCAGTCGCCTGCGCGAGGATCTCAGCGTGCGCTATCTAGTGCCCGAGGATGTCCTGGAATACATCGCCGCCAACAATCTTTATCATTGAGCCGCAACCATGAAAGCTCGTTACTTGATCTGCCTTATCATGCTGGCTCTTGCGCTGATACCCTTGGTTGGCGCCCAGCAGCCGACGCCGATTCCCACGCTAGTCGTACCCACACTAGTCCCCCATCATGCCGACGCAGTCCCGTCAGCTGTCCAGGCAACCAGGTCCGCTGTGGCTGATATCATCGAGTCGGGCGCCTTTCGAATTGGCGTCCTCTATAACGAGCCGCCATACAGTGAGTTCACCTTCCAGGGCGACCTGCGCGGCTTTGACATCGAATTGACCCGTCTCATCGTTGAGCTATGGGGCAGCGATGTTGAATTCATCCAGGTGACGCGCCAAAACGCGCTCGAACGCTTGAATCACGGTCAGGTTCATGCAATTGCCACGGCCTTCGTTCACTATCGCGACCTCGACGCTCAACTCGGATTCAGCCAGACCTATCTGGTCGGCCGGCAGGCGATGATGGTTCGCGCGGATAGCCCTTACCAGTCTTTGAGCGAGCTGGTTGGACAACGCGTTGGCTATGTCATCGGAGCGCGTTCCGAGAAGGCGCTGAATCTGTGGAGCGCGCAGCTCGACTCGAGCTTGATTCTGCAATACTTCCTGACCCTGGATCGCGCCTTTGCCGCGCTGACGGATGGCCGGATTGAAGCTCTTGTTGGCGAGGAGCAGGCGCTTCTGCGCGTGGCATCGGATTACGCCGAACGCGTTCGCATACTTGATGAAGCGGTCCTGCGCGAACCGCGCGCTTTTGCCCTCAGGCGGCATGATATCGCCTTGCGGCGCCTGCTCAACCATAGCATTCAATCGCTCGCAGAGGATGGCAGTCTGCCGAATCTCTATCGGGAATACTTCCCGGAAAATGAAAACGCGCAGGAAGTGGTTACGTTATGGGATGGCATTGGCGAGACGGTGAACCCAACGCAGTATGCTGACGCGCTCACATTGCCGTCCCGTTACGTGATTCCGCAACTGCGTCAGACGGGCCAATTGCGAGCGGGTATTATTGGCGACGGCGCCGAGCCCACTGCGGCTGGCGAAGCGCATCTAGCCTCGCTCAATGAGGCCCTCCTGCGCGAATTTGGGCGGCGCTGGGGCGTCGCTGTGGAGATCGTCACTGGCTCGCAAGAAGAGGCTCTTGCGATGCTAGCGAATGCCGAAGTGCATATCGTGGCCGGCATCGCGCCGGATTGGCCTTTGGCCGCGGCGATGGACTTCTCCGCGCCCTATCTCTTGCACGGCGACCGCCTGATGGTGCCAGCTCATTCGCGGATACAGGGCTTTAACGACTTGAGAGGGCGCATCATCGGTGTCATTATCGGCGACGAAGGCGCGCGCGACCGGGCGCAGGCTTGGGCTGATAGCATCAATGCCAGCGTGCGCTTTTTTCAGACGCGCGAAGGCGGCGCCACTATCCAACTGCTTGAATTCAACAACGCCAATGCCATTTACGCCGACAGCCTACTGCTGGTATCGCATTTGCAGGCAAGTCCCAACGCCCTGCGTTTGACCGACCGCTGGTATAGCCAGTCGTATTTCGCTTTTGGTCTACCCTATAACGATCGGGATTTCCGCCTGCTGGTCGACTACACCATCCAGGAACTCTTTCGAGACGGCACGCTGCGCAATTTGTCCGGACCGCTGATTCTTTCGGACGAAATGCCGGACTTCGAGATAACGCCGGGCGCCGCCGATTTCGCTGGCATCAATCTGCGGGGCTTCTAGGCGACTGCTGACCGCGCAGCACAATCGTTACGCCCAAGACAAGAATAACGCTGCCGAAAGCCTGCGGGAGCGTTGGCGCTTCGCTGAAAATCAGGAAGGCCCAGAGCGCGCTCAAGATCGGCACGGATTGCGCTGTCATCGTCAAGGTGGTCGGCGAGATGAAGCGCAAGACGTAATTCAGCGCGCCATGGCCGATGATCTGCGCCAGAATCGCCAGCAGCAGAACCCAGAGATAACCGCGGGGGTCATAACCGATAAGGGAGATTCCGTTGACGGCGATGATGGCAAGCGTCGCCGCTGAGGCAGCGGCGTAGACCAGCCAGATGTAAGGGAGGAAGGAAACCTCGCCCCGCACCTTGCGGCCTACGATGATGTAGAGCGATGCCGAGCAGGCGCTGACCACCGCCATCGCGATTCCCAGGGTCGGATTGCCGCCGGGGAGAATCGCGGGACCATCCGTGGTCGCGAACGCGATCATGAGGCCGCCCGTCAGCGCCGCCAGGATTCCGATCCATACGGCTTTGCCCAGCTTCTGCTTCAAGAGCGTCACCTCGAAAAAGGCGACCCAGATCGGGATAGTCGCGATGAAAGCCTGGTTGATCAAGACGCTGATATGCTCAAGCGACGCCACCATCAGCATGATGTTGATGCCGGACATCGCGCCGGCCAGCAGCGCCAGCCAGCGGTTTCGCGCAGGCATGTCGGCGATTTCGCGCGCGCCTCGGTACCAGATGTAGGGAGCGAACAGAACGACGCCGGTGATCATGCGCCCAAAGGACACCAAGGCCGGATGCATGTCATATTGGAAGGCGAAGCGTACGCAGATCGGGCCGAACGACCAGGCGAAAGCCGAGACCGCAACCAGGATCCACAAGTGCGTCGCGGAAGGCGCCGACAGATTAATCCGCATTTCGGTCTCCGCTATCAGCCGCCCGGAACTCGCCCCGGCTGGCCAGAATCACGCCGAGGATGATGATGAGGCTGCCAATGATCTGTTTGCCCGGCGGCAATTCCTGGAAGAGAATCACAGCCAGAATCGCGCTGCCGATCGGCTCCAGCTGCGAGAACATGCTGACCATGGCCGCCGGGAAATACTCCAGCAGGTAATTCAGCGAGGAGTGCCCGAGGAGTTGCGGCGCCAGTCCCATCGCCAGCAGCACCAGATATCCCTGTGTGCGAAAGCCAATGACCGGCGTCGATGTGATGCCGATGACGATCAATGTGCTAACCGACGCGACTCCGTAGACCAGCCAGACATAAGGTATCACCGGCAATTTCGTCCGCAGCTTGCGACCGGTCAACATGTAAACCGAGACCGAGAGAGCGCCGAGCAAGGCGAGCAAGGCGCCGGCCGCCGTCGCCTCGAAAGTCTCCCCCGCTCGCCCGGCTTCGAGCGACCCATTGAGCGGAATGCCTATGATCAGTCCGCCTGCCAAGGCGACGAGCAAACCCATGATCACGAGACGTGACAAGCGGATGTGGAGAAAGATGACCTCAAGAATCGCCACCCAGATTGGACCGGTGGATACGATCACCACACTGACCAGGACGGTCGTGTATTGCAGCGATGTCACCCAGGCGGTGAAATGGACCGCCAGGCAGATGCCGGATAGCGCGATCAGCTTCAATTCATCGATCGAGAGCTGGGCGAGGCGCTCTCTATATTTGCGCAGCGCAATTGGGGTCAGCGCAATCGTGGCGATCAGAAGCCGCGCGCATGCGATCAGAAGCGGCGGCATGCTTTCGTCTAAAGCGAGACGAATGAGGATGGCGGCCGACGATGTCGCGACGATCGCAATCAGGATGACGACGTATGCTCTGAAGGGTATAGTCTTGACTTCAGGCGATGTCATATGAGGATGAACCATGCTCCGCTTGGCGATTGCCTATCTTGGGCGCATTCGGCGAAATTGCAAGTCAGAATCGTCATCTAGCCGCTTGGCCTATACTTTCAGCGGCATCTAGTCTTTGAATTTCAGGCGTGGCGGAGTACAATTTATCCTGAACTCCCGTTCGTTATCGCGGCGAAGATTGCAGCATCGACGCGGCAGCGTGATAGAGTATCGGGGGAACGTCCGAAGCTTCAAGTGTAAAGGAGCAAGTTGAATCATGGCTTTTGAATTACCTTCACTCCCGTATGCGGAAGATGCGCTGGAACCGCATATTGACGCGCGCACGATGGGCATCCACCACGGCAAGCATCATGCAGCCTATACGGGCAATCTCAACGCGGCAATCGAGGGCACCTCGCTGGATGGCATGAGCATTGAAGCAATCCTGGCTGACCTCAACGCGGTGCCGGAGAACATCCGCACGGCTGTCCGCAACAACGGCGGCGGCTACGCCAATCACAATCTGTTCTGGCAGATCATGGGACCCGATGGCGGCGGCGAGCCGAGCGGCGCGCTGGCTGATGCGATCAACAGCGCCTTCGGCAGTTTTGCTGATTTTCAGTCGGCTTTCTCGGCCGCGGCGGCAACCCGCTTCGGCTCTGGCTGGGCTTGGCTGGTGACTGATGGCGGCGCCGTCAGCGTAACCTCGACGCCCAACCAGGATACGCCCTTGATGGAAGGCGGGACGCCAATTTTGGGCATTGATGTCTGGGAGCACGCCTACTACCTGAATTATCAGAATCGTCGTCCAGATTACATCGCCGCCTTCTTCAACGTCATCAACTGGGACAAGGTCGCGGAGCTCTACGCAGCCGCCGGCTAACCCCTCCCCGAACGGCTGTGTCTACGCGGCGCACCCCTCCCCGAAGCATCAGGGAGGGGAGCCTAAACAACATACGCTTTCGTAAGAAGGGAGAGGCACAGGCTATGAATGACCGGGAAGGACTGAGTCGGCGCGATGTACTGAAGTTGGCTGGAAGCGGCGCGCTGGGCTTGGCGATGTCTGGCTTGTCGCTCGCTGATGATGAGCAGTTCCAGCTGCCGCCATTGCCTTACGCAGAAGATGGGCTGGAACCCTATATTGACGCGCGCACGATGGGCATCCATCACGGCAAACATCACGCCGGATACACCAGCAAGCTGAACGCCGCTATCGAGGGTACGGAATTGGCTGGCATGTCGATTGAAGAGATCCTCGGCGACCTGAATGCGGTGCCGGAGGATATCCGGATTGCAGTGCGAAACAATGGCGGTGGCTACGCCAACCACAGCCTCTTCTGGCAGATCATGCATCCCGCTGGCGGCGGCGAAGCGGAAGGCGAACTGGCTGATGCGATCAACAGTGCCTTCGGGAGCTTCGCTGATTTCAAGTCGATATTTTCGGCCGCGGCCGCTGGCGTCTTCGGCTCGGGCTGGGCTTGGCTGGTGGCGGACAGTGGCGCGCTCAGCGTCAGCACGACGCCGAATCAAGACACACCGTTGATGGAGGGGCGGACGCCGATCCTAGGCCTTGATGTCTGGGAGCATGCCTATTACCTCCACTATCAGAATCGGCGCGCGGATTACATCGCCGCCTTCTTCAACGTGATCAACTGGGACAAGGTGGCGGAGCTTTACGCGGGCGCTGGCTGACCCCATCCCCCAGCCCCCTTCCCCAGCGAGCTAAGGAAGGGGGAGTACTCTCGCCGCGAACAATTTCGCTCAATTCCCTTGCTGATACAGCACACGAACTCCCAATTCTGCTGCTGAGTCACCCTTCCCCGGTTCACTGGGGAAGGGCCGGGGATGGGGTGAAATCTTGCTGGATACAGGCTTTCTTCAGTATCGGACAAGCCTTGTAGGGGCGACTCTGTGGGTCGCCCTTTTCTGAAATGTTGCTCGGTGGGCGAAACACGTCTCGCCCCAACTGTCTCCCAATCGGCGGACAATTGTTCTCAAGCAATTCAAAGGGCGCTACAATGGTGGCGCTCTTTTTGCGTTTAGGCGCGCTGCGATTCGTTGCGCGAACTGACAGGAGATTGGCAACATGACGGAGTTTCGCTTTGAAGTGGATTCGCTGGGCGAGGTGCGCGTGCCGAAGGCGGCGCTCTACGCGGCGCAGACGCAGCGGGCATTGGAGAATTTCCCCATCACCGGCATGAAGCCGCTGCCCGCTTTCATCTGGAGCATCACGCTGGTCAAACGGGCCGCGGCGGAAGTCAACATGGAGCTTGGCCTGCTGGACGCGGAGCTGGCGCGGGCGATTATGCAGGCGGGCGATGAGATCCTGGCTGGGGAGCATCATGAGCATTTTGTGGTCGATCCCTTTCAGGCGGGTGCGGGCACCAGCCATAACATGAACGCGAACGAGGTGATGGCGAATCGGGCGAATCAGATCCTGGGCTTCGACATTGAGGCGGGCGACAAGCCGGTCCATCCCAACGATCATGTGAATATGGCGCAATCGACCAATGACACGATTCCCACGGCGATTCGGCTGGGCGTCTTGTGGCGGCTGGATGAGCTGCTGGCGACGCTCGCGCGCTTCGTCGAAGTCACGCGGGGCAAGGCGGAAGAATGGGACGATGTGGTCAAGACCGGGCGGACGCACTTGCAAGACGCGGTGCCGATTCGGCTAGGGCAGGAAGTGGGCGCCTGGGCGACGGCGATCGAGCGGGGCGGGGACAAGGTCAAGTTCGCGGCCGAGGGGCTGCGGCGGCTGGGCATCGGCGGCACCGCGGCCGGCACCGGCTTGAACGCGCATCCCGAATATCACGGGCGCATGGTAGCCAAGCTGACGGCGCTGACCGGCATCCAGCTCTACGAGAGCGACGACCTGTTCGAGTCGATGCAATCGATGGGCGACGCGGTCTTCTTCAGCGCGGCGCTGCGCAACCTGGCGATGGACTTCACGCGGATCGCCAATGACCTGCGCTTGCTCTCGGCGGGACCGACCACCGGCATCGCCGAGTTGACCGCGCCCACAGTGCAGCCGGGCTCGTCGATCATGCCAGGCAAGGTGAATCCGGTGCTGGCCGAGATGCTGAACCAGGCGATGTACCATGTGATCGGCAATGACACGGCGGTCAACCTCTGCGGCGCGGCCGGGCAATTCGAGCTGAATGTGATGATGCCGGTCATCGCGCATAACCTGAACGAGATGATGACGGTGATGATCGGGTCGGTCGGCGCGTTCACGGAGAAGCTGATGGTCGGGCTGGCGGTGAATCGGGAGCGGGCGGCGAGTTGGCTGGCGCGGAATCCGATTCTGGTGACGGCGCTGAATCCCATCATCGGCTACAACAACGGGGCGGAGGTGGCGAAGCGGGCGCTGGCGGAAGGCAAAAGCGTGCGCGAGGTGGTGCTGGAAATGGGCTTGATGGAAGCGGCCGAGCTGGATGCGGCGCTGGATGTGATGAAGATGACGGAGGGCGGGATCGCGGAGTAGGGTGGTTGCGCTGTTTGCCGTGTTGCGGCAAAGCAATTGGGGATTTCGGCAAAGGCGAAACGCTTGAGAATGCTGCGATAGGGGCGATTGTGCTGGTCAGTTTGCCATTGCCGGCAAATGTGATTTTTCGGCAAACGTTGGTTTCTGCGCGGTCGGGGTCTGTGATTGGTAAGGCGCACTCTGTGGGTATTTTAGTGTGGATTGGGGTGAATGGGGTGAATGAATGGTCGCGGTTTCTGTTAAACTTGTTGGCACATTTGTTCCAGCGATGGTACACTTTATGTATCATGTCTTCATTAATTGTCATCGGAGTCAAATATGGTTATGACTGACACCCGGCCAACAGCCAAGACGATTGAGAAATACGGTTCATTTCAAGATAGTCTGCGTGCTCCGATACATCGCTGGTTTACATACCCGGCCGGATACTCCCACAAACTTGTAGAAGCGAAAATCGACGAATACATGCTTGACAGCGATCACACGATACTGGATCCGTTTGTCGGCAGCGGGACAACCTCTCTTGCGGCTAAGGCGAAGGGAGTTAACTCCATTGGGATTGAAGCACACCCATTTGTCTATTGGATTGCAAAGACCAAGCTGCATTCGGAGTACGACATTGGATCAATAGAAGAAGACGCCGAGGCGATTCAGAGCAAAGCGAAGGGAATTTGTTCAAAGCTCGTCAAGTGTAACGGTGTATGGCCAGCGCTCGTCTACAAGTGCTTCACTGAGGATAATCTTCGGCAGTTGCTTGCTCTAAGAATTGCGATTTTAGGACATGAATGCCCATCTGCGCACAAGGATTTTTTCAAGGTTGCATTAACCGCCACATTGAGGGACGTAACATCAGCAGGCGCGGGATGGCCGTACATTGCTCCTAGCAAACATGCCAAAAGAACGGTACATCGAGAGGCGTTTGAAGAATTTCCGAAGCGCGTACAAATGATGGTGAATGATGTTTTCGAATGCGAGGTCTCAGATTTTCCCATTTCGAAACATGAACTATACAACGGTGACGCCCGCAAAATAGAAAAATACATTGATAACAATAGCGTTGACATGGTCTTGACATCACCACCATACCTTAACAACTATGATTACGCGGACCGCACGCGCTTGGAAACTTATTTCTGGGGCATTTACGATACTTGGGGCGACATCACTCGGGAAGTTCGTGACCACTTAATGGTCGCCGCGACCACACAGATTAGACGAAATCAGATGGACAAACTGATGCTGAGTCCTAATGTCCGCCATGCAAGCAACGCGATCTATGAAGAGATACAGGACATCGTGCATCGGCTTTCGAAGTTGCGGCTCGAAAAGGGCGGTAAGAAAAGCTACGACATTATGGTTGCAGGATATTTTGAAGACATGTTGAAGGTGATTGAAGGCGTATACTGCGTATTGAAGAGCGGCCAGCCGTTTATACTAGTTCTGGGAGATTCTGCCCCCTATGGAGTTCATGTTCGGACAGATGAACTTATAGGCGAATTAGCCTTGGCAGTCGGCTTCTCGCACTTCGACATTCAGGTCATCCGAACAAGGGGCGACAAATGGGCTGGTAACTCGCAGCGGCACAAAGTTCCCCTGCGCGAGAGCATTGTTACCATAACAAGATAGGATTAGCCTGGTGGCGGAAACCTCAAGAAGGGTATCAAATCCTAGTAGCGCGCTAGGAGAAGCTGTTGGAAAACTTTTTGAACGCGGTGTGATAGATTGTCTTCAAAATGAAGTCGCGGCGCGTGGACATACTATACGGCCTTCGCGTCTCACCAATGGCACGGGCAACACATACCAGATTGATGCCGTCGTATATGATCGAGACGATAAGCCCATCATCATCATCGAGCCTAAGTATATCCGATACAAAAAGCACAACAGGGACAAGGCTAGCTGGCTCTGCACTGCTCATTACAATCTTAGGAAAACGCATCCGACGATTCGTAAATCGATAGCGGTGTTAGGTGGTCGTTGGTCTGAGCCTTCAAAGGCGCTCATGTCTAGTTTCGGCGTTCAACTTTTTGAGGTCTCATTCGATAGCATTGTCGATATTCTTTACGGGTATGACGTAGCGTTTGATTGGCCAGAGAGCGGCGCTGGAGACTGGCCGCGAGAAGCATGGAATACCTTTACCCGGTTGAACGAATCCGACAGAATACGGATATCAAAAGAGCTTGTGTCAGATATTCAAGATGAATTGATTAATGCGGTGGCCTATGTGCTGGATACAGATATTTCCACGTTGCCACGTCGGATATCCTCGGTAGAAGTACTAATGAAGACTGAACAAGACGAAATTGTATTGAAAACGTTTGGCTCGGTGGCTGCAGCTATTCAAGACTTGACTGGGTACATAACGGATCGGGCTGATATTGGGGATTTACCCGATTCTGCACGTTAGGCTTGAACAACCACATGAATTCAAGCCTAAAGTACGCCAACATCCTCGATTCCTCCCGCTTCGCCAGGCTGAACAAATTTCCTTTAGTTCGCCAACCCCGCCCAACCCCGTTATAATCCCACCATCACCATCGTAGCTTCACCGCAGCCCGTCCACGCAGACCAGGGAGGTGACGATTGCCATTCGCGCATTCCAGCATTCAGCAATTTTCGATTTCGCACATTCACAGTACGAGGTACAGAAAATGAAGAAAGCAATGCTATTCCTACTCATGCTGACCCTCCTCCTCCCAGCTGGCGCGCTGGCGCAGGACATGCCCCATGCCGGCGCCGAAATTGTGACCAACTTCATGCAGTCGGGCACCTATGACGTCGGCGCCGAGCAGCTGGAAGCCGGCTTCGAGGAAGCGACCGGCATCGAGCTCGAGATCGTGGCGTCGCCCTTTGTGGTCTTGGTGCAGAACAACATCACCGATCTGGCGACGGGCACGGGCGAATTCGATGTGATTTCGGGCGACTTCTGGATCGGCAGCGTTTGGGGTCAGATGCATCCGCTGGATGACTTCATCGAGCGCGATATGTGGGGCGGCTCCATGATCGAAGGCTTGACCAAGCAGGGTCCCTCCGCCTACTTTGACGGCAAGCGGATCGGCATCCCTTACAGCGCCGATGCCTACGGTTTGATCTATCGCACCGATATCTTCGAGGAAGCGGGCATTTCCGCCGACTGGGAGACCTGGGACGATTTCATCGCGGTGCTAGGCGAGCTCGAGATGCATTTGGAAGGCACGGACATCGCGCCGAACGTCTTCGCTTTTGGCGCTTCGGAGCAGGCGGCCGCCATCTTCTTGGGCATGTACGATAGCTATCTGGTGGATGCGGATGGCAATTACGCGCTGGAACACGATGAAGCCATCGCCTCCCTGAATCAGTTGAAGAGCTTGCTGGATTACAATCCCGAGGGCGCCACCGGATTGAGCATTGACGAAGCCAACTCTGTCTTCCTCACGGGCAAAGCGGCGACGATGATCTGCTGGGTCAGCTTTGTACGGGCGGCGGCGCAAGATCCCGATGCGTCGCTGGTGGTCGACAATTGGGCGACGGCGACCTTCCCGGGTCCGGGCTTCCCCTTCCTGTCGGCCTGGAATCTTTTCATTTCGGGCTACAGCGAGAACCCGGAAGCGGCTTGGGAATGGATCAAGTATTACATCACCGAGGAAGAGGCCAAGCGGCGCTTTGTCGAGTTGGGTGTAGGCTCGCCCTTCTTGAGCACGTACGAAGATCCGGAACTGATCGAGCAGTACAGCCATGACTTCCCGGCGATGGTGGCGAACCTGAATCGGGCCGAGACGGTGCCCTGGATTTTCGCCGCCTTTGAGGTCTTCTTCCGCCACATGAGCGAGTTCATCATCGGCGCCGCCACCGCCGAAGAAACGCTGGATGCTACGCTGACCGATTGGGCCGAGCTGGAGGTGCCGGAAGGACTGGTGCAGTCGGCGATGGCGCAGGGGCAGATGCAAGAGGGCTAGCCAATTAAGGCTATACGGGCGATTCATGGATCGCCTGTTGTAGCGGAGTCTGTAGGGGCGACTGACCCGCTGTGTCTACGCGCGGCTGTGAGTCGCCCTCCCGATTTCTGACGATAACCGAATTGCGGATTAATGACTTCGTCCGCCGCGACCAGAACAAGCAACTCGACAGCCAATTGGCATCGCCGGCATGAGTTGCCCTGGATGATTCTCTTTGTCGTTCCGGCCTTCATCATTGTGGTGGCGGTGCAGTTCTACCCGCTCGCCTACTCGGCTTTCCTCTCGGTAACAGACTGGGTGCTGACCGAGTCGCAGACGCCCAAGGGTTTCGTCGGGCTGGAGAATTTCGTCAAGGAGCTCTCGGACGAGACCTTCCGGCGTTCCGTTCGCAACAGCGTCTTCATCACCGGCGGCGCGCTGGTGCTGCAGATGACGCTGGGCATCTGCCTGGCTTATTTGACGATGGGCTCCAGCTGGCGCATGCGGGCGATCCGCACGCTGCTGATACTGCCCATGGTGATCGCGCCGGTGGCGGCCGGCACTTTGTGGCGCATCCTGCTCAATTCGCGCGCCGGGCTAGTCAATCATCTGCTGAGCATGATCGGCGTAAAGGGACCGGAGTGGCTGGCGTCGCCGGATTGGGCGATCGTGTCGGTGATTCTTCTGGATACCTGGCAGTGGACGCCTTTCGTCTTGCTGGTGGTTGGCGCGGCCATCGCGAGCATCCCCGAGGACTTGCTGGAAGTGGCGGCGATAGACGGCGCCTCTCGCTGGCAGACCTTCCTCTACGTCGAGCTGCCGCTGCTGATGCCGCTGCTGCTGTTGACCCTGGTGTTTCGCATGCTGGAATCGCTTTTGTCGCTGGATTCGATTTATTCATTGACCTTCGGCGGACCGGGCTATAGCACGTACACCTTGACCTACTACATTTACACGCTGGGCTTACGCAGCTTTAACTTCGGTGCGGCGGCGGCCTCCTCGTGGATATTTATGATCTTTGCCAGCCTGTCGATCGGCCTGGTGTTTTGGTATCAGCGCCGGGACTGGTGATGGCGAAGGCGGACTCGGGCTTTGCGAGTATGCTGTCGCGGGCTAAGCAAAATCCAGCTGGTTGCGATAAACGAGCGCGCTAGCAAATCTCCCCTCCCGTCGCGCAGTGTCTACGCGCGCTGATGCTGAGGGGTGCATCCCCCACTGGGGAGTGTGGGAGGGGGAAAGCGTGTGTAGTTGGGGGAGGGGTAGGCAAAACAGGCAATGAAGCGGCAACGATCAGCCAAGCAGCGCGCCCTCGCTATGGCGCATGGTTTGATATTGCTCATCGCTTGTCTGGTGGTGTTGGTTCCGCTCGCCTACCTGGTCATCAACAGCGTCAAACTGCCGCGCGAATTCTTGACCGTGCCCCCGACGATTCTGCCGTCGGCGGTGACCTTGGAGCATTATCGCGACCTGTTTGAAGACAGCAAGACCTTACGTCATTTCCGCAACAGCTTCACGGTGACGCTGTGGACGACCGGCATCACCATCATCAGCGGCACATTGGCCGCTTACGGGTTGGCGCGAATGCGGCTAGCGGCGAAGATCCTGGCCGGCGTGACCTTCATATTTCTATTCATTCGCTTTTATCCGCGCGTCACCACCGTGATTCCATTCTTCCTGGTCATGCGGGAGCTTGACCTGCTGGATACCGTTTGGGCCATCATCATCGGGCAGCTGGGCATCACGATTCCCTTCGTGACCTGGCTGATGCTCGTGGTATTTCAAGACTTGCCACGAGAGATCGAAGAGGCGGCTATCGTCGATGGCGCGAGCGTGCTCCAGCGATTTCGCCGTGTCGTACTGCCGATTGTGATGCCGAGCGTTTCGGCCGCCGCGATATTGACGGCTTTCTTATCCTGGAATGAATTCTTGATCGCGTCGAGCGTCGCGCGGCGCAAAGCCAGTGTGCTGTCGATTGCGGTGGCCGGCTTCGTCAGCGATAAGGGCATTCAGTGGGGACCGATGGCGGCGATGAGCGTGGTCATGATCTTGCCGATGATTGTCTTCGCTTTGTTTGCGCAGAAGTACCTGATTCGTGGCATCACCTTTGGGGCAGTGAAGGGTTAGTTGGAAGTAAATCGCGCCTAATCCCATACTCTCGCATTTGCAGCACGTTGATGGAGCGCTAGGGCGAGACAAGTCTCGCCCCTACAAGACGTTGGTGTCACGGGGATGGGAGAGAAAAGCGCCCTAAGCCCATCGAATCCATTTAACGCGAAAACCCGCCATCGCTAGCTCTCCCTTCCCTAGCTCGCTGGGTCACGTAGACATAGACCTTCGGGAAGGGGGCCGGGGGGATGGGGTGAAACGCGCCGGCGACTCGCAGGGTCGCGTGGACACATACCGTCATTCGCGCCTGCAGAGCTGTTACTTTGACGAGCGGATTCGGCATTGCAATGCGCCGGATATTGAGAACACTAGAGCGCATTGCTTATCGCAGGCTGGGAGGCACAGAGAATTGGACAGACAGACCGCTTACGAGATCGTCTGTGAATTTGTGAGCGCAGAGTCCCTTCGCAAGCACATGCTGGCGGTGGAATTCGCCATGCGCGCCTATGCCGAGCATTACGGCGAAGACCCGGAGGCTTGGGGCTTGGTCGGCTTGCTGCACGATTTCGACTGGGAGATTCACCCGTCGCTGGAGCAGCACCCGATGGATGGCGCGCCGATCTTGCGCGAGCGCGGCTTGGGCGAGGAAGACATCCGCACGATCCTGAGTCACGGTCCGCTGGCGGCTGATGACCGCGTGACCCTGCGCGACAAGGCGCTCTACGCGGTTGATGAACTGACGGGCCTGATCACGGCGGTGGCGCTGGTGCGGCCGAGCAAGGATATCCGCGATGTCAAGGTCAGGAGCATCCGCCGGAAATGGAAGGACAAAGCCTTTGCCGCCGGCGTCAATCGGCAGGATGTCATCGATGGCTGTGAAATACTGGGCGTTGATGTCTGGGAGTTTCACGTGCCGCTGGTCTTGAAGGCGATGCAAGAGGGCGCCGCCGAGCTCGGGCTCAACGGCGCGGCAGCGGGCTAGCCTCAGGCTCGCACGTGCACCGGCGTGCCGATGGAGCCGAATTCATAGAACCACTTGGCATCGGTATTGGTCATGTTGACGCAGCCGCGGCTCATGGGCCGGCCGAAGTTGTTGTGCCACCAGGTGCCGTGGAAGGCGTAGCCGGCGTAGAAGTACATCACCCATTCCACATTGTCCAGGTCGTAATCTTGCCCGCGCATACGCTGGCGGCGCACCTTGCGTCGGATCTTGAAGTCGCCTTTCACTGTCGGCGTATCGGGCAAGCCCGATGAAATGCGGGCGCTGCGCCGGAGTACGCCGCCTTCGTAGGCATAAGCCATTTGCGTGCTGAGCACGACAACGAATTCGCGGCCCCGGCCGACACGGGCGCCGGGATCGCTGTATGTTGGCTGGACGGGACCGTATTTCGCCGCTTCTTCGGCTGTCGGGATCAAAAGCAGCGCCCCCACTCTTAAGGCGTCAGGATTGCTGAGTCCGTTGATCTCGGCGATCGCCAGCCAGCTCATGCCCAACTTCGCCCCAATCTGAGACAGATTCTCGCCCCGGCGCACGACGTATTGTTCGCGGCTGGGGGCGGGCTGCCTTTGGGTAGCTGGCGGCGAGGCCGAGCTGTTCGACACGGCGGGCGGTGGCGGCGTGTAGGCGTCGAGATTGCGCACGCGCAGGACGAGCCCCGAATGGATCTGAGTGGCGTCGGCGATGCCGTTGGCGCGTATCAGGGCAGCCAGGTCGACGCCGTAGGTCTTGGCGATTCGAAACAAAGTTTCGCCGCGCTGGACGGTATGGGTATCGGCTTGCGGCGCCGTTGCTGGATTCTCAATCGGCGTCGCCGGCTCTTGCGATTGAACGGGTGGCGCCGACTCTGACGAAGCTTCCGTCGCTTCCGCCACTTCCGGAGGCTTTCCTCCGGCGGGAATCTCCAATTCTTGACCGACATAGATGATCCAGGTCCAGATGTCATTTAACGATTGCAGATCATCCAGTGACACGCCATAGGCGGCCGCAATCTTGGCCAGGGTGTCGCCGGATTTCACGGTATGGTTGATGCCGCTGGACTCAATCGGCGGGCGCGCCTCCGTCGGCGCAGGACTCTCTGCGGGAGCCGCCGCCTCATCAAGGTTGATGACAGCAAGGCCATCGCCGGGGATCGTCAATTCTTGCCCGACATAGATGATCCAGCCCCAGATATTGTTCGCCACTTGCAAGTCATACAGCGAGATGCCATAGGCGGCGGCGATTGTGCCCAGGGTTTCGCCGACGCGCACTATGTGTGTATTGCCGCTGGTCGCGGAGCTCGAAGCCGAGTCCGCGGTTGGCGTGTCCAAGTCTTGCGGGTCCGCGCGGCCGGGCAATGGCAGCGCCAGTTCATCGCCAGGGTAGATCCAGCCGAAGACATTATTGAGCGCCATGAGGTCGCCGAGGGCGACGTCGTAAGACTTGGCGATGCTATCCAGCGTTTCGCCGCGGCGCACGATGTGGGTCTCGCCCCCGGCGGCGGCCGCCCGCTGCTGACCGGCGTTGTTTGGAATCGTCAACTGCTGCCAGGCGCCAATGCGGTGGGCGTTGCTGATGCCATTGGCTGAAGCCAGCGTATAGATGTCGACGCCGTAATTTTGCGCGATCAGCCCCAGCGTTTCGCCGGGCCGGACGATATGCTTGGCGGCCGCTGGACGCTGCGCCTGGGCGACGCCCGCCAGCAAGATGATCAGCGCGGAGGCGATCAAGCGCAGCGCGAAGGACCGTGATGAAAGGCCCGCACCGGCGCGATTTGCCGCATAGTCATGCCGCCCCTCACCGTCACGATGGCGAGAGGGGCTATCCAGAATTGAAGCGGGTGATTTTACTTTGTAGTATGCTAAAGCTGTGATTGGCACGACATGCTCCTTTCGCCGCCGGCGACGCCCTGGTTGTCTATAGTCAAACCAAAGCGCCGCGATAAGGCAATGGCAGCGGCGGCTTCACTGGTGTGGCGAAGGTTGTTAGTCTGGCAAGCGTATAGAGAATCCGTTACACTTCGGTTCGCAGCGCCAAATTGGCGCCGCAGGTATGGAGGGCTGGCAACATGTCCTTATCAATAGTCAGTGGGCTGAAACGGTGTAGAATGCAGGTCTTGCTTGGGTTCATTTGCCTGGTTCTCGCGCTGATGCCGGCTTGGGCGCAAAACGCGATTAACATTTTGGAAGCGGGCGCAACGGTTTCCGGCGTGCTGGGACCGGCCAGCACAGCGACCACTTATGTCTTTGACGCGGGCGCGAACTCATCGGCGACAATTTCGCTATCGAATGTGAATGGCGGGACCTTGGCGCTGTTGATAAGCGACATCAACGGCAACACCATCGCGCAGGCGGCCGATAGAGCCAACGCGGGCGCCTTCACGGCGAGCGATGTGCTGCTCAGGAATGGCGGCCGTTACAATGTTTTCGTTTATTTCGCGGCTGGTGGCGGCGCGCCCGACACAACCTTCGACATTCGGCTGGATATAGCGGCGAGCGATAGCGCGGAGGTCGGCGAGCAGGAGGCGCCAGCGGCAGCGGCGGAACCGCAATTGATTTTACTGGGCGCGGGAATTGAGGCGAGGCTAAGCTGGAGCGGCGCGGCCGATTTGAACCTGGAAGTGCGCGATCCCACGGGCGAAGCATTGCACTGGAATTCCCGCACGACGAACAACGGCGGCGTATTCGGCTTTGACGCCAACGGCTTGTGCCAGGTGATCAGCGAAACACCGGAGGAGAGCGCCGTCTGGCAGCCCGGCTTCCTGTCGACTGGCAGTTATGAAGTCATCATCTATTATGAGCAGGCTTGCGACACGCGCACGGTGACGGTCCCGTTTCAGCTTGAGGTCTTTGTCGATGGCGTTTCGGCTGGACGATTGGACATCAATCTCTCCCCGGGCGGAACGAGCGGCAAGAGCGTATACGTTACTCGCTTCGAAATCATGGCCGATGGCAGCGCGGCGCTCAGCAGGGGCGGTCCCTATCCGGATACGAGCCTTACCCTGCTGCCGGCCGGCTTTGAATTCGCCAACGTGGCGGCGACGCCACTGGCGCGTGGTGTGCCGGTGCTGGGGCGGATCAGCAATGTCGAACCCTTCCTCGCTTATTCTTTCGCTGGCGCCGCCGACGAATTGATTACGCTGAATATGGAGGCGGTGGGCGCGAATTTGGATACCTTGCTGCAGATAGTCGATCCGGCCGGGAAAGTGGTCAACGTCAACGATGACGCCGTCGGCGGGACGACCGATTCGGCGATTGTCAATGCGCGCTTGTTGAGCACCGGCCGGTATACGGTCATCGCCACGCGCTATGCCAAGGAGATCGGCGGCACGGAAGGACAATTCCAAATCACCTTGAGCGGGCCGACCAGCGATGTGGCGAGCCAAGTGACCAGCCTGGATTTGCCTCAAGGCGATATTGAAGTGAGCCTGTACTGGAGCACGAGCGCCGATTTGCAGCTGCTGGTGCGTGACCCGACCGGCCAGTCCGTTTTTGATGACAGCCCGCTCATAGCGAGTGGCGGCATATTGCAGGAAGTCGGCAATGTGAATTGCATCCCGGCGGAGACGGGCACGCCGGTTTCTTACATTTATTGGCCCCTTGGCGCGATGCGGCCCGGCACCTATGAAGTGGAAGTTTGGTATCAGAACGCCTGCTCGGACCTGCCGCCGCCCGTCGATTTCACCTTGCTGATCGAGGTGAACGGCAACTTGGTCGCTGACGCGCGCGAGTTCCCGCTAATTGGTCAGCGCTACGTGACAAATTTCACCGTGACGCCGGCGGGCGAGGTCATCGTCGGCGAGGCGGGATACATTGATGGCGGCAGCGCTACCCTGGCGTATCAAGCGGAAGCCTTTGACGCGCCGCCAATTGAAAGCGGGCAAAGCGTCACCGGTGTCATCAGCGCGGAGAACACCTTTGATGTGTATTCTTTTGACGGCGTCGCCGGCGAGTCGGTGACGATCACGATGTCGGCGGCGACGCAGACCCTGGACACGAATCTTTATCTGATCAGCCCGGGCGACCAGCAGATCGCGGCGAATGATGACGCCGATCCAGTGCTGTTGGGCACGGCTGGCCGCAAGACGGATTCGCTGATCAGCGGATACGTCCTTCGCGAAAGCGGACCCTACACCATTATCGCGACGCGTTTCGCCAATCAGTATGGGGGGACGCTGGGCGTTTATTCCCTGACATTGCGCAAGAATTGACGCCCGAAGCTCCGGCTTGATTGACTGCACTGTACAAAGAAACCGTCCTTTGCTATGATGCGCGCCGATTGCCGCCCGATCCCAGCTGAAAGTGACATCGTATGAATCGCCGGTTTCTTTTCGCGCTACTTTTGATTGCCGCCGCGGCGCTGGCTGGTTGCGCTGGCGAAGTCAATCTGCTTGACGAGACGAAGCTTCAGGATACCAGCTTGCTCAGCGGCGAGCCCTGTGAGGCGCCCTGCTGGAATGGCATCACGGCCGGCGAGACCAGTTATCGAGACGCCGAGGTGATACTGAAAAGCGCCGGGCGGTTCAAAATCACGGAAGAATCCGAAGCGGAAGACGACAACCCGGGACGGGTCATTGTGTTCGCCGAGGGCGAAAATCAGCCTTGCTGCCAGATGATCAGCCGCGATGGCGAGACGATCACCTCGTTCTTGCTTCAATTGGCGCCGGCGATGCGTTTTGGTCCCGTCTTTGACAAGTTTGGCGAACCGCAATATGTGGCGGGCCAGCCAGTCAGCGAAGAGCAGGCCTACGCAGTCTTCGTTTATCCCGAGACGCCGATGGTGATATACTCTTATGTCGCGGGCGGCGCTCAGGGCGCGGTTTCGGTCGACAACAAGATTATCGGCGTGATGTATTTGGCGGAGAGCGAAATGCGGGAGCTATTGACCTGCGCGAGCTTGCATTTGTGGAAGGGCTTCGTTTCGCTCAGCGCCTACGCCGAGGCGGAAGCGTTCGATTATGTTGGCAGCGGCGTCGGAGACGAAGCGATCTGTCCGGAGAGTTAAGCGGGCCGGCGGCGCGCCAGGTACGAATTTCAAGGAGCGGTGGCAAGATGGCGGTAGAAACAGGCAGGCTAAAGGTTGGGGCGGAAGTACGAGGCACGGTCAGGCACGTCGGCATCTATGGCGCCCTGGTTGATATCGGCAGCGGGCAGGACGCGCTGCTCCATATTTCCCAACTGGCTCAAAAGGACAAGCGCCGTTTTGAAGAGGTGGCGCAGCCGGGCAGCGAGATTACCGCCTTCGTTTACAAGAGGCGCCAGGATGGCTATGTCGCGCTGACGATGGAGAAGCCGCCTCCGGTTCCCTGGGCGACGATTCGGCAAGGCAATGCCTACACCGGCCAGGTAATCCGCGTGGAAGACTTTGGCGTCTTCGTCGATTTCGGGGCCGAGCGACCTGGCATGGTGCATGTTTCCGAAATGTCTGACAATTATGTGCGCACGCCGAGCGATGTCGCCGCTGTCGGGCAGGAAGTGCGTGTCCGCGTGCTCAAGAAGAATGGGCGCTCGCGACAGATTGACCTGACGATGAAATCCGCGCCGGAAGAGACGGCGATTCAGGATGATGAGGACGAAGGGGAGGATGTGCCCACGGCAATGGCGCAGGCTTTCCAACGCGCGATGCGCAGCGAACCGACGGCGGACGCGCTGAGCAATCACAAGCCCAATGCTCGTTCAAATCATCGCGACAAACAGGAAGAGATTCTGGCGCGGACACTGCGTGGCTCGCAGTCTTGAGCAAGGTTTGATACTCAATCATTAACATCAGTTCTCCACACGCGCTTCAGCCGATTCCCTGGTATGTTTCAGCCAGTTTCAGAAACTCTTGAAATCGAGTCGCCATGACAGATTTGCTGACGCCGACAACAATTGTGGTGAGTCAGTTTGACAGACCTGGAGCAGATTCTAAGGCAAAGTCCTCAATTGACCGCCGAGTAACGCAGATGGAAACGCGATCTGAAGAATTTGTCAAGAAAAGCGACATATCGGCGACATTGTCGCGTATTGAAATTGCGCTTGACTACCACAAGTGGATTCTTGGATTGCTGGTTCTCGGCCAGATTATTACGCTTGGCCGTCTGTTTGAAATCTTCTAAATGATGGGTGAACTCAGAGACGCATTATCGACAGTTATGCCTCGCTGAAGGTTTCGCGGTAAACGCGATAGCAGATCAAAGCGAAGAGAACGGTGAAGTTTGTCTCATGGGTTAGGCACCAGGGGCAAAGCGCCTCCAGCAGTACGAACTGCACGTAAACCAGCCACATTGAAAAGAGCCAGGCGAAGAGGCCGATGCCGAAGCTGAGCAGCCGACCCCACTCGCGCAAAAAGCCAACTTGGCCCTCCAGCACGAGAATCACCCCGATCGCGACGTAAACGGCGAATCCCAAATAGGCGATGGGAACGCCCCCAAGCTCCGAATATTGGCTGTTCAGCACGACATTGCAATCGAATGGTCCCGTTTCCACGCAGACGGCCGGCGCCTCGGCGAGTTTGAGGTAGCTCAGATAACCGGCGACTAACAAGCCGATGAGGACGAGCAGCAATTGGACGCGGCGAACGAGGCGGTCGCGCCCCGGTACGGAATCATTACTCTCGTTTGAAAACGATTTCATCTCTACCTCGCAGGTTTTACTCGAGCGGACGCAGGGGGAGGACTTCAATCTCGTTCCCGGCGGGAACGCGCCTTACCCCTTCGGAAATGACCGCCAAGCCATCAGCCAGCACCATGGACATCAGCGCGCCAGAACTCTGGATGCCGGTGGAGCGAGCGACAAGACGGGCGCCCTCGCGCTTCAGAGTGACGCGGGCATAAGTGCGCCGGCCATCGGAGCGCATTCCTGACGCAAGCGTCGCCTTGACCTTTCGCCGCTTGTAGGCGCGGCCCGCGATTTTAGCGAGCGCGGGACGGACGATCACTTCGAAGGTCACCATGGTCGAAACCGGGTTGCCGGGCAAGCCGAAGAAGGGCACTCCTTGAATTGTGCCGTAAGCCAGCGGTTTGCCGGGCCGCATGTTGATGCGCCAGAAGTCGATTTCACCGAGCTCGTCCATCACCACTTTGACCAGGTCGGCGGCGCCCACGGATACGCCGGCGGTACTGATCAGCAGATCGGGGTTGATCTCCAGCGCGCGGCGGTAAAGGGCGCGGATAGATTCCAGACTGTCTTTGGCGATGGGCAGTCGAATCGGTACGCCGCCGGCGCCTCGGATCAAGCCGGCCAGCGCATAGCCGTTGGTATCGCGGATCTTGCCGGGTCCCAATTCGTCGTAGATATCGACCAACTCGTCGCCGCTGCTGAGGATGGCGACTTTGGGCTGACGGATGACCTCGACGCGCGGGCGGCCGATGCCGGCGATCATGCCGATTTCGGCGGGACCGATCACGGTTCCGGCGCGGATGATCGTATCGCCGACGCCGATGTTTTCGCCCGCGAGACGAATGTTTTCGCCGCGGGCCAAGCTTCTGAATAGGCGTACTTCCGCGGGAAGCGCGCTGTCTTCGCCCTTCTGCCACTCATCATCTGTGTCTTCGACCGGGATGACGGCGCTGGCGCCTTGTGGAATGGGCGCGCCGGTCATGATGCGGGCGGCTGCGCCGGGCTTCAGCTCTTCATCGGGAGCGCTTCCAGCCATGATGTCCATCGTGACCGGCAAAGCAGCCGGCTTGGATTGGCTGGCATCGGCGCTGTCCTCGAAGTGAATGGCGTAGCCGTCCATGGCCGAGTTGTCGAAGGGCGGCAGTTCAATCGGGGAAACGATGTCCGCGGCGAGCACGCGATCGAGCGCATCGGGCAAGGAGACGGTCTCCGCTTCGAGCTTTTTCATGTCGGCGAGAATGTTGTCGAGGGCTTGGTCGACGTTGAGCAGCGGGTTCACGGCGCTCCTTCCACGTGTCGGTTTCGCGCGCGCATTATATCACACATTGAACAAATCTCAGGCTGCATGTCTGGCTGCTTTGACGAAGACAACGAAAGGCGATAGAATCGTCACGTTGCATGTTTCGTTCTTTCGCTGCTTGTTTCTTTCAGAGGAGGTTGAAATGAGAAGGTTCCTTACGATTGTCACGGTCTTACTTGCTTTCGCGTTGCTTTGGGTGGCCTTGCCGGCGGCGGCGCAGGACGCCGGGGAAGTGACGCTGACCATGTGGACGCACGACGGCTTGTACGTGCAATTCTTCAACGCTCGCGCGCTGGAGTGGCAAGAGCGCTACCCCGATATCGACTTCACATTCGAGTTTGAGGTGGTGCCCAGTGTGTTCGACAAGGTACTGGGCAATTTGGCGGCCGGCGAGGAGATCCCGGATTTGCTGGGCATCGAGCAAGGTTCCTTCCCGCGCTTCATGCAGGGCGGCATCATCGAGAGCAAATTCCTCGATTTGACCGATCTGCTGGCTGACGACTATGACCTGATCGTGGAAGGGCGGCACACGCCTTACAAATATCAGGGTCGCGTCTATGGCGTGGACAGTTCGCTTTGCGCCGTTGTCTATTACTATCAGCCGTCGATTTTTGAGGATCGAGGACTGTCGGTGCCGACGACCTGGGACGAGTACCTGGAGACGGGCGCGGCGCTTGCAGAAGAAGGCATCGCCATGTCTTACATTACCGACCACGGCGGCATGTTCATGATGTATTTGCTGCAGCGCGGCGGCGCGATCTTCGACGAGCACGGCGAATTTGTACTGCCGGACGAGGAAAATCGGACGATCGCGATTGAAGTGCTGAACTTGCTGAGCGAGGGCTTGGACAGCGGCGCGATACGCTACGTTCCCAGCGCCGAAGTATGGGGACCGGCGATCATCAATGCCTATCGCGAAGGCAATCTGGTCGGCGCGATCATGCCCGATTGGTATTCCGACTACATCCTGAAGCCGCAAGCGGAAGATATGGCAGAGGAATTTCGTATTGGCCGCATGCCGGTTTGGGAGGATGGCGCGGGCCATAAGACCAGCGTCTGGGGCGGCACCGGATTCGCCGTCGCCAAGGAAAACGAGAACGCCCAATATGCCTGGGAGCTGCTGCAATACACCTATGTGACGCTGGAGAATCAGATCAAGCGTTACGAGGAGATCGCCTATTATCCGACGATGGCAGCCGCTTTCCATGATGATCGAATCGTAGGATTGTCCGATCCGTTTTACGCTGGTCAAAAGACGGGCGAGATTTTCGCCGAGATCGTGGACGATGTGCCGATCTGGTATCAGAGCTTGTTCCGCCGGACCTTTGAGTTACAGATGGCGGCTGAGCTAGCCCTGTTCTTTGACGGCGCCGTCACCGCTGATGAAGCAATCGACAACATCGTGCAATACATGGAAGACGAAATCGCCTTCGCCGAGTAGCGTTGATAGCGCTGTAGGGGCGCATTTCTACCCCTCACCCCCCGGCCCCCTCTCCCACAAGGGGAGAGGGGGAGCGTCGCCAAGTTGGAAACAGCCTATTAGGGCAGCATTTCGCCCGTTGGACGCGACATTTGCTAGGCTATCATTGGAAAACTCGCTCACATAGGTAAGTAGCGGACAAGCCGTACGAGGAAATCCAGTCGTGCGGTAGGAGCAGAGCATGGTTCAAGCGGCCGTCGCGCGTGGACGTGACGCGCGTGAAAGCGGTGGATTCCAGCAGCACAAGCTGGCCCCCTACGCCTTCATCTCTCCCTTCTACGTCCTGTTTGCTTTCTTCTTTTTGGCGCCCAGCCTGATCGCGCTTGTATTGAGCTTGTTCCGTTGGGATGGCATCAACGATCCGCGTTTTGTTCTCGCGCGCAATTACGGGCGCCTGCTGAGCGACAAGGTCTTCGCGCAGGTGGCGACGAATACGGCCATCTACGCGGTTGCCAGCCTGCTGATTGTCCTGCCCCTTGCCTTGGTGCTGGCGGTGCTGCTGAATGCCAAGTCGTTGCGCTTCAGCAACGTCTGGCGGGCGATGTACTTCACGCCGGTGGTGACATCGACAGTGGCGATTACGCTGGTATTTCAGATTCTCTACAGTCGCGACACCGGTTTGCTGAACGCGCCGCTGATCTATCTGGGACTGGAGCCGATATACTGGCTGGGCGATCGATCATGGGCCAAGGTTGCAATTATCATTCTGATCGCATGGCGCTCGACCGGATTGCTGACCATCTACTTCTTGGCTGGGCTGCAGAGCATTCCCGAAGAATTATACGAAGCGGCGTCGATTGATGGCGCCAGCATGCTGCAAAAATTCTTTCGCATCACCATCCCCATGCTGCGTCCGATCATCTTGTTCGTCAGCATTATCGTCTTGCTGAGCTCAATCCAGATATTCGACGAACCGCAGATTCTTACACAGGGCGGACCGGCTAACTCCACCATGAGCGTCGTGCAGTATCTTTACGAGCGCGGCTACACGCGTTTGCGTCTTGGTTTCGCATCGGCAGTAGGAACGGTGCTATTCGCGACGGTATTCATTTTGTCGCTGCTGCAGCTGCAGTGGTACGGCGTCTTCCGGAAGGAGGACTGATGGGCGAGCGTTTCGGCCAGCGCCTGGGCGTCGTTGCGCTGCATGTTGTGGTCATCAGCGGGGCGCTGTTGACGGTGCTGCCGATCGCCTTCATGATCTATTCGTCATTCAAGACGACGACCGAGATTTTCACGCTGCCGCCCTGGCTGCCGCCGGCCGAGTGGTCATTCAGGAATTATGAAACTCTGCTGACCGGCTGGCACTTTCCCTATTGGTATGCCAACAGCATCATATACGCCGCGGTGGTGACGGTATTCGTGCTTTTCTTCTGTTCGCTGGCCGGCTTCGCCTTCGCCAAGTATTTCTTTCGCGGCAAGAATTTCTTGTTCATAATCTTGATCGGCTCGACAATGATTCCCTTTCAGCTGATCCTGATTCCGCTATTCATATTGATGAGCCGGATTGACTGGGTAAATCATCCCGCGTCGATGATCATCCCCTGGATGGCGCCGGCTTTTGGCATCTTC